>DATEKH010000213.1:0-60758 GCA_035277525.1 Allostellaceae bacterium
CGCGCTCTGCAGATTCTGCTCGATGATCGAGCCGAGAATGAAGCCCAGGATCAGCGGCGGGCGCGGCCATTTGCACGCTTTCATGGCGAGGCCGAGCGGCGTGAACAGCAGCAGGACGAGAATGCCGGCCCATCCGTCGGACGCTTGAAAGGCCGAGAGGAAGGACAGTGGGATGATGACCGATGCTATCACGGCGTAAGGAATGAGCGTCAGCTTCGCCAGCTGGCCGGTGAGCAAAAGTCCGATCAGCGTGACCAGGAAGTTGCCGATCCCGAAGCTGACCGCGAGCATGATGGTGATGTCGGCATGCTGGCCGAGCATCTGCGGCCCGGGCGCGATGCCATAGGCCAGCATCGCCGCAAGCACGAAAATCCAGGCGATGCCGGCGGGTACGCCGAAGGCCAGCGTCGGAATCGCCTGGCCGCCCTCCTTGGAATTCTGGGCCGCTTCGGCGAAGACGACGCCCTCCATCGATCCTTTGCCGAATTGCGACTTATCTTTGGCGAGCGCGACGCCGACCGCATAGGACAACCAGTCGATCACCGCGCTGCCGAGGCCCGGCACCATCCCAAAGAACACCCCGATGATTGAATGGCGCAAGGTGATCCGCCAATAGCGCAGCCCTTCGCGCGCGCCCGCGAACACTTCGCGATTGGATACCAAGGTGGTTTCCTTCGCGGCGACGGATTGGCGGGTGACGCAGAGATCAAGGACTTCGGGCAAGGCGAAGACGCCGAGCATTACCGAGATCAGCGGCAAGCCTTCGATCAGGCTGAGAAGGCCGAAAGTATATCGCTCTGTCGCGGTGCCGTGATGGGTGCCGACCGTGCTGAGGAGAATGCCGAACAGCCCCGCGGCGATGCCTTTGACCATCGCGCCGCGGCTCAGCATCGAAACCATGGCGACGCCAAATATCGCCATCGCCGCGATCTCGGCATAGCTGAAATTGAGGATGAAGGGGCGGATGATTGGAATGACGATCACCAGCGCGATCGCGCCGACGAGTCCTCCAATCGCGGAGACCGTGTAGATTGTGCCGAGGGTACGCGCCGCAAGACCGCGACGCGCGAGCTGATGGCCCTCGAGGAAAGTCACCTGCGTCGCGACACCGGGATAGCCCATCAATACGGATGGAATGGTATCGAGGGTGTTGGCGACGCCGCCGATGGTCGCGAGCAGCACAATGCCGACCAAGGGATCGTTGATCGTAAGGACGACGAATGGCACCGCGATCGCAAGCATCAACGGCGTGCCGACCCCGGGAATGATGCCGAGCACCGCCGAGCCGACACCTGCCAGCACCGCGCCCCAATAGCTCCAGGTGGCGAGATGCGCGAGGCCCGAGACGATGGTTTGGAGCACAGACTGCTTCCCGAGTGTAGCGGCCTAGCTCAGAAACGCGCCTTCGCCCATTCGATCCACTGCTCGTATTCCTTCGCGTGGTCGGCGTACGCTTTCACCAAGCGCCGCAGATCGGGCTCGATGGCATCTCCCAGCGTGATCTTCGTCGGCTCGCCCATGATCTCTTCGAGCTTCTTGCGGAAGGCCGCATCCTGCAGTAGCGCGGCATAGGATTGACGCAGAGCGTCGACCACTGCATCCGGCGTCTTGGGCGGCGCCATGAGCACCTTGCCGTAGCCGGCATCGACCTTTGCGAAGATGTCGTAGAGTTCCTTCTGATGCGGATCTTTCAGTAGATCCGTTACGTAGGGCACATCGGGTGCGGGCAATTCGGCATTTGGGCCGATCTTCACATCGGATGGGCCGAGATTGCCCCACGCCCGTACCGTTCCATCTTTGAACCAGCCGGGGCGAATGAAAGGCAGGGAATACCAGGGACCGCCGCCACCACCGGCGAGGTAGCCGTCGATGTCGTTCCGTTCAAGACCGATCAACCCTTGTGACGTGCCGGCGACGCCGGAGACGAATTTCAGCGGGATGTCGAGCCATTGCGACATCGCTGCGAGGCGCATGGTGAAGCCGGAATCGGGGCGGATCGCGCCAACCCGCATGACCGTCTTGCCGCCGACATTCTCCTTCATCGTCTTGTAGGGGAAGTCCTTGCGCACCAGCAAAATGCTGCTCGACCCGTTATGCGAGCCGATGATGCGCATTTTCGACATGTCGAACTTCGCCTGCGCGTCGATAAATTGCTCGACGACATAGGCCGAGGGCGCAAATAGGAGAGTCAGCCCGTTGGGCTTGCTTTCATAGACCAGATTCGTTGCGGCGATATCGGGCGTGATGTTCGTGACCGTGACACGCGGCTTGCCCGGAATGAAATCGCCCCAGCGCGAAGCGAAATGTCGCGCCTGGATATCGGTCCCCCCGCCCGCTGCGAAGCCCACGATGATGCGAACGGTCTTGCCCGTGAAATATTTCGCGGTACTGGAAGAAGCCGCCGATTCATCGGCGGCCGCGGCACTGCCGATCAGACCCATGGTCAGCAAGAGCGCCGCGGCGAAGCCGCGCAGGATGCCCCTCATATTTTCCTCCATCCCAACGTTTATTTTAGACCGGCACTGTTTTTGCGACATGGCCTGTCGGGTAGGTCATGGTGATGCTCTTGTCGAAATTCGTATCAATGATCCGCTCCTCGCGGAATACGCCGAGCGGATCCTCGCCGCGCTGCACGCGCTCGATCTCCTCGAACATGATGCGCCGCAGCAGCGCGACGCCCTTGTCCGACGCACCGAGATGCTCCTTCGTGCGATCGGCAATACGGCCTTGCGTCTCCCACATCACCACATCCTCGGAGAGCGGCCAGCCGCTCTTCGGCAAGCGCTCGAACTTCGCGACGGGATGGACAGCGTCAGGGGGATCCTTGAACGGAGCGAGGTACTCGACCTCGATCTCGTCGCTCGGCGGATCGGCCTTCTTGAAGTCGAGCACCCAGTGATGGGTGTGCTCGTCGTCGATCGGTGTTCGCAGCCAGACCGACGAGCGCGTGCGCAGCCAAAGCGGGAAAATCAACGGATGCTCATCGATGGTGCCGCCGTGATAGGTGCGGCGCTTCATAATGCCGTAATCGGTCTTGTAATATTCGCTGCTGACGATGTCATCGATATAGCCACGCGTCGAATCCGCTGGCTTGTATTTCGCGTTGGGCGGCTCCTGATGCAGAAGCTGAAGGTGCGTGGAATCGACCCCGTTCTCCGCAGCGACGAACCAGTTGCAGTCGAGCCGCGGATAGGCGGTGATACGATGACGCCCGTCGCGCCGCATGAAGATGTCATATTTCGGCAGCACGGGCGCCGGCAGAGGGCCCATATAGGCCCAGTAAAAGCCCACGAATTTCTGCACCGGGTACGCGGTCGTGCGGACCGTGCGCTGGAGGTTGTCGCTATTCTCGGCCGGCGTCTCGAGCACCTTGCCCGCGCAATCGATCAGCCAGCCGTGATAGGCGCAGGAAATGCCTCGTTTCTCGACGCGGCCGTAATAGAGCGATGCGCCCCGATGGGGGCAGCGATCGGCGACGAGTCCAGGCCGGCCGCTCGTGTCGAGGAACAACACCAGATCCTCGCCCAGAACCCGCCGCAACATGGTTGGTGCCTCCGGCGTCAGCTCGCGCGCGACGGCAACGGGATGCCAATAGCGGCGCAGCAATTCGCCGCCCGGTGTTCCGGGCCCGACTTGGGTGAGAATGCGGTTTTGCTCTTCCGTCAGCATCGGCGTTCCTTCCCTTCCCTGCGCGACATTACAAGTCCGGTGCGCGCCTGACCACAAGAATCATCGATGATTTCTACTAAGAGGCGGTATCATGGATGATTCAGTCGCCGGGGGCATATACCATGAAGGATCGCCAGGATGTTGAAGATCGGAATTGTCGGCCTCGGTAACGCGGCGGGAATGATTCTGCCCGCTCTCAAAGGAAATTCGCACGCGGTCGTCGCTGGCGTGGCCGATCTCCGGACCGATGCGCGGGATGCGGCCAGCGCAGCTTACGGCGTTCCCGCTTTCGCCACCGTCGAGGAGCTGGCGCGCGCCGATGTCGACGCGATCTGGATCGCGACGCCAAACCAGTTCCACGCAGAGCAGGCGGTGATCGCCGCCAATGCCGGCAAGCACATAATTTGCGAGAAGCCGATGGCGCTGACGCTCGCGGAATGCGATCGCATGATCGAAGCCGCCACAGCGAGTAAGGTGAAGCTTCTTCTGGGTCATTCGAAGCTGGCACAGGCGCCGGTGCGCAAGCTGCGCGAGATCATCGATGGCGGGCTACTCGGCCGCGTTATCCAGATCGCGAGCTGGAACTATAACGACTGGCTGCAGCGGCCGCGTCTTTTCGCCGAAGTGGATACAGGCCAAGGAGGCGGCATCTGCTATCGCCAGGCGCCCCATCAGGTCGACATCGTACGCTATCTCGTGGGTAGGCCGGCGCGGTCGATCCGCGGCATGGTTGGGCGCGCCGACTCGAATTTCCCGACGGAAGGAAATTACAGCGCCTTGCTCGCGTTCGATGACGCAGCGGCGAGCCTCGTTTACAACGCTTACGGCTATTTCAATGTGTCGGAGCTCACCTGGGACATCGGCGAGGGTGGCGAGCAGCGAGCACCGCGCTATGGTGGTCGCCGGACGGCAGGCCCGGTGTCGCCGGAACTGCGCTACGCGAAACGCGTGCGTTCCAGCCCTGCAGAGCGGCATCAGCCTTTCTACGGGCTGACCATCGTCTCCTGCGAGCGCGGTGTTCTCCGACAATCGCCGAACGGAATCTTTGTCTACGATCAACATGGGCAGCGCGAGGTTCCCTGCGATGCCGAGCCCTCCATCCATCGTGACGTAGCCGAGCTCGCTGCCGCCATTGCCGAGAACAGACCTCCGTTTCCGGACGGGCACTGGGGCAAGGCGACGCTCGAAATCTGTCTCGGACTGCTCGAGAGCGCGGCAATTGGCTCGGAAGTACCGCTACGCCATCAGGAAGCTTAGGTCGTCGTCTTGTCGGCGGCGCGCGAGGCCTTGCGCAAGCGTCCGGTTTTGCGCTCCGTCCCCGCTTTGCGCGCGGCAATGATCGTCGTGCCGACATGCTCCTGCAGGGTGGTCGACAGCTGCACCGCGCGCTCCGCGTCACGCGCGAGGATCGCCTCGACGATCGAGCGCAACATCGGCTGCGGCTCATTGGTCTCAAATTTAGATTTCATGACAATCCAAAAGAAGCGATCGCTTTCATGCAGCAAGCGCAGCCCGAAATCGACGAGCCAGCGCGAGCCGCAGCCCGAGAAGACTGCGGTGTAAAAAGCATGCAGGCGGTTGAGGAAATCGGGATTGAGATCGAAATGCTCCTTGCTTGTCGACCACGGTGTCTTGGAGAGACGATGAAAGGCGATGACGACCTTCTCTTCCCAGGCGGCGTCGCCGTGCGAGATCGCCTCCCGGATGATGAAGGCGAAGAAGCGCGTCCTTGTATCGAACAGCTCGATAAGCTCGTCCGCATCGAGATCGACGACATAGAAGCCGCGCAGATC
Organism: Allostellaceae bacterium; assembly: GCA_035277525.1. GTDB lineage: Bacteria > Pseudomonadota > Alphaproteobacteria > ATCC43930 > CGMCC-115725 > CAIKMD01. The sequence continues at coordinate 5,463 of DATEKH010000213.1, forward strand.
GCGGAACGTCACCAGCCCTTCGGCCGTGAGACGATTGAGTGCCTCGCGCACAGGCGTGGCACCGGCCTCAAAACGCTTGCCCATTACATCGATAGGGAGTTTCTGCCCCGGCAGCAGCGCGCCAGTGAGGATTGCCTCGCGCATGCGGGCGCAGACTTTGGTGGCGTTTGTCGAATTGGGCGGCGAGCTGACGGGCGGCACCGCCGCACTCCAGCGGGTGGCGTATTGATTGTCAACCGGATCGGTGGAGGATCGCTCTATTCCAATGCAGGACCAAATCGCAGCAAGGGCCTCGCCGCGTGCTTCGCAAATAAGACCAGGTCGCGATCCTCCATACGCGCCTGCAGGTTCCGTTTTCGGGCCAGATCGGGCAGAATGCCGGAGAAATCCGACTCGAGGCGCGGCAAGCGCGGCGACAGAGACATCATGGGAGGATGAAGGAACATGGCAGAGGCCGATCGCCAGCAAAACCCTTATGTCGGGCACAAAGACCTGCGGGAATATCTCCAACTTCTCGAAAAGAAGGGGTTGCTGCACCGCATCACGGCGCCGGTCGATCTCCGCTTCGAGATCGGCGCCATTGCCGCGCGCTCGCTCGAGCAAAAAGGCCCGGCCCTGCTGTTCGAGAACATCAACGGCTATGACGGCATGCCCTTGGCGGTCAACATCATCTCGACGACGAAGCAACTCGCCGTCGCCTTCAACACCGAGGCCGACGAAGAGAAGATTCACCAGCGCGTCGTTACGGGAATGGATGTGCGTATCCCGTCGATCGTTCTCAACACGGGATACTGCAAAGACGTCATTATCGAAGCCGAGGACGTCGACATCGACATGGTGCCGACGCCCTGCTGGCACGAACACGACGGTGGGCGTTATCTCGGAACAACCTCGGGTTTCGTCACGCGCGATCCGCTCACGGGCGATCTCAACATGGGATCCTACCGCGTGATGATCAAAGATAAGCAGACGCTCTCGATGGCGGGCGGTTTGCGAGGCCGGCAATCCTCGACCGGCGCCGGCGGGGGCGATCATATTCTCGACAATGAGAAGAACGGCTTGGCGACCCCCGTCGCTATCGTGATGGGAATGGATCCTTTGCTGACCCTCGCTTCCGGCAGCCCGGTCGCACCGGGGAAAGACCATTCGATGGAATACGAGGCGGCCGGCGGCTGGCGCGGCGCGCCGACCGAACTCGTCAAATGCGAGACAAATGATCTTCTAGTGCCTGCACATGCCGAGATGATCATCGAAGGCGAGGTCATTCCCCATGCGCGCACGGAAGAAGGCCCCCATGGCGAGTCCACCGGCTTCTACGGTGAGAACAAAGAAGCTTTTGTCATCAAGATCACTTGCATCACTCATCGCAAAAACCCGCTGAGCTACGGCCTCATCTGCCAGCGCGTCGAGGACTATCCGCGGCAATTGCTGCGTTCGGGATCGATCCAATCCCGCGTGATCCAAAAGACGGGGCTCACGAACATCAAAGAAGTCTATTTTCCGGAAGTTGGACGTATGGGCATGTTGATCGTCTCAGCAAAGATCCGCGACAAGGACGATCCGAAACGGATCATGGATGGGATCTGGAACAACACCGGCGAGCGCTGGCGCTGGATCATCGTCGTCGACGAGGATTGCAACGTGCGCGACTGGGAAGAGGTCATGTGGCGCGTGGTCTCGACGGCCGAGCCCGAGAAGCACGTCGTATTAGGCAAGGTCCACGATCGCGAGAAGCGCAAGACCAACGAGGTCGATTTCGATCCGCCGAGCCGCGGCATGGGGATCGATGCGACCTTCGCGTTCAAGGGCGTCGCCTTCCCGCCGGTTAACAAGGTAAGCGCTGCGCTCATGGAGAAGGTCGCCGCGCGCTGGAAAGAATACGGCCTTGCGTGAACGGCGCACGCGGGTCTGGTGTGGCGTCGTTCTCGGCGCCGTACTCTGCATTGCCGCGGCGCAAGCTCTGGCGGAGGAAAGCCGGCAAACAACTTGGCAAAACGTGCTCGATGCCGCGCGCAAGGAAGGGACCGTCGTCGTCTCCGGCCCGCCCGGTGTCACTCAGCGCGAGCCCATCGTCGCGGGTTGGAAGAAAGCATTTCCCGATATCGCAATCCAATACACGGCGGCGCGAGGCACCGAGATCGTCGACAAGGTCGTGCGCGAGCGCTCGGCCAATCTTTATAACTGGGACGTGATCCTCGCCTCAACGAGCCCGACGGTATTTTCGCTCGTCCCGATACATGCGCTTGCGCCGTTGCGCGATGCGTTGATCCTGCCCGACCTTGCCGATGACAAGACCTGGATCGACGGCTTCGCTCCCGGCTTCATGGACGATGATAAGAAATATCTCTACAGCCCCGTCGGGATGGCCGGCGAAGCGCTGGGCTTCGTCAACCGCGACTGCGTTACGTCTACAACCCTGAACAAGCTTCCAGACCTGAAGAATCCCGAACTCAAGAGCAAGATCGCCTGGCTCGATCCGTCGCGGCCGGGAGCGAGCAGCCGCTGGACCTGGATCATCAGCCTCGTCCAAAGCGAGGACTGGCTCAAGGATCTGTTTCAGCATCAGGACATCACCTTCTCGCGCGACATCCGTCAGATTACTGATTGGCTGGTGACGTGCACCAAGCCGGTGGCGATTGGCATCCCGAACGACATGCTCCAGCAGATGCAAAAAGAAGGACTGGGAAAGAAGGTCGAGGTGATGGTCGGGCCCGCTTATTCCCGCGACATCAATCCGGGTGGCGCCGGGGGCAACGAGAGTATCGCCTGGTACAATGACGCGCCGCATCCGAACGCCGCTAAGGTTTTCGTCAACTGGTATTTGTCGCACGATATGCAGCAGGCATATGCGGATAGCTATCAAGACAACAGCCGCCGGGTCGATACCAGGCCCGGCAATCCCGATCCGGCTCGCGCCATGGTGCCGGCGGTCAACTACTTCAATTGGAGCAACGAGGCGGCCACTCGAAAAATCGCAACGTTGCAGGCCGCCATCGCCAAATGGGGCGTGTTGAAGTGAAGAATCAAAGCAAGCGAGGTATAGGCCGATGTCGAAGCTAACCCTGGGTTTCGTTACGGGGAAAAACGAGCGCGTCGAGCCGCTCTTCGATGGCCGCGTGAGCGTCGAAGGCGTTGAACTCGTCGGCACTCATTCCGATCCATCGGAAACTTTCTGGCGGCAGCTCAACTTCCAGGAATTCGAAGTCGCGGAGATGTCGCTCTCCTCCTATCTCATCGCGCGATCGCGCGGCATAGACATGATCGCGATCCCGGTGTTCCCCTCGCGCCGCTTCATGCATATGGAGCTCTTCTATCACGTCGGTTCCGGTATCAAGCAGCCCGGCGATCTGATCGGCAAGCGAATTGGGGTGGGCGAATATCAGCAGACGGCGGCGCTGTGGATGCGCGGCATACTCGAGCACGATTTCGGCGTCTCGCAGTACAAGGTCCATTGGTATATGGAGCGTAGCGAGGTCTTCAGCCATGGCGGCGCGACCGGGTTCAGCCCTCCAGAAGGCATATCGTTCAACCGAATCCCGCCGGAAAAGAGTCTCGCCTCGATGCTGGTGAACAACGAGCTCGATGCAGCACCGACCCATCGCGCCTTCTCACGAGAGTCGAATATAATTGACCGTTCCACTCAGATCCGCGCCCGCGGCGGCGATTGGACCAAGGTCGAACCGCTCTTCCCGGACCGAATCGCCGAAGGAAGCCGCTTCTTCAAGCAGCACGGCTATATTCCTGCCAACCACGCTTACGTCATCCGTGGCGATATCTATCGCAAATCCCCGTGGCTTGCGTTCAATCTCTACAAGGCCTTCGTCGCCGCGAAGGAGATCGCGCAGGACAACCTTGCGTCAAGCATACCCTCAGCAATGATCTTCGGCCCGGAATATCTGGCGCAGACACGCGCCATCTTTGGCAACGATCCGTATCCATACGGCGTCCACGCCAATCGCGCGATGCTGCAAACCATTGTCGATTTTTCCTTCGAGCAAGGTCTCACAAAAGAGAAGCAAAAGGTTGAAGACTTATTTGCGCCGAGTACGCTAGACCTGTAACGGCGGCGCGACACATATCAATCCGGGATCGATCGATCCCGCCGCGCCGCTTTCGAAACGACGCGCCAAGCGTCCTTGGGGAGGAGTGATGAGGCGACTGACACAGCCGGGCGGTGTTTCCATTCTTGCGGCGCTCGCCCTTTTTCTGCTCTTGACCGCCGGCGCCGTCGCGCAAACGCCGTGGCAGCAGGAATGGACCAAAACACTTGATGCCGCGCGCAGGGAGGGCGTCGTCGTGGTCTCCGGTCCACCCGGTCCGCAGCAGCGCGAGGCCTTTGTCACGGGCTGGGAGAAAGCCTTTCCCGAGATCAAGATCGAATATACCGCCCTGCGCGGCACGCAGATTCTGCCGAACGTCGTGCGCGAGCGGCAATCTGGTCTCTACAACTGGGACATCTTTATCGCTTCGACCGATCCGACCGTATTTATCCTCCCGCCGATCAATGCACTCGCGCCATTGCGCGACGCGTTGATCGATCCCGACGTTTTTAACGACAAGAACTGGAACGGAGGATTCGACGAAGGTTTCGTCGACAAGGCGAAGAAATACTTCTACAGCCCGATGGGGCTTGCCGCGATGAATCTCGGCTATGTCAATCGCGAGTGCGTTCCCGAGGCTGCGTTCAACAAATCCGAGGACCTGAAGAAGCCGGAGTTCAAAGGCAAGATAGTCACATACGACCCCTTGCAGCCTGGGATCGGCAGCCGCAGCCTGTGGCGGCTCAGCGTCGATAAAGGAATGGGTTGGCTAGAGGACCTGTTGAAGAATCACGGCGTGCTTTTCTCGCGCGACTATCGGCAAATGACCGAGTGGCTTGTCACCTGCCGCGCGCCCATTGCGCTCGGTATCCCCGAGGATCCGATTTCGCAGATGCAGAAGCAGGGAATCGGCGCGAAGGTCGAACCGCTTTACGGTACCGCCTGGTTCGGCGATCACGGCAATGGCTGGGCCGGCGGCAATGAGAACATCGGCATCTATAACAATGCGCCGCATCCGAACGCGGCGAAGCTGTTCGTGAACTGGTATCTTTCACGCGAAGGCCAGCAGCTCTACGCGACCCTTAACACGAACAACAGCCGCCGGCTCGATACGAAGCCGGGCGACCCCAATCCAAATAACGCACTGAAGGCCGGCGTGAAATACACTGCCTGGGGCGACGAAGAATCGATCGTTCAGCTACGGAAGATGCAGGAGATCATCAAGACGTGGGGCATCGAGAAATAAGGATGATGTCCGGCCCGGTCTTGCCGAGCCTGACCCCCATGCACGGCGTTGCGTTACGTCCCGGCGACTTGCCGGCCGCACGGGTGGTCGGTGTCAGTAAGGTCTACGGCCCCGTGCGCGCGGTGAATGATGTGAGCTTCGAAGTGACGCGGGGCGAACTTCTCACCCTGCTCGGTCCGAGCGGTTGCGGAAAGACTACCACGATGCGCGCGATCGCCGGCCTCGAGAAGATTAGCCGAGGCGAGATTTATCTTGGCGAGCGAGCCGTCAGCTCTGCGCCTCAGCGTATTCATCTTGCACCGGAGAAACGCGACATCGGCATGGTGTTCCAGTCCTATGCGATTTGGCCGCATATGACCGTGTTCGACAACGTTGCCTATCCGCTGGAATGCCGCAAGGTCAGCCCGGCCGAAATCCGTCGGCGCGTATGCGCGGGGCTGGAGCTCGTCGAGATGGACTCCTTCGCAGAACGGCCTGCGACCTTGCTCAGCGGGGGGCAACAGCAGCGCGTGGCGCTCGCGCGCGCCATGGTGATGGAACCCGCGATAATGCTACTCGATGAGCCGCTGAGCAATTTAGATGCCAAGTTGCGCGTGCAGATGCGTGCGCATATCAAGGCACTGCAGCGGCGCACCGGGCTTACGATGATTTATGTGACGCACGATCAGGACGAGGCGATGGCTCTGTCGGACCGCATCATCGTCATGAGCCACGGCGTCGTCGAGCAGATCGGCGCGCCAGTCGAGATCTACGAACGACCGCGTAGCCGCTTCGTTGCCGATTTCGTCGGCGCGACCAATTTCATCAGGGGGACCGCCGCCGGCGCGGCGAGCGACGATCTGCTCCGCGTCAAGACCGGCGAGGACACGCTCGTCTGCAAGCTTGATGGCAATGCCTGCCCGCCGGCCGGAACGCAGGTGCTGCTGATGATCCGCCCGCCGAAGATCGTCGTCAGCGAGGGTCGCGCACGAACAGGAGGCATGCTCAACCGCTTGTCAGGACAGATCACGACGACCACCTATTGCGGCGACTGGCGCGAGATCGGAATCGCCGTGCGCGATTTCTCGCTTCGCGCGCTCGTCCCAAATACGGTCAGCGCCGAGCCCGGCACAGCGGTTGCGGTCGAATTTTCAGCGAGCGATCTGCGGCTTCTGCCGCAACCCGAGGAATAAGCGTTGAAGGCTACGGTATCTGCTCCGGCATTGCCCCTGCGGTTGAGCTCCGACGAGCCTGGGCGAGCGTTGTTCTTTGGCATCGTTTTCGCGATCATCGTCGCGTTGGTGATCGCGCCGATCCTCTTCCTGATGGTCGGCAGCTTCCAGCTCGCCGCGCCCGGCCAGGCACCGCATTGGAGCCTCGAGGCTTGGCGTAAGGCTCTCGCCAATACCGATATTTGGATTGCAATATGGAACTCCATTCGGCTTTATCTCGCGACCAGCGTCATCAGTTGGCCGAGCGCGATCCTCCTCGCCTGGGTCGTCGGCCGCACCGATCTCCCGATGCGGAGCGCAATCGAGTTCCTGTTGTGGCTGTCCTTTTTCCTCCCGAGCCTCACGGTCGTGATGGGTTGGATAACGCTGATCGATTCCTCGGCTGGCCTCATCAACCAGGCGATCCGTAAGCTCCCCTTCCTCCATCGCACTACGGGGCCTTTCGACATCTACACCTTCTGGGGCCTCGTCTGGGTGCATCTCGGCCAGAACGCTATCTCGATCAAGACCATTCTCCTGATCCCCGCCTTCCGCAATCTCGATGCTTACTTGGAAGAGGCGTCGCGGCTTTCGGGCGCGGGAGTTTTGCGGACGTTGCGTCGCGTTGTCATACCGCTGATGGGGCCCGCCATCGTGATCACGGCGCTGCTCGGTTTCGTCCGGCTATGGCAGTCCTTCGAGACTGAGCTCGTGCTAGGCATCCCACAGCATTTCTACGTCTATGGCACCAAGATCTACGATCTGCTGCATAACGACATCCCGGATTACGGCCAGGCAACGGTCCTGGCAGTGCTGGTGATCGTTTTCACCCTGCCCTTTATGATCCTTCAGCAGCGTTTTGCCACAGGCGGACGCTACGAGACCATAACCGGAAGGGCGCGGACAACCCCGACCCCACTTGGTCGTGCTCGGATTCCGGTGTTCCTCGCGGTGATGGCGGTGGCGCTGCTCGTCTCGATCCTGCCGATGATCGCCGTAATTATCGCCACCTTCATGAAGGTCTTCGGCCATTTCGAAATTCCGCAGCCCTGGACGCTCGCGCATTGGCGAGAGGTCCTTGCGGACCCATTGTTCCTTCAAGCGTTGCGTAACACCTTCGTCATCGCGGGCGGCGCCGCGGCGCTGAGTGTGGTCTTAAGCGCCCTCATCGCTTATATCCTCGTGCGCACCCAATTTCGGCTGCGCGCGAGCCTCGACGTCATCACATGGCTGCCCCAGGCACTTCCCGGCATGCTCATGGGGCTTGGCATGGTCTGGATCGTCTTGAGCTTCTTCAAGCCGCTCTACGGCTCGATCACGCTGCTGATCCTTGTCACAGTGATCAGCGGTATGACGATCGGGGTACAGATCGTTAAAAGCAACATGCTGCAATTGGGCAGTGAGCTCGAGGAAGCCTCTCGCGTCTCCGGCGCAAGCTGGTGGCGGACGATGCGGCGGGTTGTGCTGCCGCCGCTGGCGCCGGTCCTCGTGTTGGTCGCGACACTCAATTTCGTCAGCGCGTCGCGGGATGTGAGCAATATCATCCTGCTCGCCTCCGGACAGAGCACGACACTCGCCTTGTTGCAGCTCGACTATATGGTGGCGCCCCTTTGGGAAAGCGCGACGGTGGTTGCGGTTGTGATGACTCTCATTAGCACTGGCGTGGCGCTCGCGGCGCGTGTGTTTAATCTACGGCCCGGAATCCGATGAATCACAGCGAGGGGAACATGACGGAGCGTAATAATGCAGCGTTGAAGGGCCGCGTGGTCGTCGTCACTGGCGGCGCGCGTGGCATGGGCAGGGCTTACACCCAAGCCTTCCTTGGTGCTGGAGCGAAGGTGGTGGCGACGGACCGCTCCTGGGTAGGGGTCGAGGCGATCGATCCGACACTGACCCATGGCGGCAACAACATGCTGACGCTCGAGATGGATGTAACCAAGGTCGAGCAAATCGATAAGGCCTATGAGGAAGCGCTCGCGCGCTTCGGCACGATCGACGTGCTCATCAACAATGCCGCGATGCGGCAGCGCGATCTCTTTCCCCCGACCGGACGCGTCACGACCCTTGAGACCAAGGACTCGGATTGGGAGAAATCTTTCGCGGTAAACGTGTTCGGTGTGCTGAAGGTGACCCGCCGTTTTATCCGGCCCATGATCGAGAAGCGCTGCGGCAGCATCATTAACGTTGTCAGCAGCGGAATCCTGCATCACTCCCATGGCGGCGGTTACAGGGCGCTGCGGCCGAACAGCCGCGAAATGCCCTATCAGTCCTCGAAGGCCGCGCTCGCGACGATGAGTTTCTATCTTGCCGACGAGGTAAAGGAACACAACGTGGCGGTTAACATCCTCGTGCCCGGCCATACGCGCACGACCGGATTCGACGAGCAGAACCGGGCGCGGCTCGCCAGCGGCGCGAAACCGGGGCCAATACCCGTCGTTCCCGAACACATGGTGCCGCTGGCCCTACATCTCGCGGCACAGGATGCGAGCGGCATTACGGGCAAAATGTTCGATGTCATGGAGTGGAACATCGAGCACGGGCTCGGTGGCCATGAGCGTTGGGCCGATACGTCCTTTTCCTATGAGGCGCTGATGCCGCGGTAGCTTGCGATGGGATCAGAAGGCGCGGAACCTCTGTGTATGATCCGGAGCTCACTCGGCGGCCACCGCCAAAGCGCGCTCTTCCTCGCAGAGGCCGAGCCCTTCCCAATCGGTGCCCTTTGGCACGATGCCTTCGAAGGAGCGCACTTTCCCGAAGGGGATGAGTGGCCCCTGTTGCCCGAGCACGGCGCCGGTGCGCGTAAATTCCTCGACGGCGTCGAGCATAATGCGGCGGAACTGAACGACCGCAATGTCGGTACGACCGAGATGCTCGCGGCTGCGATCGATGATCGGGCCACGTCCCATCGATTCCCACATCGCGACGTCCTGCTGACCGATGCCGCGGATGCCGCTGAAATTTCCCTTGGCCATTGCCTCGCGATCCTGAAGGAAATTGTTCTCGCGGTTGCGCGCCTTTTTCCCCGTTGCCGGATCGAAATCAATACCTGGCCGCGTTCCGAGATTGGCCTGGATCATCGCCTCGTCGAGATCGACCGTTTCGCTGAAATGGACGAAATACATGTTCGTCGTGCCGTCATCGCGCGGCACGGCCATGTTGCAGAGAAAGTTACGGCTGTTCGGGGGGATGAGGGCAAAGCATGGAGCGATGAAGACCGTCACGCGCATATAGTCGTGGGTTGCGGCGTTGGTTGTCGGATTGCGCACGGCGACATAGCGCATGCCGTAGGGCACGCGCTTCACGATCAGCCGCGGATTGGGATCGCCGCTTGGACGAACATGCATGCCCTTGGCATCGATGGTCGTGAGTTCGCTCTTGCCCGCCGGAATATCCGTCGAATGCAGCATCGAGCTGTGTGCCGAATCGATTTGTCCCTCGAGCGCCTGCGCCCAATTGGCATCGACGACCAACCGGCTCGTGACGATCCGCCGCGGCGCGCAATGGCTCCACGGCGGCGGCTGGAATTCTGGCATCGTCTCCTTGGCGCCGAGATACGCCCAAACCAGCCCGCCCGATTCCCGCACCGGGTAGGCGCGGTGCTTCAGATGCTCCGCTAAGCGGCCGTCCGGCTCCTCGGTTGGCATTTCAACGATGTTGCCGTCGACGTCGTACTTCCAGCCATGGTACAGGCAGCGCAAGCCGCATTTCTCGTTACGGCCCAGCACCAGGGAGACGCCACGATGGGGACAGTATTCGTCGAGCGCTCCGACGCGGCCGTCGCTGTCGCGAAAGACGACGATATCTTCATCGAGGAGGCGCGCCCGCACTGGTGGACCGTCCCGATCGACAATCTCCGAGGACTGGCATAGCGGCAGCCAATAGCGCTTCATCAACGCGCCCATCGGCGCATCGCCCGATACGCGACACAGCAGCTCATTTTGCCCGCGGTTCAGCATTGCTATCTCCCCACGATCTTCGCGCTTGACGTCAGTATCGCCAAAGAATTCGGGGCGGTCCAGGCCGCAATTTGGCTTGCAATACCGTCCAACCCGACCGCAAGCCTTGAATTCCGCCCAAAATCGGCGCCCGGTCAGAGCGGATCGCCGCCCGGCTTGCTGACTCAGACGAAGCGATCATGCGCCGCGTCCCAGCGCACCACGATCGTGTCCTGGACCCCGAGACCGCGCTCGGGCGCGTTGGGAAAATTGTAGATGCCGCTGACGCCGGCAAGGTCCTTGAGGTTCGCGATCAACGAGCGGATTTGCTGTGCCGTTGCGTCGGGGCCGAGTTGCCGCAGCGACTCGATCACGATGAGACCCGCATCCCAGGACGTTCCGATGACAACGTCGGGATCCTCTCCGGCAAAATCGAGCCGCTCGCTTTCGACTATGCGCGCGCGGAAACTTATATGAGCGCGCCGCGGGGCGAGGCCGTTCACTAACCATGCGCCAACAAAGGGTTCGAGAGAATAGCACCATTGCGATCTGGTGCTTCCTTCGGCACCTTGCGGCGCTGCCAGGAACCGCAGAAATCAAGAGAGAGCCTGCCTTCAACCGCAGAACCGCACGTGACTTGCTCGCCTGTCGCGCGGCGGCGGTTATCTTCGCGCCGAGGAAACCTCCTGGGCGTAGCGGACAAGATACCGGCCGGCGACATGGTGATGGTGGCCAATTTCGCCACGGCGCGTCCGCTAAAGAAGCTCTCCGCCTCGGCCATCGCCGGGCTCTCCATCGAACGGACACCGCACGCCGCAGTGAAGCGAGAATTCAGTTCGATATGACAGAAGCTCGACCCGGTCACCGGCTGGCCGGTGACTCTGTTTGGTGGGCAAGCATGATATCGCGATGCTCACGTGACGACTGGAGGATGGCGAGACACACCTCCGCCGTTGCCATGCCCCAACGTACATCGAGCGTCGTCGAACGGTCCTCGGTGATTGCCTGATAAAGATCGAAAAGTTCCGCCGCGCGTCCGCGGCTGCTCGGAACCTTTATTTCGCGTCTGCCCTTTTCGTCGTAGACAAAGAGACCATCCGGCGATTGGCGGACCACGCCCCGCTCGCAACTGACGACGGTCATGCCGAACATCGGATTATGGCTCGGCCCGTCCTTCTTCCAGCCGCTGCCGGCGCCGTAACCATAGGGATTGCCGGCGCGGACCATGGCGAATTTTTCTTCGGCCGAGACTGGCCCTTTCGGCCGGTAGCGCGGGACGAGCGATTCGGCGTTCAACGATTCGAGACCGGACTCGCCGATGCCCCACGTCAATTCGGTGCTATCGAAATAGCCGTAGCCGTCGAACACCATGGTTGCCGCGCAGCCATTCTCGAATTCGAGCAGCGCGGTGTAATTGCCCTCGCATTTTGGGAAGTTCGGGGCCCAGCGCCCGGCGACCGCCCGGACGCTGCGCACCTTCGCGCCGCCGATGTAACGCACGATATCGGTCTGGTGCGGACCCTGGCGAAAGATGACGCCGGTGCCCTGTTCGGTGTCGACTTCCCATGGCATCAGCGCGCGAATCATCCAGTCGTTGTAGTTCCAGGTCTGGATGTGGATCGGCTGGCCGAGTTCGCCGCTGCGCATGATCTCCCCGATCTTCTGGATCGGCGTGTCATAGGCCTTGGAATGGCCCTGCGCATACTTGATGCCGTGGCGGTCGACCGCTTCGACCATCGCCTGGCATTGCTCGAGCGTGACCGCCATCGGCTTCTCGCAGATCACATGCTTCCCGTTCCGTGCGGCCGCGATCGTATGCTCGGCGTGATAGGCGTTGGGGGTCGCGACCCAGACGGCGTCGACGAGCTTGCTGCGGCACATTTCTTCGACATTGTCGAACAGCATGACCGGCTTGCCGAGAAGACCGACAAAATGCTCCATATTGTCGCGGCGGATGTCGGCGAGCGCCGTGAGTTCGATCTCGTTCGCCAATTTCTGGAGATCGCGGAGCACCTGGAGAGCGGCGATCCCCACGCCGGCGATACCCAACCGAATTTTCTCAGCCATCATCCTCGCTCGTCAAAATTGAGACGCTATCCGCACCGATCATGCGGGCACGTTGAAGATTTTCGCTTGGACCTCGACATCGGATTTGAGGAGACCGTGCTCGCGCATCAGCGCCATCAGCTCTTTGATTGGACCCAGCGTGACGCCCAGCTCGGCGGTCGGCACGACCATTTTTGAAGCGAGCTTGGGATCGATTCTCGTATAGCTCGATACCAGATTGATGAAGTCCTCGGTGCCGTGGTGAGCGTTGACCCATACCGCGCCGCGGCGGTAGGCGCGCACGAAGCTTCGGACGATCTCGGGCCGATCTTCGACGGTTTTGCCGGTGACCACCCAGAACGCTGTTGGCCCGCCGGGCATCACCGCATAGATCGGCCAATCGATGAATTCGAGCGCTGGATCGTCGAGACCGATGGTCAGATAGGGATCGAGCACCAGACCGACATCGACCTGCTTGCTCTTGATCGCGTCGAGCGAGGAGGAAATCGGCACTTCGCGAAAATTGACTTTGTCGGGATCGCCGCCGGTTTTTTTGACCCAGCCGCGCATCGCCAGCCACTGGATGTCGTAACGCGCATTGACGCCGATGGTTTTGCCCTCGAGATCCTTGCCGGTGCGCAAGCCTTCGCCCTTGCGTCCCAGCACGGCATTCGAGTCGGGCGGCGGCGCCATCAGCGAGCCCTGGGCGATGAGGCGCAGATCGATGCCGCGCTCCAGCGCGGTCAGCACCGAGATTGAATTGGAATAGACGATGTCGAAGCTGCCGCTCATCAAGGCCGGAATACCGACGACGCCGCTTTGCGTCGGCTGCGTCGTGACCGCGAGCCCTTCGGCAGCAAAGAAGCCTTGTTTATTCGCAGCGAAATACGGTGCGACATCGAAGATCGGCACGATGCTGACATGGAGCAGCGTCGGCTCGGCCGCGCGCGCCTCTGGCCGACCGAGCGCCGCCAGCGAGCCGCCACCCAGCATCATCAGCGCCGCGCGGCGCGAAATCGCAGAAGCCATCTTCTCCCCCGTCCTCGCCTATCGTTTCGCGGCGGCCAGCAGGTGATGGATTTCGCCCGGTCCTTCGGGATACCAGGGCTTCGTGTGGCTCGCAAACTCGATCATCTCGTTCTTGGCCGGGTCGCACACCACCGCGACCGTCGGATCCTCCCCGCGTTCGACACGGTCGATCTGCTCCGCCAGCATCCGCCGATACATGGCAATGCCGCGGTCGGATTTTCCCAGTGTCTCATTGCTGCGATCGAAGATCGTGCCTTGCGTCTCCCACACTGCGCGGTCCTGGCCGTAGAAATTCGACATGTCGATCTCGCCGTCCTCCCTCACATTGTTCGGGGTGTATTCGAACGGCACCGTGCCTTCGGCGCTCGGCGGCAAGGCATCGGGTGGGAACAGGCCGACCCAGATGATCCGCGTATGCGTGTCGTCGATCGGCACGCGGAAATGAATGCATTCGACCGGTCCTTGCGGAATGCGCAGGATGTTCGGAAAGATGAGCGGCGGGCGTACTTCGAGCTCGGGCTTGTCGCCGCCATAGACCAGCGTCTTCTCGATGCCCCAATCGCAGATCGCGAAATCGTAGGACTGGATCGGGCGATAGAAATAGGCCCAGCCATTCACCGCCGGCAGATCGTTCACCGCCGAATAATGTCCGTGGAGATAATAGGTGTGCACGGAGTCGACCGTGTTCTCCTGGACCTGCAGCCAATTGCAGTCATGGATCGGCATGATGACGATCTTCTTCGGCCGGTCAGTGCGCGCCAGCACGTCCCAATGCGGCAGCAGCGGCGCGCGCGCCGGATCGGGGCCCATATAGGTAAAGAGCACGCCGCCCAATTCCTCGACCGGATAGGCGGGGATGCGGATGTGATCCTTGGGCGAGTCCTGCTCGAACGGCCGCTCCAGGCAGGCGCCCTGCGGGCTGTACTTCCAACCGTGATAGCAGCAGCGGATGCCCTCGGGCTCGACGAAGCCGAGATAGAGCGAAGCACCGCGATGCGGGCAGCGTTCGCCGACGCAAGCATATCCGCCGGCCGGCGTGCGGAAGACCACCAGATCTTCGCCCATGATGCGGATGCGTTTCTTGGGCCTGGCCGCGGTGAGCTCGGCGGCGGGGCAAACCGCCTGCCAATAGCGGCGCAGCAACTCGCCGCAGGGCGTTCCCTTCCCGACCCGCGTTAAGCGTTCATTCTGCTCGGGCGTCAGCATCGGTCACACAGCGCGCAAGCGCTCCTCCATGTCATGACGGCATCCTGAAGATTTTCGGTGTCACGTCGATATTGGTCTTGAGCAGACCGTATTCGCGCATGACGGTTGCGACACCGTTGATTTCATCAGCGCTGATCGCGGTCGGCTGCTTCGCCGTGTACATTTTGGCAATCAGCTTCGGATCGGCCTTGGTGTAGCTCGAGACGAGATCGAGATAGGCCTGGTTGCCGATATTGGCATTGACCCAGGCGACGCCTTTCATGAAGGCGCGGACATAGGCGCGCACCAGCTCGGTCCTGGTGTCGGCGGTGGTGCCGCTGACGACCCAGAGCGAACTCGGCAATCCCGGCATCACGGTCATCAGCGGCCAGCCGAGCAACTCGATGCCGGGATCGCCGAAGCCTATCGTCATGAACGGATCCAGCACCAAAGCGGCGTCGACCTGTTTGTTCTTGAGAGCGTCGATGGCCGACGGCACCGGCACTTCGCGATAGCTGATCTTGCTGAGGTCGCCGCCGGTTTTCTGGATCCAGCCCTGCATCACGAGCCATTGGATATCGTAGCGGGCGTTGATGCCGACGATCTTGCCTTCGAGATCCTTGCCGTTGGAGAGATTGTCGCCCTTACGCTTAAACAACGCGCCGCCATCGGGCGGCTTGGTCGGGATGAGCGTCGCCTCCGCGATGATGCGCAGATCGATGCCCCGTTCCAAAGCAGTCAGCACCGAGATCGAATTCGAATAGACGATATCGAAGCTGCCGCTCATCAAGGCCGGAATGCCGACGACGCCGCTTTGCGTCGGCTGGGTCGTAACAGCGATGCGTTCGGCGGCGAAATAACCCTGGGCTCCGGCCGCGAAATGCGGCGAGACCGCATAAATCGGGACGATGCCAACACGCAGCAGCGCCAGCGGCTCGGCAGCGCGTGCGCCTGGCATTGTTATGACGGCAAGCGAGCCGCCCAGCACGCCCAGCGCTTCGCGGCGCGAGATTACCGACTCCATACAACCCTCCCAGCGTTGGCGTGCCGTTGGACGGGCATTGAGCGGAACCCCCGCTCAAACGCTCCCTGACTCCTCGGCCGCCTTGTATTCGGGCGAGACTTCGGTCTGCGTCATCTCCGATGCGACGTAGTCGCGGATCGGGCTGTGAATGAACGCCATCCACAGCGCCGGCTTCTCGGGATTGGTATTGAAGTGCTGATGCTCGACCCCCTTCGGCCGCAAGGGGAGAAGAAGCAGATCGCCCTTTTCCCAATCGACGCGCTGGCCATCGACAACCGAATACCCGGTGCCGTCGATCACATAGATGATCAAGCCGCCTTGATGTCGATGCTTGCCGGACACCGTCCGCACCTCATGGGTGAAGACCGTCCAATCCTGCAGCGGGGTGTCCTTGACGGTGCGGCCCAGGTAAAAGCGAAGTCGTCCCTGCCGCGTCAGGCCCTGCGGGCAGTCGGCCAATTTGCAGACGATGCGACCGGTCATATGACGTTGCGCGGTTTCCCGGTCTTGCTGGATTGCGAGCTCATAGGAGCTGAGGGCGGGTGCTTCTTTTTCGCGGACGCGGCTACGCTCAAATTCGCCCATTCGTTTCGTCCCGTAACTGATGCCTTGTGTGTGTCGAGCAAGAGCGCTGGTGGCTCTCTATAATGCTTGGATAGCGGAGGTTATCATCCTTGATGCGGGCGCGCCAATGGCCAGATTTTAGGGTACGGCTGCAGGGCCAGGGCAGCACGCAAGCGCCTGAGGCGGCGCCGCTTGCGGAAGGTTTGGGCTCGGCCTGCTGATGCTGTCAATCGGACCGCGGCGCCGCTTGCGCGCGCTCCAAACACCGGCTTAGGATGTTTTTCTCTTCGCCTCGAGCTCGAAGGCGCAGGATGCTGTCGCATCACGACAACGAGAAGCTGGTGCGCATCGGCCGCGGCATAACACATCGAAAGAAGGATAGGCATGAAGGACCAGGTAACAATTCCGGTGCTTCAGCAGATGAAACGCGAAGGACGAAAGAGCGTCGGCGTGGTCGCTTGGGATTATCCAATGGCGGCGATCGCCGATCGCGCCGGCGTGGACTTTGTCTCGGTCGGCGATTCGGTCGGCATCAACCTCTGGGGCCATACCAATCCACTCGAAGTGACGATGGAAGAAATGCTGATCGTGTGCAAAGCGGTGCGTCGCGCCGTCAAGCGCGCGCTCGTCAGTTGCGACTTTCCGTTCGGACCGCTGCAGCAAGGCATCGACAGCGCGCTGCAAGCGGGCATCAAGCTGGTCAAAGAGGGCGGTGCCGATATCGTCAAGCTCGACGCTGCGGTCGAGTTTCCCGACGCCATCCGCGCCCTGGTGCGCGCCGGCATCCCGGTGTTCGCGCAATTCGGGCTCACGCCGCAGACGGCCTTGAAATACGGGATTCCCTATAGCGCGCAAGCGTCGCCGGGAGCGCAAATAACGCCGGAGATGACGGCACGGCTCGTCGCCGAGGCAAAGCTGCTCGAGGCCGCCGGCTCCTCGCTGCTCGATTTCACCAATTCCGGCCCGGTCGTGGGCGCTGCGGTGGCGAAGGCCGTTGCGATCCCGGTGATCGGCGGTTTCGGCGGCGGGCCGTGGCTCGATGGCCGCGTGCGCCTCGCGCACACCGCGATCGGCTATCACGAGAAATGGCTCGATGCGACAACCGAGACTTATGTGAATACGGCGAAGGCCAGCCTCGACGCGTTCACGCGGTTGGTCGGCGACGTGCGCGCGGCGCGTCAAATCAAGGGCTGAGCGCGCCATCCCATGCCGACCGCCATCATCGACGGCATTGCGACGCGCTATGAGGTGATCGGCGCGGGACCGCCGCTGCTGATGTACTCCCCCGGCGGATTCGATGCGACGGTCGAGAAATGGTCGACGCAAGGCATCTACCCGAGCCTCAAGCTGCTCGACCATTTGCCGCGATATTACACCTGCATCCTTTTCGACCGGCGCGAGTGCGGTCAATCGGGCGGCCGGGTCGAGCGCGTGACCTGGGGCCATTACGCAAGGCAAGGCAAAGCGCTGCTGGATCATCTCAAAATCGAGCGCGCGCATATCATGGGCGGCTGCATGGGATGCGGCGCCGCAGCCGCTTTTGCCGTCGCCTATTCGTCAGTCATGCTGAGCTTGGTGCTTTATTGGCCCGTGGGCGGCGCGAAATATCGTCTCAGCAGTCATCAGCGTTTTGCCGAGCATCTCGCTTTTGTAAGCCGGCGCGGGTTGGCGGAGGTCGTCGCCCTGGTCGCCAGAGACGGCAAGCCCTTCGGCGGCGAGCCGCGCGGCGGACCTTGGGCCTCGGTCATTAAGCGCGATCGCGCCTTTGCCGAGGCTTACGCGCGGCAGAATATCGATGACTACAAGCTCATCGTCGCCGGTATGGCGCGCAAGATGTTCGATCGCGACACCGCACCGGGGGCCGAGCCCGAGGATTTGCTGGCGCTCGACATTCCGGCCCTGATCGTTCCCGGCCACGACGCGTCGCACGCGACCTCGGCGGCGCGGTATCTCGAGGAATGCCTTCCGCGCGCGGAATATTGCGACCTGCCGGTCGCCGCTCAGACCGAGGCCAGCATCACCCCGCTCCTTCTCGATTTCCTCGCCGGAGCGAGCGAGACGACGCGATAGCGGGCGTGCTTACGTCCAAGCGCGATTATCGACGACGGTCTCGTAGGTAGCGCCCGGCACGGTCATGTTCCACTTCACCGTCCAGTTATAGGTGTCGTCGAACCGCTCGCGGGTATAGGGCGTAGGCGGCGCATGAAGCAGGCGCCAAGTCTGGAGCTCGCGCGGCTCCAAGAGCCCGCCGGTCTCAGCAGTGAGATAGTGTGCGTAAGGCGTCGGATCTTTCTCGAGCAGCTTCACCGCTTCCGCCTGCGCCCGGAACATCGCCGCCAAGGTCGGGCCGTCGAGTTCGTCGCTTGCTGCCTCGCTGCGCGTCGAATGGGTTTCGATCAGGATGCGCAGACCCAATTTCTGCGCGTAGCTTATCCAGGGCTCCATGAGACTCACCGCCGCGACTTCGCCGCGGCGCAAGGCCTCGATGCGTTTGAGCATCGATCCGGCATTGGTGGTCTTGACGTGCTCGGGCGTCAGGAAGCCTTCCATCATCTTCAAGGTGGTGAAGTGCGACCCGTTGTTGGGGGTCACCGCGATTGTCTTGTCCTTAAGCTGCTCGGGCTCGTAGACCTTGGAGCCGGGATCGACGACAATGGCGAAGGACGACATCGCGGCGCCGAGCGCCACGATCTTGCGGCCGCGGATGCCGACAGTTTCAGCCTCGACCGCGCGTTTCATGATGCCCCATTCGCACATGCGGTATTGGTCGATACCGCCCTCGTTATAGACCGAGTCGAGCGGGCGATCGAAGATCGACTCGAATTTGACGACATGCGAGGTGGTGACCTGGGCCATCCCCGGCGTCGTCACGAAGTCGATGTCCAAGCCTAGGTCCTTGAAGAAACCTTTTTCTCGAGCGACGAGAACCGGAAGATCGTGAACCGCGTTCATGATTGCGAGCCGTGGTTTCTTCGAATTCTTCTGATCAGCCATAAGGTCTCCTCCCGTGTTTTCCCGCGGCGCTTGGCTCGCGGATGAGAATTCTTGGCCGACTTGATCGTCGATTCTTAAGGTTCGCTGATGAGCGTAAAGCCGGGCGCGGCGGCGCGCAACCCTACCCCGCCAAGCCCTGAGCCTTGACCGGAAACAGCTCGTCGACGGTGAAATGACGGGTAAGAATGCGCTGTTCCTCCGCGTATTGGATGACCGCTTCGATCATCCGCCGCGATGCCTCGACACCGTATGCCAACGGATCCTTGCCGGTGATGTCCATCACGCGCTTATAAAGCTGATCGTTCTTGCTCGGCTCGGCGATCGCATTGCTCTTGAGGCGCTCGATATAGCGGTTCTTGGCTTCGTTGAACGCATCGAAGATATCGCGCGCCAGCCCGGGCTGCGCGCGCAGTAGCTCATCCTTCACGACGAGCGTGTGATTAATCGGGTAGTGGCCATCGCGGCGCAGCGCCGCGAAGCCCGCTTCCGCCGCGTCCGGGATGAGGCGCTTCACGTCGGGGTGATTGATCTCGACGCCGATTGCGCCGGCAATCTCGCCTGCGATCACCATGTCCTCGAGCTTCTTGCCGGCCGCGATCGGCACGACATTCGCCGGCGGACGGTATTCGGCGACATGCTCGTCGCCCGATAGTACCCAAGTGACCTTGTCGAGATCGACACCACACTCGTGCTGGAGGATGCCACGCGCCCAGACGCCGGTCGTAACGGTGTAGCCGCGATTGACGCCGATCTTCTTGCCTTCGAGATCCTTGGGGCTGCGGATGCCGAGCTTGGTGTTGACGACGATGGCGCCATGATGGAACGCACGCACCAGGAAGATCGGCAGGGCGGTGAATTGCTTGCCGTGCTCCTTGGCGCAGATATAGGTGGTAATCGCCATCTCGCTGACATCGAATTCCAGCCCCCGCACCATGCGGCGGAACGCCTGGATGATCGCGGGAACCTCTTCGAATGTGAAATCGAAGCTCTTCGGTTTGACCGAGCCGTCTTTCAAGGCACGGGTGTGCCCTTGGGTTTGGATCGCGGTTTTCAGCTTGCGGTCGGCCATGGCCCTCGCTCCCGTGATATTATCGATTGGCCCTATTATTGAGCGCAGCGAGGCGCCGTGCAAAGGCTGTCCACAATGCGCCTTAGCAGCATTCGGCGCCGAAATCCTCGGGAACGATGAGGGCGTTCTTCATCCATCTGGGCGGCAGATCGTCTTCGACCACCTGCGCCACCGGCTTGAACAGCTTGAAATGATGACGTTTGTCGCCTTCCGTCCAGAACGCGACCACGGTTTCAAGGGGCGGGCAGCCGGGTAACGAGCACGCCACCTCTGATACGAGGATCGCCGCGTCCTGGGCCAGGTTGAAACGTGCGCGGGTCCAGGCCGCAACAAGATCGAGGGCCTTGACATGGTCGGGGCTTTTCCTGATGGTCCCAAACATCGCCAAGCGAGGCTCTTCCTTCTCAACGACGCGACGCGTGAGCCAACATCGCGCTTGACCGGTCGACCGCCAATTCTAAAGTCTCCGCACAGCCAAGACGATGATTTTCGAGGAGTACCTGCGATGGCGGAAAAAGTGCTGGCGGCCGTGCGCGTCGCGCCGGGTAAGACCGAGATCCGCGATTACCCCATGCCGGAGATCGCGGAAGACGCGGCCTTGATGAAGATGGAGGTCGC
This sequence comes from Allostellaceae bacterium, assembly GCA_035277525.1. Lineage (GTDB taxonomy): Bacteria > Pseudomonadota > Alphaproteobacteria > ATCC43930 > CGMCC-115725 > CAIKMD01. The sequence goes on from DATEKH010000213.1 coordinate 26,403, forward strand.
CGGGATTTGCGGCACTGACGTCAAACTTTATCAGCATCCGCCAACCAAAGCCGACGTGATCATGGGGCACGAAAACATCGGCATTATCGCGAAAGCAGGGCGCGAGTTCACGCGGCGCAAGGGTTTCAAGGAAGGCGACCTTGTGTTCGTCGAGCACTATGTCTCGTGCGGCAAATGCGAGTGGTGCCACCGCGGCGAGTACCGCCACTGCGAGAACACCGATTGGCGCAACAATCCCGATTCTATTCGGTATGGCTATACCTCCGCCGAGAAGGCTCCTCACCTGTGGGGCGGCTTCGCGCAATACGTCTACCTGCCGTGGAATGCCGTCATTCATCGCGTGCCAAGCGGCGTCACGCCGGAATTGGCGGGGCTCGTGACCCCGATGGCGAACGGTGTCGAATGGTCCCTATTCGAGGGCGGCGTCGGCTACAACTCGACCGTCCTGATCCAGGGCCCGGGACAGCAGGGACTGTCCCAGACCGTAATTTGCAAGCAAGCGGGTGCCTCGCTCGTCATTGTCACCGGAACGTCGAAGGATGGCGCGCGGATGAAGGTCGCCAAGACCCTCGGCGCCGATTACGTGATCGACGTGCAGAAGGAGGATCCGCTCGCGCGCATCATGGAGATCACCGGCGGCAAGGGCGTCGACGTCTCGCTCGATTGCACCGCGGGTGCAGGCACGATCCCGATCCTCCTCGGCGTCGAGGCTTTGAAGCGCAAGGCCGGGACCATCGTCGTCCAGGGCGAGATGAAGGAATTTCCCAATTTCCCGCTCGAAAAGGTGACCACGAAATACATCACCATCAAGAGCGCGCGCGGCCATTCCTATCGCGCCTGCGAGCTGGCCCTGGCACAGCTCGCTTCGCATCGCTTTCCGCTGGAGAAGGTCACGACCCATCGCTTCGGCTTGAAGGATGTCGATCTGGCGATCCGATCGGTTGGCAATCAGGGTGGCGTACAGGACGTGATTCACGCCTCGCTGATGCCCTGGATGTAACCGGCCGCGTGCCCACGGCCAGCGGCGACGATGACAGAGCGCATTCCCGTAACCGTGCTGACCGGCTATCTCGGCGCCGGCAAGACGACCTTGCTCAACCGAATCCTCGGCGAGGACCACGGCAAGCGTTATGCCGTCATCGTCAACGAGTTCGGCGAGATCGGCATCGACGCCGATTTGATCATGAACACCGACGAAGAACTGTTCGAGATGAACAATGGCTGCGTCTGCTGCACGGTGCGCGGCGATCTTATCCGCACGATTCAAGGACTGCTGGCCAAGGGCGGTGCGACGTTCGACGGCATTCTCGTCGAGACGACGGGACTCGCCGATCCTGGACCGGTGGCGCAGACATTTTTCGTCGACCATGTGCTGCAAGCCCGAACCGTGCTTGATTCGATCACGACCGTGGTCGACGCCAAGCATATCCTGCTCCACCTCGCCGACAGCCGCGAGGCGAAAGAGCAGATCGCCTTCGCCGATCAGCTCGTGCTCAACAAGACCGAGCTCGTCTCGGCCGCGGCGTTGGATGAGATCGAAACTCGCTTGCGCAAGCTCAATCCATTCGTGCCGATTCACCGTGCACAGCGCTCGAACGTGGCGCTCGACAAAGTGCTCGGCCGCGGGGGCTTCGATATCGAGCGCATCACATCGCTCGAACCCGATTTCCTAAACTCCGCCCATGGCGAAGCCGGTCACGTCCATGACGAGCGTTGCGATCACGCGTCAGACGCGCCCGATCACGAGCACGACAGCGACATTCTCAGCATCTCGCTGACCTCGCGCCTTTCCATGGATCGAGACAAGATCAGCCGCTGGCTGACTGATCTGGTGGCGACGCGGGGTCAGGACATCCTCCGCGCGAAAGGCATTATCGATGCCAGCGGCGAGGATCGGCGCTTCGTCTTTCAGGCGGTACATATGCTGCTCGAAGGCGATCTGCAGCGCGCCTGGCGGCCGGACGAGCCGCGCTACAGCCGTCTGGTCTTTATTGGCCGAAATCTCGATCGCGCGGCGTTGCAAGCGGCGTTCGATGCTTGCACGGCGGTCGCGTAGCGTCGTGCCTCAAGCTTCCGTCAGCGTGCCAAGTTGCTCGTCTTTACCCCCGCTGGGCGAGCGAGTGACCCAAAGACCGCTGACGCTAATTTCCCTTGATGTCCGAGGACTCTTCGATTTTTTCGAAGTAATTGTCGTAAGCGGAGTGGAAAGCGGGCGCGACGCCCCGCTGCTCGCGGCCGAGATTTATCATCGGCTCGTTCTCGGCCGTATCGCGCACGAGCGCCATCGGCTCCTCGCCGCGCTCGACGCGGTCGGCTTGCTCCATCAGCATCCTGTGATATAGCGCGACGCCGCGATCGCTGGTCGCGAGATGCTCGCGGGTGCGATCCGAGATGGGGCCCTGGCCGATCCAGGCCGTCATGTCCTGCGACGGGACGGTGTCTGCGACGATCTTGCCCTCGCCATTGAAGAGCTGCGAATGCTTTACCGCGATCGGCCGCGGCTCAGCCCCTGGCTTGCGGGCGCTCGTGCGATAGCCGAACTGGATCGTATGCGTATCGTCGATCGGCACGCGGTATTGCAGCATCGGCGCATCATGGCCGCCCACCGCGAGGATGTTCGGGAAGAGCAGCGGATGCCCGGTGGTCCATTCATCCGAGGTCTCTGGCTCGCCGTCGAGCAGACGGCGCTTGATGATCCCGTATTTGAAGACATCGAAAGCAATCTTCACATGCCGTGCGGGATTCATTGCCGGCGGCCGGCCGAGCTTCTTCAACTGGTAATTGCCGAAGCCGGCATGGAGGAATTCGAAATGCACGGGATCGGCGGCGTTGTCCATGCATTGCACCCAGTTGCAGGCGAGCTCGTGGATTTCGACGACGCGGTCGAGATCGTCCCGCAGCAACACGTCCCAACGCGGCAGCAGCGGCGCCGGTGCGGGACCGAAATAGGCGAAGACCAGACCGCCGAGCGATTGGCATGGATAGGCTTTGATCTTTATTTTCTCTTTGTAGCGCAGCTCGGGATGGGTCAGATCCTCGAAAGGCATTTCGAGGCAGTTGCCTTTGGCGTCGAACAGCCAGCCGTGATAAGCACAGCGCAACCCGCATTCCTCGGGAATGCCGAATTCCAGCGACATGCAGCGATGCGGGCAGCGATCGTCGATCAGCCCGTATTCGCCGCGCTCGCTGCGGAAGAGGGTCAGGTCTTCGCCGAGGCGGCGCACACGCTGCACCGGCTCCTTGGCGAGCTCGATCTCGGTGCCGACCGGCTGCCAATAGCGGCGTAAGAGATTGCCCATCGGCGTACCGGGGCCGATCCGGGTCAGACGCTCGTTTTCTGCCTGCGTTGCCATGCGTTTCCTCCGGCCGCTTGCTTGGCGCTATTATAGCGACGGGAGGATCGTCATGGCGAGCAGCGACAGCGCATCACCGCGGCGGCTCCGGCTCGGCATTGCCGGGCTGGGCGTCGCCAGCACGTATATATTTCCTGGCGCCGAGAGCTCGCCGGTGACCGAGATCTATGCCGCCGCCGATCTGCGCCAAAGCGCGCGCGACGCGTTCGCCGCCAAATACCACGCGCGCACGTATCAGAACGTCGCCGAGTTGTGCGCCGACCCGCAGGTCGATGTCGTATGGATCGCGACCCCCAATCAGCTCCATTGCGAGCACACCATCCTTGCGGCGAATCACGGCAAGCATGTGATCTGCACCAAGCCGGTGGCGCTCAGCGTCGCCGAATGCGAGCGCATGTGCGAGGCCGCCGAGCGCAACAAGGTGAAGCTGCTGTGCGGTCAGACCTGGAGTATGAGCCCTGATATGCAGGCGATGGCGCGTATGGCCCATTCGGGCGCGTTCGGCCGCCTCATCGCGATCAACACCTGGCTCTATACTGACTGGCTCTTGAAGCCCCGCGTCGATGAGGAGCTGAACGAGGCGCTGGGTGGCGGTGTCGTTTATCGCCACGCGCCGCATCTCATTGACACGGTGCGACTGCTCGGCGGCGGGCGCGTGCGCAGCCTGCGCGCGACCGCGGGGCGCTGGATGAAAGAGCGGCCGTGCCCAGGGAATTTCTCCGCCTATCTCGAATTCGAGGACGGCACGCCGGCGACCATCGTCTATAACGGCTACGGATATTTCGACACCTCCGAGCTGACCTGGGGCATCGGCAACCGCATGTATTCCGATGACGAGCGTGTGCCGGTTCGGCGCGCGCTGCATGCCGGCGAGATGCGCAGCGAAGAGGCGAAAGAAGGCATGCGCTTCGGCGCCGCCGCGGCCACGGCCGCGAGCCGCGGCACCGGCCAGGAAGCGGCGAAAGCCGTCGGCACGCGCGCCCATATCGGCTGGTTCGGCATCACCGTCGCCAGCTTCGAGCGCGGCGACATCCGCCAATCGCCCAACGGGCTCTATGTCTATGACGATGACGGCCGGCGCGAGATTCCGGTCGAGGGCGGACGCGGGGTCGGCACGATCGAGATGAAGGAAATGCACGACGCGATCTTCAACGGCGCGCCGATCGTCCATGACGGGCGCTGGGCGACGGCAACGCTCGAAGTCGCCCTGGCGATCATCCAATCCGGCCGCGAACGGCGCGAGGTGATGCTGAGCCATCAATGCGCGCTGGTCCGCTGAGCGGTCCGCGAGGCTCATCCACGAGCCGAGAAGGGTTGCTCTCCGCCGCTTGTCGGGTCCGCTGCCCCTATGCCTTCCGCCCTTTCGTGTCACCGCTCCGGCAGCGCGACCACCACGACGGCCAATGTGCCCTGCCGCCACGTGCAGTTCGAAAGTAGAAAATTCAGCAGTCTCCTCTTCTCTTTGGCAGGCTGAGCCAAACGCGGGCTCGAGCAAAGTCGGCTCAAGACCAAAAAAATCATCTGATAGTGCGCCACCAACGGCGCTGAATAAGCCGACAAGATGAGACTTTATCGATGCGTTTTTTGCGTTCGAAGCGAGCAGCAAGCGGCGAGAAAATACACAAACCGCTTGTTGGCCGATTTGCTGGCGAGAGCGCGTGCTTCCCGCACACGCCCTCGCGACATGCTATCGATCACCCGGTGCCGCGTTGTGATCAACACCCGCCAACTTCCCGTCGTAGCCAATCTCGAGCAAGCGACGATCTCGCGGATTGCAAGTCCAGCTACGGGCAAGATTGACTGGCCCGCCGACGTAGCCTGCCTCTTCCGGGAATTTGCAGAGTGGCATCGAACGACCAGTGCTCGAATTGCTGGCCGGAAGCGAGTCGGGAGCAACGCCGTTTTCGACCCAGTTCACAAGCGTCTCAAGCGTGTCGAAGCTGTTGGGTGAAGTACCGCCCGAACAGTGGCCCATTCCTGGGACCATGAAGAGGCGGACATTCTCCTGGATCTCCGCATAATCGTGATCACGCTCCGGTGAATCGCGATCATCGTTCCGCGCTTCTGCCGCTTCGCCGAACCCCCGCGCACTCTGTGCCAATTCGCGGTAGAACCAGATCGTCCGATAGGGCGTCGCGAGGTTATCGCTGAACCCATGATAGAGGATCATTTTGTGCCCACGCTTTATGAAGTCTTGCAGTTTTTGCGGATCGTCGGCATCGCCAGCGCCCCCGGTCTTTTCGAGCAACTTGACGTCCTCCGGCGTCACGATATTGGCAGCCGAGGTGAATGGCGGTCCCTGGGGCCACGCGTTGATCGTGTCGAAATTCGGATCGAACTCCGTGTCGTATCGGATACCCGGATCGCCTAGAATCCAAACGACTGGCCCGACCCCCGGCGCTCCCCAGGGTTGGGCAGAAGTCGGAAAAGGCGCAGGCGCATTATGGAACTCCTGAAATACGGTAAATCCCGTCGTCGCCCAATCACCGACAGCCATTCCCGGATAGACGTAGCGGCCATGGGTATCCACTAGCTCCTTCAGATAGAGTGTGATTCCGTCAGCCTGAGCTTGCGTCAGCACGCTTCCAACGAGCGTTTTGGGGCGCAACGCGCAAGCTTGTGGATTCTGGATGATCCCATCGACGATGCCGTCGAGCGCGTCGCAATTCTGAAGCACTTGAGCGTCGAACGCGGCGACCGTGGTACTGGGGAGGAAGGCATCCGGCGGCAGGAACGCTTTGACCTCTTTGATGTTAGCCGCCTTGATGTTGTCGAGATCGATGATTGGGTCCCCAGCGATGACGCCGTCGAAGTCATTCGGGTAATCATCGGCTGACACGACGGCTTGCCTTCCACCGGTCGAACAGCCGTCGAAATAGGAGTAGTCGATCCCTGCACCGCTGAAATCTTCGACCAGTTCCTTGGCCGCCACGGTCACCTCGTGAACCGAGCGGTAGTAGAAGTCAGCCAGCCCCGCCTGGTTTGGAACCCCTGGAGCCAATAATTTCCAGACTGGCTCTGGTTGGCCTGCAATATTTTCGTGTCCCGTGTCGGTATTGACGACGGCGTAGCCGAGCGACAGTGCTTTGGCGCTATCGACTGCATTCACAGATATAGTGGGCGTGTAAATGCCCGTCGCCTGTGCGACCGTACCGATGGAGCCGCAACTGCCTCCGCAACCGAGGAAAAGGAAACGATTGTTCCATCCCACGGGAATACGTAAGAGGAACATCGCGGAACCCGGACCCGCACCTTCCCCGCTGGTCGTAACCGAACCGACAATCTGACAATATTCTGGATTGGGCGCCGCAGAGGCAACGTCCAGCACGGAACTAATCGTCACACTGGGAACATGATAGCCAATTAGCGTTGCTGCAGTGCAATTCGGGAGTGCCGCTTCGGCAGAAGCCGCTCCAAGTGTGATATTAGCCGCTAGTCCGACACCGACCACGAGGCAAAGATGAACGCAATATCGCCAAAGCCAGTTCATTGGGTTCCTCCAACGTGCCCGCACGCGATCGTGATGTCGACTCGCCTCGCGTTGCGTTTATATCAGTTAAACTTATATCAGGGTGTTTCATATCCTGCAATAACGTTCCACGGGTCGCCGACTAGACCACCAACATGAGAAAAACCGAAAATGCATAGCGATGTACGTACACTGTATTTAATTCGTATCGTTCAACTTGAGTGCCGGTCGCGGATGGCCGACGCGCTCCAATCCTTCGACCTTTCGACCAGCCAATATGCAGTGTTGAGCATTCTCGATCGCCGCGATGGCCTGTCGGCGGCGCAGTTATCGCGGCGATTCCGCGTGACCCCTCAATCGATAAACGCTCTCGTCAGCAGCCTCGAAGAGCGAGGCCTCATTTCGCGGCGTGAAGCTCCTGACAACCGTCGGATTCTTAGGACAACGCTGACGCGGTCGGGGAGACAAATGCTGGCTGCCTGTGATGCGGCGATCGACGCGATCGAAACCGAACTCTTCGGGACGTTGAGCAGCGCCGAATTTTCTGGTTTTCGTCACGTACTGCTGAAATTGGCCGCTTATCTCCACGATGAAGCTTCCCTTCCGGCATAATGCATGACCGAAAACGCCACAGCAAATGGGCAGGCCCGTTAACGTGACATCGTCAATAACCGGCCGCCCTACCAGAAGCATCGCCGCAGTGGCTTTCTGTCTCGACGCCATCGGAGCGGCCTCGGTCCCGCGCACCAATCAATTGACTTGGCCGCGCCGCGACTGAATGTCGGCTAAAGAACCAACGAGCAAAGCGTCGACCGCTACGAGACCCTCGCCCTCGGCGTAGACAATCACCGGATTCACGTCGATATCTTCGAGCTTAGGCGTCGCAACCAATAGAGCGCCGATGCGGGCCGCTGCATCCGCAAGAGCGGTCACGTCACGCGGCTTTTCGCCGCGGAAGGCTCCGAGGAGACTCGCACCGCGGAGTTTCATCATCTCTTCGGCGATGATCGACGGGGGTGAATCAGCAGGCAAGAAGCGCACATCCTTGATCGCTTCGGTGAAGACGCCTCCGAGTCCGATCATGAGTGTCGGTCCCCACGAGGCATCGCGCCGGGCACCAATGACGACCTCAACACCTTTTCCCGCCATCTTTTCGACAAGGATCCCGTCGAGCCGTAGGTCTGGCCGCGCCTTCTTGATGTCGAGCTGCATTTTCTTCCAAGCGCTAGCCAGCTCAGTTGCGTTTTTAATGTTGACGGCCACGCCACCTGCATCGCTTTTATGAAGCAGCGCTGCAGCCTGTGCTTTCAGCACGACGGGATATTTGATCCTGCTTGCGATCGCCTTCGCCTCCGAAAGCGTCTCGGCGACCGCGCCCTTCGGCACGGGAACGCCCGCGGCCTTGAGGGCGGCTTTTCCCTGCGCCTCCGTCAGCGCGCCGCCGCCTAAGGGCATTTTCGCTCCGGGCACCTTTATCGCCGCTTTTCGATACGCGCCCTTGCGCAATGCGTCACCGTACCGGCTGGCGCGCGCGAAGGCGCGGATGGCGCGCTCGGGCGACCGGAAAAACGGAATCCCTTTCTGCGCAAGATTGGGCTTCACCCGCAGATCGATGATTTGATCGCCGCCCATGAAGACACAAAGCAATGGTTTCCCATTGTCTACCTTGCCGTCCGCAATAAAGCCGGCACGCAGCAGGCCGACCTCGGGCGAGCCCGAGATGATCGAGGCGACGACACCGCCCACGTGGTCATCCAGCATCAGAGCGTTAATGGATTTCGTGTAGAGCGACGGATCGAAGATCGCTTGCGCCGTCACATCCACCGGATTAATCGCCTCGACGAACTCTGGAACAGTCGCCCGCAGCCGCGCGCGCGTCTCCTTGGTAAGGCTGGCAATAGGCATCTGGACGAAATCGGCATAGTCGAGGCTGAAGCCCTTGCACGCACCTGAATCCGTTACCACGCCAAGCGCGCCTTTCGGTGGATTGGGATAATGCGCCAGCGTCACCATGACGTCTATCAACTCGTCCAGGCTCTCCACCAGGACAACGTCACGCGAGCGAACGAAGCTCGCCATGATGTCGTAATCTCCTGCGAGCGCACCGGTATGGGATTTCGCTGCTTCGCGCGACTGATGGCTGCGCGATAAGTGCAGGAGGATGATAGGCTTTTTCCTTGCGCGAGCCGCCGCCGCGTGCTTCAGGAACTCCTCCGGCCGCCGGATGGTCTCGGCCAGCATGACGATGGCCCGGCTCTGGTCGTTCTCGATCGCGAAGGGCATGTAATCCTCGATGCCGAGAACGGCCTCGTTGCCCGTCGTTATCGAATAGCAGATGCCAATACCTTCGGCCGCTGCAGCGATCCGCAACACGCCCGCCATGCCGCCCGACTGGCAGATGATGTCGACCTTGCGATCGGTTGCCGGCGCGGGCGATGAACGTATGCCGGAAAAGGTGATCTGAATTCCGTCGATAAGGTTGGTGTAGCCCAGACAATTGGGGCCTGCGAAAGCGATGTCATGTCGATAGGCGATATCGGTGATGCGCTGTTGCGCAGCGAGGCCGCTGCCGCCCATTTCCGCGAAGCCGGAAGCGAAGCACATGATGCCGCCGAGCTTCTTGGGCGCGAGACTTTCGACGGCGTCGACAATGGCGGAGCCCGGGAGCGTCAGAACCGCCAAGTCGATGCCTTCCGGCAAATCCTGGACCGAAGCGACCGCCTTGCGGCCGTCGAGTTCCGTGAGGCCACGGCTTACAAGGTGGACTTCACCGGTATATCCCATGTTGTCGAGCGTCGCGACGGCGTTGCGGCCCGCGCTGCCGGGCCGCTCCGAGACTCCGATCACGGCGATGGATTTCGGTTTGAGAAGCCGCGTGACCTGCGGCCGCGAAATCGGTCGCGAGACTTTATTTGCTGCCACGGTCGAACATGCCCAGACCGGGACGGTATTCCTTCTTGTCGAGGAAGCTCGTCAGCGCGCGATCGCGGATGTTTTCCTTGTCCATCATGCGCAAGGCCATCGAGCGGCCGCGCAGCCATTCGTTCGCCAGATCCCAATCCATGCCATCGACGTAATTGAATGCAACCTTGCAGTGAAAGTATGTGGCCGGTCCCTTTTTTAGAATGATCTCACACAGTTTGCGCGTTTCCTCCTTCAAAGTCGCCTTGGGATAGGAACGGTTGACCACGCCCATGCGCGCGGCTTCCTTGCCGGTAAAGGTCTCGCCGGTGAGGATGTACCAACGCGCATCGCGATTGGTCATCAGGACCTGCAATGCTTTTGTGACCACGCCGCCGGGGAGGATACCCCAGTTGATCTCGGAGACGCCGAACACCGCTTCGTCGGCGGCGACCGCGAGATCGCAACACGCCAGCGGCGTAAAAGCGCCGCCAAAGCACCAACCGTTGACCATGGCGATGGTGGGCTTCGCATAGTTGCGCAGCATGCGGAACTGCCACACTTCGCTCGAGCGCCGCTGCCGGGCCTGCTCGGCCGGAGTCTCCTTGTCGAGCGCGCGGAAGAATTCACGCAGATCCATGCCGGCGGTCCAAGCCTCCCCGGCGCCGGTCAAGACGAGCACCTTGGCGCGATCGTCGTTCTCGAGCATCTCGAGCACTTCCACCATGTCGTCGTTGAGCGCGGGGCTCATGGCATTGCGCTTTTCGGGCCGATTCAAAAATACCCAAGCGATCCCATTGTCTTCGAATTCGATCTTGACGGTCTTTCGCTTCGCCTCATGCGTGGCGATGATTTTCCCTTCGGGCATGCCGATTCCCTCCTGATATGTCGACGTAGACTTTGTTTCTCAAATCACTGGACAATGGTTATCAGGTGGCCTGAGAATTGGTCAATAGCTATTTGCCAGGGAACATCCCGATGCATCGCCCAACTCGCACCTTCTATCTATTCAATCGCGTCAACGCGGCGGTGAACATACAGTTGGAAAGGCTGTTGCGGCCTCTCGACATTACGGTGGCGCAGTACACCTGCATGAGCCGAATCAGAGGGCATGAGGTGATGTCGTCCGCGAAATTGGCGCGGGCCCATCGCGTCTCGCCGCAAACCATGTATGAGATGATCACCAACCTGGAGAAACGCGGATTCCTGGCACGCGAGAAAGGCCCAGAGAACAGGAAGCAACTGCTCGTTTCCTTGACGCGTCGGGGTCACAAAACTTTGGATCTGTGCGATCGCAGAGTAGATGAACTCGAGCCGTTGATTTTTGCCGGTGTAAACACTGCCAACCACGCCTTCCTGCGGGAGCTCCTGCAAATCGTGATCGAAAACGCCACCCGCGCAGAATTGGGAGATGTCGCTAATGATTCGGCTCCGCCTTCCGGTCTCCAGGCGAGCGCACGCAAATAAGTCCACGGGTCACAAGCGACCTGGCACAAGGCACCGTTGACAGTTCGTCAGGTATCCTGATACAGATTGAAGAACAAAGAACAATATGAGTCTGCACGTGCGCAGACCCTTGGGGCGCCCGAAAGTAAGACGACATGAATCTTTCTTACGATACCGAGCAGATCATCCTGCGCGACAGCGCGGATAAATTTCTTTCCAGCCGTTGCAATTATTCGCTCTATCAGAAGATCGCAGACGCCGAGGGGTGGAGCCCAGAGCTTTGGTCCGAATTTGCCGAGCTCGGCTGGCTCGGCTTGCCCTTTGTCGAAGACGACGGCGGTAGCGGCGCAGGTCCTATCGAAATTGCTATTTTGATGGAGGCATTCGGCAAGCACCTGGTGCTCGCGCCTTATCTGCCCTCCATCGTCCTCGGCGGCGGCATAATTGCAAAATTGGCCGACGCCCGTCAGCGGCGAGCATTGCTAGGCCCGGTCATCGAGGGCAAGTCACGGCTGGCGTTGGTCCTCGCCGATCGTGACGAGGAAACGCGCACAACCAAGACGGCAAACGGCTTTGTGTTATCGGGCGCGAAAAAAACGGTACTTGGCGCACCCATGGCCGAGATCTTGCTTGTGACGGCCAAAGTCGAAACGGGTGTTGGCGTTTTTGTCGTACCGGCGCGGGAAAAAGGCGTTGAGCTGCGCGGCTATCGTATCGTCGACGGCGGGCGTGCCGCCGACATCGAGCTGAATAATGTAGTCGTTCCCCGGGGCGCGCTCTTAGGCGGCAATGAGAATGCCGCAGCGGCGATTCAAGAAACCATCGATCGAGGCATTGCGGCGATCTCGTCCGACGCCGTCGGCGCCGTGACCGCGCTGGTCGCGGCGACCGTCGAATACACCAAGACGCGCGTCCAGTTTGGACAGCCTATCGCCAAGTTCCAGGCGCTGCAGCACCGAATGGTCGGCATGAAAGTGAAGGAGGAAGAAGCGCGCGCCTCGTGTCTCTTTGCGACGCTCAGCCTCGACGGCCCGGCCGATCGGCGCGCCCGCGCATGCTCCGGAGCCAAGGCAAAAATCGGGCGAATGGCGCGCGCTGTGAGCCACGAGGCGATCCAGCTTCATGGCGCCATCGCCACGACGAACGAATTGTCGATCGGCGGCTACGCAAAACGCCTGATCACCTACGAGATCCTCTTCGGCAGCACCCGCGAGCACCTCGATCGCTATGCCGGCATGATCACTGACCCGGAAATTGCGAAAGAAGGCCTGCTCCTCGATGCACAAAGCTAAGGACGTTTCGACATGGATCTGACGATCGCTCGGGAGGATCTCGCATTTCGCGACGAAGTTCGGCGCTTCCTCGAAGAGAATGTGCCCGAGAGCTTACAGCGCAAGGTCGGGCTCACGACTGCCTTTCTGACCGAGCCTGATATCTCGCTCGAATTCCATAAAGCTCTGCACAAGAAGGGCTGGTCGGTCTTCAATTGGCCGAAAGAGTATGGCGGCCCGGGTTGGACTGCCGTGCAGCGCTACATCTTCGATACAGAGTGCGCCCGCTACGACGCACCCATGTACAACGGCGCTGGCCGGATGATGTTAGCCCCCGTGCTGATGAGATTCGGCCGCCAGGACCAAAAGGACTTTTACTTGCCGCGGATTGCGTCGGGAGAAGATCATTGGGCTCAGGGGTATTCCGAGCCCGGCGCGGGCTCCGATCTCGCCTCACTGAGGACTAGGGCCGAGTCTGACGGCTACCATTACATCGTCAACGGCCAAAAGATTTGGACCACGCTCGCTCACAAATCGAACCGCATCTTTGCGCTTGTGCGAACTTCCAATGAAGGCAAGCCTCAAGAAGGCATTACGTTTCTGCTCATCGACATGGATTCGCCTGGCATTACCGTGCGGCCTATTATCGGCAATGGCGGCGATCACGAGTTCAACGAAGTCTTCTTCGACAATGTACGGGTGCCCAAATGCAATCGGGTCGGCGAAGAGAATAAAGGCTGGGACTGCGCCAAATACCTGCTCGAATTCGAGCGTGGCGGCAGCCTCGTCGCGGGACGGGTGCGCGCGCAGTTCACCCATCTCGTCGGGCTGGTGAAGAGGACTTGCCCGGATGACCATGACATCGCGATCCGACTTGCGGAGTTGGGCACCGATCTCGACGCGATGGAGATGATCGATATCTCTGTTTTGTCCAAGCTGCAGTCGGGCGGTAATCCCGGGCCCATTTCTTCGCTTGTGAAAATGCGCTGGAGCCAGCTTCGACAACAGATCGCCGAGCTGGCGATGGACACTGCGGGCGAGGAAGCGCTGAAATGGATCGTCGGGCGGCCACTTTACGAGACGCTGGAGCTAGCTCGGGATGAGGAGGAAATCCTCTCCGTCACACCGCGCTATTTGAACTATCGCGCCTACACCATTTTCGGCGGGTCAACAGAAATCCAGACAACGATCTTAGCTAAATCGATGCTCGGTTTGTGATCCCGATCCACTTCGCAACAACATCGACCGTTCCAGAGACCCGGCAGCTTCGGCGCCAATATCGATCGCACGAGACCGGCTATCCCTTGATCGGCTTTCCGAAGGGTGCCCAGCGCGTGCCGTCGTAGCGCTCCATCTGCAGTTCCCCGAACGGGAAGTAATTCGTCGGGCTGGTGTCGACCGTGACTCCTGGGAGCAGTATCGGCATGCTGAAACCCTTGAGGCTGGTCGCCTGCTTCAGGACGTTGGCGCGGGTGAGATTGTCGCCGCAGCGCCGCAGCACCTCGGCCATCAGTTCGGCGGCGACGTAGCCATTCGGTGCCGACCGCTCGATCCGCTGGTCGGCGGCCGAGACGTACTTCTCCATCCAGGCGAGATATTCCTTCACGGCGGGATCGTCGGCATAGGCCGGATCCGTGGGATCCTTCATGTAGCCTCCCGAAACAACGCCCTTGAGGGCTTCATCGCCAACCGAGCCAATAATACCCTTCGAGGTCGAGACCCCTGGCAAGAGTATCAGCGGATTCCAGCCGAGCGCGCGGACCGCGCTGACCGACAGAGGAGACGCTCGTCCCTGCGTGATCAGATAGACCGTATCCGCGCCTGAGCCTTTGAGCGTGATCATTTGCGAGGTCAGCGTTGGATCTGTGATCTGGTAGGAAGCCTTCGCAACGACCATCTTCGACGCCCGATCGCCGAGTTCCCCGAGGAATGCGTCGAGGTGGTCGCGGCCGAAATCATCATCCTGGTAAAGGATCGCGACCTTAGCGTCAGGCTTTTCCGTGAGGATATATTTCGCGAAGATCCGGCCCTCGGCCGCGTAGCTCGGGATACCGGCCATCGTCCAAGGATAGCGCTTCGGATCGACAACGCTGCTTGCGCCGGTGACCAGGAAGAGTTGCGGAACCTTTTTATTGTTGAGATAAGGCCTGACCGCTTCACTGGTCGGCGTCCCCAGAGATGCAAAGATCAAGAGCACGCCGTCGGACTCGACGAGCCGGCGTGTCTGCTCGACGGTCTTGGGCGGGCTATAGCCATCGTCAAGGCTGTGGAGATCGATCTTCCGGCCATTGACGCCGCCCTTGTCGTTTAGCATGGCGAAATAGGCTGCCATGGCACGAGCACCGAAAGCGGCGCCCGAGTCGGGGCCGCTGTAGGGATAGGTCTGGCCGATCTTGATCGTGGTATCGCTGGCGCCTGTATCATATTGCCCAGCGCCTGCCGGTCCGGCTCCAACGGCGATCAAGACGGCTAGCGCAGCTGTCATCACCGCAATCGAAATTGAACGCATCATCCAGCCCTCCCCCGTTCGTTTTGCGAAGATTACCACGATCGGATCGGTCCCCGGGAACGAGAAATTGCTGTTTTGCGCACCGACTGTTGGTACCCGAGGCTTTTGGAGTGGGAGAATTTCCCTGTTACCCCAAAATAAATTCCCTGTTCTTCGGAGCATGGAACCCGCGGCGACGCATTGAAAGCTTTTCATTTTCTGCGCTGCCAACGCTTGCAGGGGAGCCCAGAAACGTGGAGATTCCCTGTAAATTCCCTGTTTATCAGGGAAATTGGCAGCAGAGAGGGGTTCGCTACAGACTGCCTCCACAGCCACCCTCCTTCAGAGACTTAGCCTGCGATCATCCTGGGTAGTGTTTGCAAAGATTTTGCAAACCCAAAGCGAATGTCGGAACGCGTCAAAGCTGGATAGCTTTTCGACCTGGCGCGGACTTATTATTTTGCCCATCAATTGCCGCGGCTATCCAATTTGCCTTGGCGGGAGTTGCCATGTCGTCGATCGGCGCTGCACTGCTCGACAGCCTTCGCACCGTCGAGCGCTCCGGCGACTTTTGCGTTGCCGGCGTTCGCAACATCTTGATGCCGACACTCGACGTCGACGACGTGGGCAGGATCGCCTTTCCACTTCTGCCCGTGCAGGCCGAGCGGATCATCGCCATCGCCGAGCCAGCTCCTTATGGCCGGGGTGCGGAGACAGTGGTGGATCGTGACGTCCGGAGAACGTGGCAAATCGATTCCGTGAAGGTGCGGATCGGCGGCCGTCAGTGGGAGAAGACTTTGGCCGGGCTCGTTGCCGAGGCGGCCTTGGGGCTCGGCGTGAGCGGGCCCGTGGCAGCCGAGTTCTACAAGCTCTTGGTTTACGATGCGGGCAGTTTCTTCCTCGATCACCGCGACACCGAGAAGGTCCCCGGCATGTTCGCGACGATGGCGCTGGTTTTGCCCTCGATCCACAGCGGTGGCGAATTGGTCGTCAAGCACCTCGACCGTGAAATCGTCCTCGATCTGCATCCGGAGGAGCCGTCGGAGATCGGCTTCGCGGCCTTCTACGCCGACTGCGTCCATGAAGTGCGGCCCGTCGTTGCGGGATGCCGCCTGGCTCTCGTCTATAATTTGCACTTCCTCGGCAAAAGACGCTCGCTGAAGGCGCCCGACTATCGCGCCCAACAGGGCCAAGTGGCCGATCTATTGCGGCGGTGGGCCGATGCCGAAGACGAGCCCGACAAGCTGGTCCTCGCCTTGGAACATGCTTATACGCCCGCCGAACTGTCGTTCGGTGCGCTCAAGGGCGCCGATGCAGGCATGGCATCCGTGCTGGTCAAAGCCGCCAAGGACGCGGATTGCGACCTCCACCTCGCTCTCGTGTCGATCGAGGAGAGCGGCAGCGCCGAGCATACCGGGTACTATCGCCGTCGTCGTTGGAGGGAAGAAGATGACGAGGACGACGAAGAATTCGAGGTCGCCGAGATCATCGACCGCGCATTGATACTGTCGGAGTGGCGGCGTCCGGATGGCGGCGCGACCCGGTTCAACGAATTTCCATTCACCGAGGACGAGCTGTGTCCGCCCGATGCCTTCGAGGATTTGACGCCGGACGAGCAGCATTTCCACGAGGCGACCGGCAATGAAGGCGCATCCTTCGAGCGCACCTATCGCCGCGCCGGCTTCGTGTTGTGGCCGCGGGCGCGGCGCCTCGCGGTACTGAATCAGGCCGGCCTCGCCACGACGCTGCCCTATCTCGAAGATCTCACGGCGCGTTACCAGGCGGCGAGCGATGAGGCGAGTGGTTCGTCGCTATGGCGCGAGGCCGACGAGCTTTCGGGGCACATGCTGCGCTCTTGGCCCCGTGTGACGTGGCGCGCGGAGGACGATGGCGATGCCAGCCGAATGCTCGATTTGCAGGTGCGGCTCGGCAGTGTGGCGCGCATCGATGCGTTTCTCGCCGGGCTGTCCGCCGAAGGCCATTATGCGGCATGCGACAACGAGGCTATCATTCGCGCCGTCGCGCTGCTGCCGAGACCGCGCGCAACTGAATTGCTGGTCCGGATCATCAGGCTTAACGCCTCCGCGCATCTTAGCGCCTGCGGCGATCTGCTGCGCCGCTGCGTGGCGTCGGGCGTGGGCTTCGCGGGCGACCTGATGCGGATTGGCGCGGCTTTGATCGACGTCCTGCCCGGCGCCCCGGTGAGGCCGGCCGCACTCGATCCCTCGGCCCGTCCCGAGCCGGTGAGACCGGGCTTCGTCGTCGATCTTCTGACAGCCGCTAGCCGGATCGACGCCGGGGTTGCCGCACGTGCGGTCGAGCATGTGCTCGCCTGGCCGAAGACATACAAGCCGGACGACGTCGTGCTCCCCGCCGCCCGAACGTTTGCCAAGCTGACAGAGAGCATAGGGTGGCCGGCGATCAAGCGCCTCCGCGAGGCTGCTCTCGACCACCTACGTAAGCGCATTGCTCTGCCGCTCGAAGCACCACGCGACTGGGCCCGGACCAATCCGCTCAAATGCACCTGCGCCGACTGCCAAGCGCTTGGCATATTCTTGCTTGATTCCGAACAACGCGAATGGCGCTTGAAAGCGGTGCAGGATAGGCGGACACACATTGAGCAAAGTGTCCGGAGCGCCGCGTGCGACCTCGACCTCAGGACCGAGAAGCGCGGCAGCCCCCACACGCTGATTGCCGTCAAGAATCAGGCCAGCTACGAGCGGCGGGCAAAGCAGCGCCGACAGGATCTGGAGCATGTGGCCGCGCTGGGCGGATGAGCTTGGCTGGCCTTACGCAGTACGCACCAACAGCGCGATATGGCGGATGAGCAGGAAGAACCGGGTTTCACTTGCTGAGCGAGTCACGAAGGCAGCCGAGGCAACGCTCGCCGCGCAGCAGTTCGTGAGCGCTATCGATGTGCTCGTCGGGATTGGATGGCTCGACCCCGGAGCAGTCGCGCGCTGGCGTCGCGGGCAGATCGACTGCCTCGAGGAGGTTGTGCAGGTCGATCTGCCGCGCATCGCGGAAGCAATGCGGTTATTCCAGGCCTTGGCGACGTCGAGAGGCTTGTTCCCAAGTCCGACGGACTATGTCGCACGCACGCCGCAGCGCCAGGCGCTCCGCTTCACCCGGAGCGGAAATCCGGAGATCGAGACGTCATATCGAACCCACTGGATCGCGCCGGAGCTTTCCGACAAGAAGCGCGCCCGTCTGGCGGAAAAAGCAAGCCGCGCGCCCGAGCTGGTGGTGATTCAGCCTTTGAATGCCGAATGGGCGTGCTATCGCTGCGGCGGCACTGGCGATCTGCTAATGATGGAATCGCCCGGCCCAGCATGCCTGCGCTGTGCCGGCCTCGATGATCTCGCTTTTCTTCCAGCGGGCGACGCCCTGCTGACGCGGCGTGCGAAGGCGAGAAGCACACGATACGCCGTCGTCGTGCGCTTCAGCAGGACTCGTGGCCGCTACGAGCGACGTGGCCTGCTGGTCGAGCCACAGGCCTTGGCGGACGCGCGGCGCGATCTCGAAGCGCCGTGAGGCGACGGTGTAAGCCCATCTCGCAGAGTGATGCTTGCCTTCGCAACACGCTTCGTTCTGCGCTGATTGGGGATCACCATCCATCCCGAAGTCCCCCAATGCACAATTTACCCGCGTCAATGACCTGGGCACTTGCCCCGCCCATTGCTCCGTCATCCTGCGGCGCGCTGAATGATATTGCTCAATCCTTATGAGGCTTCGGCAGTGCGCGGTTGAACGAGGTCAATCGGCGCTGGCTCTGGGCTCGGCGTCAATTCGCCTCTGGATGAGCCATCTCGCGGCCGCACCGCGCGCGCTGTCGTGGTCTTGATTCGACCCAAAGAGAAGAGCTTGATCTGGATCAATGCCGGCAAGCGATGGGAGCGCGAACTTACACTGCAGTTCCGCGTCGGCTGCTCAATCGGCGGAGATATCGATATGCCGGCCAAACAGGTGTTCTTTCGCTCGGCTGCGCGCGACAAGATTCTGCGCGGCGCGACTCAGCTCGCCGACGCCATTCGCGTGACGCTGGGGCCGCGGTCGAAATCGGTGCTGATCCAGAAATCCTGGGGTGCACCGATTGTGTGCAATGACGGCGTTACCATCGCCAAGGAATTCGAGCTCAAGGCCCCAGAAGAGAACCTTGGCGCACAGATGTTGCGGCAAGCGGCGGAGAAGACCGGCGACGTGGTCGGCGACGGCACAAGCACTGCCACTATCCTCGCCCACGCCATCTTCGCCGATGGCATCCGCAACGTGGTCGCTGGCGCGAGCGCGATCGACCTAAAACGCGGCCTCGACCGTGCGGCCAAAGCGGCGGTTGCGAAGCTGCGTGACATGTCGCGGCCGGTCAGCACGCGCAAGGAAAAGGCGCAAGTCGCGACAATCTCGGCGCACAACGACCCGACGATCGGCGACTTCGTGGCCGACGCCATGGAAAAAGTCGGCAATGATGGCGTAATCACGGTCGAGGAATCGAAAACGACGGAGACCGTCCTCGATGTGGTCGAGGGGATGCAGTTCGATCGGGGCTTCCTGTCGCCCTATTTCATCACCAATCCCGACAAAATGGAGGCTGTCCTCGAGGATCCGTACCTTCTGCTCTCCAACCGCAAGATCGGCATCCTCAAGGACCTGTTGCCGCTGCTCGATCAGGTGGCAAAATCCGGGCGTCCCTTGCTGGTGGTTGCCGAGGATGTCGAGGGCGAAGCGCTCGCGACCCTGATCGTCAACCAGTTGCGCGGTGTCTTGAAGAGCTGCGCGGTGAAAACCCCGGGATTTGGCGACCGGCGCAATGCAATGCTGCAAGACATGGCGGTCCTCACCGGCGGAATGGTGATTTCGGAAGAGCTCGGACTGAAACTCGAAACGGTGGGGCTTTCCGATCTCGGCCAAGCCAAGCGCGTCGTTGCCGACAAGGACAACACGACGATTATTGGCGGCCAGGGCGCGCGCGCGGACATCGATGCGCGGATCAAGCAGATTCGCACCGAGATCGAGAAAACCACGAGCGATTACGATCGCGACAAGCTGAAAGAGCGGCTTGCCAAGCTGGCCGGCGGCGTCGCGGTAATCCGCGTCGGCGCCCCGGCGGAAGCCGAGATGAAATCGAAGAAAGAGGCACTCGACGACGCGATCAATGCCACCAAAGCGGCGGTGGCCGAAGGCATCGTCCCAGGCGGCGGGTTGGCGCTGCTCCGGTGTATCGACGCCGCGGCCGCGGAAGAGGCGAAATGCGACGGTGACGAGAAGACCGGTATCCAGATCTTGAAGCGGGCTCTCGAAGTGCCGACCCGGCAGATCGCCGAGAATTCCGCGGTCGATGATGGCGTGGTCGTCGCGCGCATGCTGAGCGAGCCAGGCAACATCGGCTTTGATGCCGCGCGCAAGGAATATGTTGATCTCGTCGAAGCCGGCATCGTCGATCCGACCAAAGTCGTGCGCGTCGCCCTCGAGAACGCCGTGTCCGTTGCGAGCGTGCTCCTGCTCACCGAGGCGACCATGACCGAAATTCCAGAACCGAAGAAGGATCGCGTCGCGGAACCCGAAATGGGTCTTTGACACCGAAGGGATGGGCACCCAAATGGCGACCCTAGCGCGCGATCAGGCAAGGCTGGCCAAACTCCTGTTTCTTGCCCATCGGGAATTCGTGGCTTTCGTCGAGACCGTCGTCCATCCGCGCGACTAGTCTCCAACAGGCTTGGAAAGTCGCGTGGACGATCTGGACAATCTGCAAATTCTGTGGCGCGGCTTCGCAGCGCACGGCGAGTTGCCGGCGCTTGTCGCATTCCGAGGCAACGAAATCGAGACCTGGTCGTTTGCGGAGCTTGGTAAGATCTCGGCGCGACTTGCTGCGGGCCTCTTGGAAAATGGTCTGGGCCGCGGCGATGGCGTGGCGTTGGTCGCACCCAATTCGCCGCGCTGGATAGCCGCGTTTTGGGGCATCGTCGCCGCCGGCGGCGCGGCGGTTCCGCTTGATGCGCAAAACAACGACCGCGAGCTCGTGCGGATGCTGAAGATCGGCGCGTGCCGTTTCGCGTTCGTCGCAGCAGAACTGGCCGCGCGTCTCAGCACAATAGCGCCGCCGTCGATCCGGGCGATCATCATTGATTGTGATAGCCATGAGAACGCTGGCAAGAGTTGGCGAGGGTTTCTGGGCCGGGAAGACGCCGAGCTGCCGACATTGTCGCGATCCGATATTGCAGTCGTCGCTTTTACCTCAGGCACCACCGGAAGCCCCAAAGCGGTACCATTGACGCATGCCAATCTCCTGACCAACGTTGCGGCGCTCGCGACGACGCATCTCGTCGGTCCTGGCGATCGCGCCTTGCTGCCGTTGCCGCTCTATCATGCCTACCCGCTGACGATCGGTATGATCACCCCCTTAGCGCTCGGCTGTGCGGTCGTCCTACCGGGCGGGATCAGCGGCCCCGAGCTGTTGCATGCCATGCGGCAGGGTGAGGTCACGGTACTTGTGGGCGTGCCGCGACTTTATACGGCTTTGGTCGACAATCTTAGTCGCGGTATCGCGGTGATGCCGCGCGCCGCGCGGGTATTCGTCACGGTCTTGCTGTCGCTCTCGCGATACGGCTTTCATAGGTCGCGCCGGCTGTTGCTCGCGCCGTTACGCCGCCGCCTCGCTCCGCAGCTTCGACTCCTGGTGAGTGGTGGCGCTTCGGTCCCGATCGAAGTCGAGCGGACCCTCGATGCTCTGGGGTGGGAGATGTTGACCGGCTACGGCCTCGTCGAAACCTCGTCGATGCTGACTTTCAATCCACCGGGCGAGGCCTTGCCCGGCGCGGCTGGCCGTCCCGTGCCGGGCATGGAAATTCGCATCGCGGGAGCCGAGCCCGATGGCGTCGGCGATATCGAGGCGCGTGGGCCTTCCTTATTCTCCGGCTATCGCGATGATCCTGAGAAGACGCGCGAGGCGCTCACGACTGATGGCTGGTTCCGCACCGGCGATCTCGGCTCGATCGACAGGCGCGGCTATCTCCACGTTACGGCGCGCAAGGTCGAGACCATCGTCCTGGCGGACGGCAAGAAGCTGTTTCCAGAGCCGTTCGAAGCCGTCTACGGTACGGCGCCTCTTGTGCGTGAGATTGCCTTATTGGCGGTCGATGGCGCCCTTGTGGGGCTCGTCGTGCCCGATTTGGCGGCCGCGCGCGACACAGGCGCAATGCGCCTCGCCGACGCGCTGCGCGAAGGTCTGACGGCTGCGGCGAGGCCCCTGCCGCCTTACGCCCGCTTGTCCGGCTTCGCCGTCACGCATGAGGCGTTGCCTCGCACACAACTCGGCAAGGTCCGCCGTCATCTGCTACCGGCACTTTATGCGGCGGCGCGGCATCCCGAAGCGGAAGCAGAACCGGCGCCACTCTCGGACGAAGATCGCTCGCTACTCGAACAGCCCGCGACTGCGGCGGTATGGCGCTGGCTTCAGCAGAGATTTCCCAGGCGGTCACTGCATCCCGACACCATTTTGCAAATCGATCTCGGCATCGATTCGCTTGGCTGGGTCGAGCTAACCCTGGCGTTGGAACGCGACCTCGGCCTGGCGCTCCGCGAGGAAGAGCTCGCGCGCATCGCGACGATTCGTGACCTCCTACGAGAAACCGGTGCTGTTCGGCATGCCGGAACCGAGGTTGCTGCGGCCACATCGACATGGCTTGCTCCGCTGAACACGGGGCTGCGCATTCTGCGCGCAATCGGCGAGGGCGTGATCCGCATCGTCATGCGAGGTTTATTCCAGCTAAGCGTCGACGGCCTCGATTGCCTGCCATCGCATGGTCCCGCGCTCATTTGTCCCAACCACGTCAGTTATATCGATCCGTTTGCGGTCGGCGTGGCGCTGCCCCGGCGCTGGCTGGAGCATAGCTATTGGGCCGGTTGGTCCGGCATCGCCTTCAGCACGCGCCTGCGGCGGCTGTTCAGCCGCGCTGCCCGAGTCATACCAATCGACCCCGATCGCGCCACCGGCTCGGGTCTGATGCTGGGGCGCGTTGTTTTGGAGCGCGGCTGGAATCTTGTCTGGTTTCCAGAAGGCGCGCGGAGTCTTGACGGGAAGTTGCAGCGTTTTCTGCCGGGCATCGGCGCGCTCGTCGAAGAGCACGTCGTGCCGATCATTCCCGTCTATGTCGGGGGTAGCTTCGCGGCCTGGCCGGCTACGCGCCGTCTGCCACGTCTGTCACGAATAAGCGTGCGTTTCGGCCGTCCGATCTTGCCTGACGCGATCATGCCAGCAGGATCAAGCCGCGAACGAGACGAGCAGATCGCCGCCGCTGTACGGGCGGCCGTTGCAGACCTTGCGCGCTAAGGGCCTGCTGCCGATCGAAATCGGCCTGCGGAATTTCAAGGCGGCGGCCGTCACTTGCACCTGGCTCTCTTGAACGAATCCCAGTGCGACATTGAAGGCCGCCCCTGGCAGAACGGCCTTATTTCGGAAAGCCGATCAGCGTTCAGGCGATCTTGCGCGTGCCCGGAGCGAAGTGCCGGTGGGCGGCGGCTCTGACAGCCTCGGTATGGGCTTGCGCCACCTTGCCGGTCATCCCCGGGACGACTCCGCCGAAATGTAAATGGTCTGCCAGCGTCAGGCCGACGCTGTGAAAGATATGCGAATCCTGGATCGCGCGGATTGCGTCCCAGGCGCCGGTCTTCTCCAGCATCTCTGCCGGTGCAGCCGAGTTCGTGACAAGCAGATTGGTCCTGCCGGAGAGGAGTCCGTGCATAGCGCCGCCTCGAAAATCATAGGCAACGCCTTGGGCGAAGACGCGATCGATATATCCTTTGAGGATCGCTGGCATCGACGCCCACCACAGCGGATAGAAGAACGCCGTCGCCCGAGCGGCTTTGAGACGCGCTTGCTCCGCTTGGACATCGGCCCTCGGCGGTCCGACCAGTTCGGACGGGTGGAGAACCGGATCGAAGTCGATGGCGTAAAGGTCGCGCAAGTCGCAGTCGTGGCCCATCACGGAAAGCTCTCTTGCGTAGGCGTTCGCGAGCGCATGCGTGAAGCTCGAAGGATTGGGATGGGCGACGACAATCAGGTGTTTCATGCGTCCTCCATGGATCGTTCTTTACGAATGCCACCCCTGGGCCGCATTCAGGATGACATAGATCAATGCGCGGCCGGTTTCGCGTTGGCGGCAGCGCGCGGGAAATGCCGCTGTTTTGTCGGCGCCATGGAGGTTACGGCGCCGCTGGCGCGGAAGGCGAGGCGGATTGGCCGAAGAATTATTCGCCGCCCCAAACAGCCCCATGCTGCTTGCGGCGGATCATTTTTTTCGCGCAAGCAAGGAAAGCGGGGCGGCCTGTAGAGTGAGGGCTTGCGGCAGGATTGGCGATAGGGGATGCCCGTGACGACAAAGCGTTTATTCCTCGAAATTGGGACCGGCAACGATTTGCATGGTGGCGACTACACCAAGGCCGCGATACGAGCGGTCGAGGATGCGATTCATCACAGTTCTCTCAGCTTGCTCCACACGTTGAAGCTTGATCCACAAAAGCTGGAAGTCGACGTGCTCATCGGGGTTCAACAGCCGGAAAAAATCAACCCGGCGGCGGTCAAAAAGGCGCTGCCGCATGGCCAAATCTCGGTAAGCGCCGTCAAAGGGGGCCTCGATATTCGTGGAGATCAGCCGAACGATATCGCCGTCATCGCGAGCGCCGCGATTTCCGTGCGATACGATCTTGCAAGTCTAGCGTAACGCGGCGATCAGGTCGCAGCAGCCTGCAGCGGGACGGCGGAAACCCGTTAAGGCTTGAGGGCTAAAGATGGTTCGCCATGATTAGCCTTCCAAGGCGGAAGATGGCCTACCGCCGAACTCGGAACGGAATTGACCACCCGTCGGTGCGAGAGATAGGAATCATCAAAATCTGCTAACGCGCTAAGCGCATCGCGGTCGCGAATCTCCACCCGTTGGCCTTTCATCTCAATGAGTCCCTCATCGCGCAGGCGTCGCAGCATGCGATTGATGTGAGGCACGCTAAGCCCGACGACGTCCGCTATCCGTCCCTGCGTCAACGGCATGATGAAGGTGCTGTGATCGGCCAATCCCACAGCTTCGAGCCGCGTTGCCATCTCGAGGACAAAATGCGCCACGCGTTCGTAAGCGCTACGACGACCGATGTCGGCCAAATGCTCGCCGAACATGGCCGTTTCTCCGGCGGTCGACCAAAACAACGCCATTGCCAATCTTGGAAAAGATTGAAACATCTCGGACATGTCGTCGAAGGTCATCGTGCACACGCTGACCTTGGTCAGCGCCGTGACCGAGTAAAGCGCTTCCTCGAAAAAGCAAGCCGGATACCCAATCATGTCGCCGGGAAGAGAGACGTTGAAGACCTGACGTTTTCCATCGCTGAGAACTTTATACCGCAGGCCAAATCCGTCGATCAGGACGTAGATCCCGTTATACTTGCGCCCTTGGACGATGACATCACTTCCGCGTGGAATTATACGAACCGCGGATTGCAGCCTTTGCAGGATCTCCGTTTCCCGTGGTTTGAGCGGCAAGTGATCAGGAAGATGAACCGTCAGCTTCGCAAGCAGTGTCTGCGCGATCCGGCTTTCTGTGTTCATCTTACCCTCCCTTACAATGACCCGACCTGCTTAGAAAGGACATGGCTCGTCACCGCCGAAAACACTCAATGAGAGGGTCCGAAATCGTTCCGATCATTGACCTGGGTCAACTACAACTCACAAAGTTTCTTGCTGCAGCCCAAGGCCGGTCACGTCCGCAACAGTCGCCGCAGATGGCAGGTTAAAACCGCGACATTTACAACTTTCGATAGTACGACAGGGGCGGGACAACTGCCGCCTCCGTCCGCTGGCTTATGTTCCTGCAATTAGGAATTTTCGACGCTTGGGTGTATCCGCTTGGTGCGATGCAGGGTATTGCGATCGGTATGATGCATTTCCTTACCGGTCGCAGCGAGCTTCAGGACGAGGTCCGAGGTGTAGCTGAACGTTCCGTCGTCATTGAACACGAATGTGCTCTCAAAGCTTGTGGCGGCTGCGCGTTCGAGGAGGTACTTGTTCTGGGACAAACCATAGGACTTCGATCCAGGTTCGGCCTTGAATATGAGCGACTTGTCGCGGGGCTTGGCGTTGCCGCCCGCCAGGATCGCAAGTCCCCGCGGCACGGCGAAGCAACGTATGACCTGCCCGTTTGTCTTATCCCAAAGCAGATAACCCACCTCGTCATGGAACGGGGCCATGGCTTCTTCCCCGTGGCGCCAAGCGGTCATCCCGTAGTTCAGACCCTCCATCGTTTGCCGGCCATTTTCCACAATCGGGATGGGCCGGAACCACGCTTTCTCGAAGTATCCGGTTTCGGCAATCTCATCGTCTTTATTGTGATACGAGAGATCAACGCCGACATTGCCTTCCCAGTCGCCAACCAATGGTGTTAACGGCCCCAGCTTTTGAGGTCCCAGTATTTCTGCCATGACAGCTCATCCTCAGAATGCTTGTGGGAGACTTCACCACAACCGCAGTTGGCCGATCCATCTTGTCTTTTTTCAAATCGTCACTCCGGAAAACGAGCCTCACGGAATCGTCTCCTGATAGTCGTAGGGACGTGTCTCGTCTTGCCCTGCCGTCGAGCGCACACCCCCAAGCAATAGAGTCGCCAGCACCGCGACAACGAGGTTCACCACGAGCGATGCCAGCGCTGCGTAACACGGTATTGTGATGCCGCCGAGGCTGACCGGATAGATCGATGATGCAAAGCCTAGCGACGCCACCATGCCTGTTCCTGTGATGATGCCAATCGCCCAACCAAGCAACAAAGCATGCCGATGGAGCCACCGCGTATAAAGGCCCAGAACGACAGCGGGTAGCGTTTGAATGATCCACACCCCGCCCAGCAGTTGAAGCTGGATCGCGTATTTCTGCGGCAGAAACAAAATGAACACGAGCGCGCCGAACTTGACGACAAGAGACGCGATCTTTGCAGTCTTGGCCTCCTCTTGCTTGTCGCATTCGGGCCGGAAGTATTCTTTATAGATGTTGCGCGTGAAGAGATTCGCTGTGGCGATTGACATGATAGAGGCGGGAACGAGCGCACCAATCGCAATCGCCGCGAAGGCGAAGCCAACGAACCACGAAGGAAATATCGAAACGAAAAGCGCCGGCACGGCAAAGTTGGGGCCGTATTGCTTGAAGAGCGCGGAGAAACCCGGCATGCCGCCGACGCCGGCTGCGATCGCCATATAGCCGAGCAACGCGATCAAGCCGAGAACGAAGGTGTAAGCCGGCAGCAGCGCGGAGTTGCGCATGATGGCGCGGCGGCTGCTTGCACTGAGGACGCCCGTCACCGCATGCGGATAGAGGAAGAGCGCAAGAGCCGACCCCAGAGCCAGGCTCGCATAGGCGGTGTAAGACCCGGTCGAGCCGACGGGCGGTGCCGGAAGAATGAGCTTTTCGTGGGAGATGCTCGCGAAGATGGCACCGTATCCTCCAAGCTTCATCGGGACGATGATCACCGCGACGAAAACCGTGATGTAGATCAAAAGGTCTTTGACAACGGCGATCATCGCCGGGGCACGCAAGCCGCTGCTGTAAGTGAAGGCAGCCAAAATCACAAAGGCGATGATCAGCGGCAGATCGCCGATGATGCCGCCTCCGCTGATGCCCATGCCCGCCAACACCACCTGGATGCCGACGAGCTGAAGTGCGATATAGGGCATGGTCGCCAGAATTCCGGTGCAAGCGACAGCCAGCGCCAGCGGGCGACTGTCGAAGCGGCCCAAAACGAAGTCCGAAGCCGTCACGTAGCCATGCTTTTCCGCGACAGACCACAGCCGCGGGAAGACAGCGAAGACGAACGGATAGACGATGATTGTGTACGGGAGGGCAAAGAAGCCGATTGCGCCTGCGCCGAAAACCAGCGCAGGCACCGCGATGAAGGTGTAGGCGGTATATATATCGCCGCCGAGCAGGAACCAGGTGATCAGGGTTCCGAGACGGCGGCCCGCCAACCCCCATTCGTCAATGAGGTTGAGATCCCCGCGGCGCCAGCGGCTGGCGACGAAACCGAGGACCGTTACGACCAGGAACAGAAAAACAAAAACGCTCAGCGCGACCCAATCCATGGCAGATCTCCAATATTGCCATAAGGTGTCACCGCTTGTCGGCTCGGACCTTGGCTGGCGGCGGGCTGCTCTTCCGATAGACAAACGCGGTTATCGCAGCGCTTACAAACACCCAGAGAAACTGATACCAAAAGAAAAACGGGATACCGACGAACTCGGGCTCAACTTTGTTGAAGAGCGGGACCCAGAGCACGCCAAGGAACGGCAGAATCAGAAGTAGCTGCCACCAGCGACTCGAACCTCGTTGCGTCGTATCAGCCATCGGATCGTCTCCTATCACCGAGAGATGCCAGGCAAGCTCATCGTCATTCGCTTGCTTCCCATGTCGCGAGGCTAAACCGTTACGGGGATCCGAGCTTTGCGCTAGGTTATTAACCTGAACCGCTTGAAGGCGTCGCAGCCTCGTTCGAGACTAACCGTCCAGTTGGAGGGCCGGTTTGATTGCCTGTCGAAGGTGTCGGCGAACGCAATCGCCCAGCAAAATTGCGGCGGGATAGAAGACGAGCTCTTCCGTTTGGATATGGGCCACGAATTGCTCGGCAAATCGCGCGCTGGCAAAATCGTTTGTATCTCGTGCTGCGGCAGCAAGCCTTCTCAAGGCGGCGATGATCCGAGCATGTTCGGCCAACAAAGTGGGCAATTCGCCCTTGAGGTGATCTGTCATTGTGGTAACAGCGGCCATACCGGCTGTAACGTCACCCATGGCCAGGCGCGAAAGTAGACCAAGGGGCGGCAACGCAAACATCTCCTCTTTCTGAAGATGAGCAGTCAGCATCGTGGCGACGTCACGAGCAATTGATCCGACCGGGCCCGGCAGCTTTGCCGTTATCGCCAGTTCGGCACGCAACTCGTCATGTTCGCGCTTGAGCGGCAGAGGCGTGGTAAATTTCATCGGGCGTAATCTATGCGAGCTCTTTCGGTCAGCGTGCACCAACGCTGTTGGTTGGTCGACGGGTGGAACAATCTCCCTCGTTTGAAAGACTGTCTATGCCCTAGCGCAATGCGATAGCTTAATAGGATTGACGAGAGGGCCTTGCCCGACCCGCGGCGCGGCTTTCTCGCCGCTCGGAGGACGAGAGACTTGATCGGCAATGCCCTATCCGCGAATAGGATGGGACCGTTTTAGCGATGAATGATAGCCGATGCGATAGCGGGCACTGACGAACCGTACCAATCGGCGGATGACGTAAGGATCGCTCGCGGGGCGTGCTTTTGACCAGAGCGATGCGATTGAGTGCGCCAATTCGCTCACGGCTTCCGGAACCACTCCATGAAAATGCCAAAACAGCGACGAGAATGCTTGTGCGTTCGCTTTAGCGCCCCGGACCAGGTTGACTCGGGCGAGAACGAGAGTTGCGTCGTGACGCCGATCATCCCGAGCAAGCACCCAATCGCCGACTTGTGGCCGTTTATCCGCGATCACGAGGTCGCTTGTCCCAAACGCGCGCGGCCGAACGACGGAAGCCGGACGCTGGAACAAGCGATTGCGGCTCTCGACGAGCGACACTGCTCCCTTTTCCAGCCAAGCCGAGAGCTTCCGGAGCGATGCGTCACCTTCGATCCAATGGCCTACGGCGCGCTGTAAGGATCCTCGATAGCGAAATAATTGAGAAAGATCGCGAAGAAGATATTGATGATCGTCGCTCAGCGGCACGGCGCTCGTGACGAGTCGGCTTTTGTTCTTATATCCCTCGACCAGGACGAGGGCGGGATCCGCAGCGCGTCTGAGGAAATGCGCGGTCTCTCCAAAGCGACGGCGTAAGTCGTCGTCGCCTCGGATATCGGCGGCGGTCAATCGATAAACCCTCTTCACGACGAAAGAACCGATCACGAAGAGACGGGGAACATCGCCCGCAGGATAGGGCGCCAATCCCGAGTAGAAGACAAGGAGATCGCGAGGCGCCAGCCGGCCGAGCTGGCTCCGTTTGCGTGGCAACGCGTCGCCATAGATTATGGCGTCGAAGTCCGGATCGATGTGCGGTCGCCGGTTTGCCAGCCGTGGCGGAAGATAAGCGGCCAAGGGTCCGCCGTGGCGGGCCGCCAATGTCGCGTAAGTATCACCCGCCTGTGTTGGTCGTTCTTCGGGGATCGGAACATATTCAAAGGTTCCGTCCTCGAAGATCGGGCCCAAGGCGCCGCCTGTTCCCCGATCGATGCCGACCCGCAAAAGCAACGCTTTCGGCGATTGCCGTAGGCTCGCGCGATGTGAAATTCCTTTAAGCGAAGCGGCCGCCAAGGCTCACAGCCGGCGCGCCGCGATCACCTGCTTGATCAGCCCGATCGCCTTTCCGGGATTCAGTCCTTTTGGGCAAGTTCGCGTGCAGTTCATGATGGTGTGGCAGCGATAGAGTCGGAAGGGATCGTGGAGATCATCAAGACGCTCCTCGGTTGCCTCATCTCTGCTGTCGGCAATCCAGCGATAGGCTTGAAGGAGCACGGCCGGACCCAAATACCTGTAATACTTGTCACCATTCCACCACCAGCTTGGGCATGCACCCGTACAGCAGAAACACAGGATGCATTCCCAATACCCGTCGATTTTTACCCGCTCCTCGATCGATTGACGCCGCTCGCGATCGGGAGGCGCAGGGGTCTGGGTCTGCAGCCATGGCTTGATTGAGCGATATTGCGCGTAGAGCGGGTTAAGGTCGACGACCAAGTCCTTTACGACACTTATATGCGGCAAAGGATAGACGCGGACATCGCCAGAGATGCCGTCGATCGGTGTTAGACAGGCGAGATGATTTCCCCCATCGATGCACATCGCGCAGGAGCCGCAGATCCCTTCGCGACAAGAGCGGCGAAACGCAAGCGTGGTATCGACCTCGTTTTTAATCTTGATGAGCGCGTCGAGCACCATCGGCCCGCAATCATCGCGATCAACGAAGAACGTGTCGATGTGCGGGGGGCCACCCTCGTCCGGATTCCAGCGATAGATGCGAAAGCATTTCGCACGCCTCGCGCCCGGAGGCGACGGCCAGGTCTTGCCATCGCGCGGCCGTGAATTTGACGGGAGAGCGAATAAAGGCATTCCCGTGGTTCCTTCAGCTCGCGGTCCTCATAAGATTCCGGGCGTTGGGGAAAAAGCACGCCTTGTTTGCGCTCGAACAAAGTCGTCCACGCCAACGAACGCTACGTGACTCGGAGAGACAAGTTTCTGGAGCACGCAGATGAATCCCGAGATTACGATCGATCTTCGGCTGTTGCCTGTCGAGCGCCGGCATGAGGCCGTCAAACAAGCCTTTGCCGGGCTGAGACCAGACGCCGAGATCTTGGTCGTCAGCGACCGCGATCCCCGAACACTTCGCGAAGCCTTGGAACGCGATCATCCCCACGAGTTCACTTGGGCCATTCTTACGCGCGGAGTACCGCGCTGGCGCGTCCTGATCACGAAATCCGCAGCGCGCGGGGTTAAGGATTTACCGGATTCGACGACCATGACGGCCATACTCTAGTGATAGCCAACGCACATAATATAGTCACGCATTAACTGTCCTTCGTGCTGCGACTCTTCAACCAAGGCATTGAGGACATCTCTCGCTATCGCCAATCCGATCGGTCGCGACAGTCGGTCGACAACAGGAATGTGCTTCAAGCCGCGTTCTTTCATGACAGACCAAACCTGATCCAAAAAATCGCGCGAACGACAAACCGCCACTTCTTTTGTCATGACCGATGCTACGGCTTCTTTGCAACTCGATCCTCGGCATTTGCCCATCTGGCGCACGATATCTGTTTTGGCAATTACCCCGACGAGCCGTTTCCTGGCGTTGCATATGACGACGAGATTGGAATCTCGATGCGCCAAAAGTTTTGCCGCCTCGATCAGGGGCGCATCATCCCTTAGAACAACAAGTTTGCCGCGGGCGGTGGCTAGAATTTTCCGTACGAGCATACCTAGCCTTTCCGACGCGACTTTGCGCGCTTTGGCCGTTTCGTTTTAGCTCCATGGATCCTGCGATTGTGGCCCGAAACATGCTTCACTTTGCGGCCTCGGCCGGATCGGTGATGTGTGCGCATTTCAGCAAGCCATCGAGTGAAATGTTGCTTCGCCGCCCGTGTTTCACTATCGAGGCGTACCGTGATCTGCTTTCGGTCGCATGCGCGAAGCGCCACTTCAAATTCGTCGAGCGTCAAGTCTCGGTGAGTTAAACCGTGCCTGTTTTGCGGCAGGAGCCCCAGAGGGCGTTCGAACGCGATTCTAAGAATCCAATAGTCGCGTTCCACACGAGGCTCAACCGCCAAGAGCCCGAATTCGGTGACTCTATCGAGCTTGTAATTCTCTTCACTCCGCTTGCTGTGGCGATCGGCTTCGTCGAATACATACTCTATAGACGCGGTGACGGCGAGTTCGGGTTGCCGATTGGCAGCCTTGAATTCAGCCTGCAATAGACGAACCATCTCCAATGGCGACAACCGTAACAACAATGCCGAATTCCTAACTCACTTTGTGGTTAGCATCTCGACTATCTTTTGAAAATCTACGAGGTGCAGGATCATCTCCGCCAATGCAATTGACCGAGTCGCGATATCCTCGACTCCACAGACTTCCGAGCGCACGGTGACCCCAATCGCGGCGGCCGTCATTGCTTTCGCGCAACAATCATACGTAAGGACGCATTTCTCAAAATCGCCTAGCATCCCTCCAGCTCGTCGAAAAACTGAGGAGCGAGAGGGATATGGCCCATCGGCTTGACTATCGAGCGGTATCGCCAAAGGCGTTCGAAGTGATGATCAGCCTCGAAAACTATCTTCGCGATTGTGGTATCGAGAGATCGCTCCTCGATCTGGTGAAAACACGCTCCTCGCAGCTGAATGGTTGCGCTTATTGCCTCGATATGCACACGAAAGATGCGCGCGCCGCAGGCGAGACAGAGCAACGCCTCTATGCGCTTTCCGCCTGGCGGGAGACGCCGTTTTACACTGAGCGCGAACGTGCTGCCCTGGCATGGGCGGAGGCGGTGACGAAGATCGCAAATGAGCCTCCTTCCGATGCGCTTTACGAAGAAGCACGCCGTCACTTCACCGAGAAGGAGTTGGCTGATTTGACCTTCGCCATCATCGCGATCAATAGCTGGAACCGGCTTGCGATTTCGTTCCGGGCAGAGGCCGGTACCTATCAGCCGCGTCAGCATTGACGGTCTTTCGATAAAGGAATTCGCGGCGGGGCGCCGGCTCCTGTTTCTGCCCGGCGAAGGGTCGTGCGTGGGCGCAAGTCTTACGCGCCGGCACCGTCCGAGCGCCGCTTCGCGGCGGTCGCGTACGCACCCGCCGCCGATCGCTCGATCGCTTTCATGAGATCCGATCGGCGCGCGGCAAGGCGTAACGAATCTCCCGAATTCTTGAGAGCGGGCAAATTCGCATCGAAGCTTCTAAGGGCGGCAGCACCGGCACCATGCAGAAGATCGATGCTCGCAAGTATATCGTCCAAGAATTGCAGTCTTACGAGTCTTGCGGCCGAATCGGCGGCGTCGAGCACAGCCAAAATGTTCTCGGCAGCGTCGAGCGGTACGGTCGCCGCCGCGAGTGCGGCTCGAGCCAATGCGTCCCGCCGCTTAGCTTTCTCATCGTCCGTCGATTTTGGCAGCGCGAGCGCTGCCAAAAAGGAATCGAACGCCGCGCTATCGTCATCGGCAGCACGCCTCAAGGCATTATTTCGGCGGTGCAATGCGTCGCTCAATTGCGCGGTCGCTGGAGTATTCTCCGCTCCCGCTCGTTCGTTCGTCATCTCCAGCGCCTTCGCGATCAGTGCGGTCGCAAAAGCAGCGCACACGCACGAAACAGCACCAGCCCCCGGCGTTGGACGTGAACTGGCAACCTGGTCGCACAGCTCTGACGCTCGCAAACTCCAAATACTCACGATATAAACCCCCCGTTGGTTGTTAGTGAGACATAAGCAAAGGGAAGTCGGAGCCTTCGAGAAGTCAGCGTGTTACGCGGCACGGGTTTCGATATCAGGAAGCCGCGTGTTGCGCCTGCTTGCGCAAGGCTTTCAGCTCTTCGAATCGCTTGGTGACGTCGCGGAGGATTGCGGCGATCCCCACCATGCGGCCAGCCCTGTCATGAAATGGCAGAATTGTGAATTCGATCGACACACGCGTACCGTCCTTGCGCAGAGCAGGGACGGCAAGAATATCGCCATCGCCGTAGCGAGTCTTGCCGGTCCGCATCGTCTCGGCGTAGCCGTCCCAGTGGCGTTTCCGGAGGTTTTCGGGAATGATGATATCAAGCGACTGTCCAAGGGCTTCGGCTGTCGAGAAGCCGAATATTCGCACCGCACCTTTATTCCAGAAGCGGATCAAACCGTCCGCGTCGGCGTAG
>DATEKH010000214.1:0-8691 GCA_035277525.1 Allostellaceae bacterium
TTCGCCGGCTTCCGGGCCGGGCGGCGCGGCCGTGTCTTGGCCCGCCTGTTCACGCCGCGCGCCCGCCGCCCGCCGGAGCCGCGATTTTTTCCGTCCCAGCCGGGTCCGCCATGATTTTGTCGGAGCTTTCAACCTGTTATAACCAGTCCCGAAGGTGACTTAGCCCATGTTCCTGCTGATCGACAACTACGACTCGTTCACCTACAACCTGTGGCACTTCCTCGGCGAGCTCGGCGCGGAGGTCGTGGTGAAGCGCAACGACGCGCTGAGCGTCGACGACGCGCTGGCGATGCGGCCCGAGGGCATCGTCATCTCACCCGGTCCGAGCGATCCCGACCACGCCGGCATTTGCCTCGAGCTCGTGCGCCGTGCCGGCAATTTGCCGGTCTTGGGCGTTT
Organism: Allostellaceae bacterium; assembly: GCA_035277525.1. Taxonomy (GTDB): domain Bacteria; phylum Pseudomonadota; class Alphaproteobacteria; order ATCC43930; family CGMCC-115725; genus CAIKMD01. Next base: position 399 of record DATEKH010000214.1, read on the forward strand.
GTCTCGGGCTCCAAGCGATCGGTCAGGCCCTGGGCGGGCGAATCGTGCGCGCGCCCGAGCCGGTGCATGGCAAGCTTTCGATCATTCACCATGACGGCACGGGCGTTTTCGACGGGCTTGCCAACCCCTTCCCCGCGACGCGCTATCACTCGCTTGTGGTCGAGCGCGCGAGCTTGCCGCCAAGCGTGCGCGTCACCGCCTGGACCGATGACGGGCTGGTCATGGGCTTGGCGCATCGCGATCGCCCTTTGCACGGCGTGCAATTTCATCCCGAAAGCATCGCTTCGGTCGGCGGCCATTCGCTGCTGAAGAACTTCCTCCACCTCGCCGCGCGCGCCGGCGTTGCGGCATGAGCGCTGCCGATTTCAAACTCCTGTTGGCGCGTTTGGCGGCCGGCGAGCGTTTAAGCGAAATGGAGAGTGCAGCCGCGTTCGATGCGATGATGTCGGGCGATTCCACGCCGTCGCAAATGGGCGCGTTTCTGATGGCGCTGCGATTGAGGGGCGAGACCGTCGAGGAGATCACCGGCGCCGCGCGCACCATGCGCGCCAAGGCTTTGCCGATCGACGCGCCCAAAGGCGCGATCGACACGGTCGGCACCGGCGGCGACAATGCAGGCACCTTCAACATCTCGACCGCGGCGGCGATCGTCGTCGCCGGCGCGGGCGTGCCGGTCGCGAAGCACGGCAACCGCAATTTCTCCTCGAAATCGGGGTCGGCCGATATCCTCGCCGCTCTGGGCGTCAATCTCGATGCCGGCGTCGGCGCGGTGCAGCGCGCCATGCGCGAAGCCGGGATCGGCTTCCTGATGGCGCCCAAATATCACAGCGCCATGCGCCATGTCGGACCGACGCGGGTCGAGCTCGGCACGCGCACGATCTTCAACCTGCTGGGACCGATCTCCAACCCGGCCGGCGCCAAGCGCCAGCTCGTCGGCGTGTTCGCGCCGGCCTGGGTGCGGCCGATCGCCGAGGTGCTGGGCAAGCTTGGCAGCGAGCGCGCCTGGGTCGTCCATGGCGACGGGCTCGACGAGCTGACGACCACAGGAGTGAGCTTCGTCGCCGAGCTCAATCGCGGCAAGGTCGAGACTTTCGAGGTCACGCCCGAGCAGGCGGGTTTGAAACGCGCGAGCCTTGCCGCGCTGAAAGGCGGCGAGCCCGCCGAGAACGCGGCGAAGCTGCGCGCCCTTCTCGAGGGCGAGGAAGGCGCGCTGCGCGATATCGTGCTGCTGAATGCGGCGGCCGCGCTCATCGTCGCGGGCAAGGTGGAAGACCTCCGCGCCGGCGTCGCGCTCGCCGCCAAATCGATCCAATCGGGCGCCGCCAAAAACGCGCTCGACAAGCTCATCGCCATCACCAATGCGCCGGAGACGCCGTGAGCGACGTGCTTCTCCGTATTTGCGAGGGCAAGCGCCGCGAGATCGCGCGCGCCAAGGCGGCGCGGCCCGTGGCCGCGCTCGAGCGCGCCGCGAGAGCAGCCGAGACGCCGCGCGGATTTGCGACCGCGCTCGAGCGCGCGGTCGCTTCCGGGCGCTATGGGCTCATCGCCGAGATCAAGAAGGCCTCGCCCAGCGCCGGCCTCATCCGCCCCGATTTCGATCCGCCGGCGCTCGCGCGTGACTATGCGAAAGGCGGCGCAAGCTGCCTCTCGGTCCTGACCGACGCGACCGATTTCCAAGGCGAGGCCGCGCATTTGACGGCGGCACGCGCCGCCTGCGCGCTTCCGCTGCTGCGCAAGGATTTCATGCTCGATCCCTATCAGGTGATCGAGGCGCGCGCGATGGGCGCCGATTGCGTCCTTCTCATCATGGCGGCGCTCGGCGATGACGAGGCGCGCGCGCTCGAAGCTCTCGCCTTTCAATGGGCGATGGATGTGCTGGTCGAGGTGCACAATGCCGAGGAACTCGACCGCGCGCTGAAGCTCAAGACGCGCCTCATCGGCATCAACAATCGCAATCTGAAGACGCTCAAGACCGACATCGCGACCACCGAGGCTTTGGCCCCGCGCGTGCCCAAGGATCGCCTCCTCGTCAGCGAGAGCGGACTTGCCGTGCCCGCCGATCTCGCGCGCATGCGCCGCGCCGGCGTTTCCTGCTTCCTGATCGGCGAGAGTTTGATGAGGCAGCAGGACGTCGCCGCCGCGACCGCGGCGCTGCTTAGCAAAGACATGGCGCGCGTATGAGCGAGCTCACCCATTTCGACAAAGAGGGCAATGCCGCGATGGTCGATGTGTCGGCGAAGGGCGAGAGCGAGCGCGTCGCCATCGCCGCTGGCAGCGTCCTGATGGAGAAGGCGACGCTCGCGAAGATCATGGCGGGCGGCATGAGCAAGGGCGACGTGCTAGGCGTGGCGCGGCTCGCCGGCATCATGGGCGCCAAGCGCACGCCCGATCTCATTCCGCTATGCCATCCGCTCAATTTGAGCTCGGTCGCGCTCGAACTCTCCTGCGATCCAAAACGCTCGGCGGTCGATATCACCGCCACCTGCAGGATCACCGGCCGCACCGGTGTCGAGATGGAGGCGCTGACCGCGGTCGCAGTCGCGGCCTTGACGGTCTACGACATGTGCAAATCGATCGATCGCGGCATGCGCTTGACCGAAATCCGGCTCCTGCACAAATCCGGCGGCAAGTCCGGCACCTATGAGGCGCCGCGATGATCCCGGTTGCCGAAGCGCAACAGCGCCTTATCGCCATGATCGCGCCGCTGGGCGCCGAGCAAGTCTCGCTTGCGGACGCACTTGGCCGTGTCTTGGCCGAAGACGTGGTTGCGCGCCGCACCCAGCCGCCCTGGGATGTCTCGGCCATGGACGGCTATGCCGTGCGCGCGGCCGATGTCGCGAAAGTGCCGGTGACGCTCAAAGTCGCGGGCGCGGTGCCCGCGGGCAAGGCTTATGACGGCACGGTCAGGCCAGGCGAAGCCGTGCGAATTTTCACCGGCGCGCCGGTGCCGCGAGGCGCCGACGCCATCGTCATTCAGGAAGACACCGAGCGCCAAGGCGATCATGTCGAGGTGCGCGAAGGCGCGCCCAAAGGCCGCTATGTCCGTCCTGCGGGTCTCGATTTCCGCGAGGGCGAAGTGGGCCTCAAAGCCGGGCGGCGGCTCTCGCCCTCCGATATCGGCTTCGCCGCGGCGATGAACCGGCCCTGGCTGCTGGTGCATCGCCGACCGCGCGTCGCGATCCTGCCCACGGGCGACGAGGTTGTGATGCCGGGCGATCCGGTCGGACCCAATCAGATCGTCTCCTCCAACGGGATCGCGCTCGCCGCGCTCGTCGAGGAATGCGGCGGCGTGCCGGTGCATCTGGCGATCGCGCCCGACGACAACAGCGCCTTGCAGCGCATCGCCGCGGGCGCGGCGGGCGCCGATCTTCTCCTCACCACCGGCGGCGCCTCGGTCGGCGATCATGATCTCGTGCGCGACGCGCTCGGCGCCGCGGGCTTGACGCTCGATTTCTGGACGGTCGCCATGCGTCCCGGCAAGCCGCTGATGGTCGGACGCTACAAAGAGACGCCGATGATCGGGCTCCCCGGCAATCCGGTCTCGACCCTCGTCTGCGGCCTGCTTTTCGCCAAGCCCGCCATGGCAAAGATGTCGGGCCTCGCGCAGGTGTTCGAGCCGCCGCTCCGCGCGCGCCTCAAAATTCCGCTCGAGCAGAATGATCGCCGGCAGGATTATCTGCGCGCGACTTTGAGCCGCGCGGCTGACGGCACGCTCGAGGCCGAGCCCTTCAAGAAACAGGACAGCTCGATGATCTCGCTGCTGGCGCGCGCCGATTGCCTCGTCATTCGTGCGCCCCATGCGCCGCCTGCCAAGTCCGGCGACTGGGTCGAGATCCTGCCGCTCGGCGCGACTTAGCCCGCGATGCCTCTGCGAGCCCCCGAAAAATCGAAACGCGCTTGACTTCCCGTCTGGAACTAAACTAGAACATCCACAGGAGTTTTGGTTTTGTTCCGGCCGATCCGGCCGGTTCCCCATCACCAGCCGCGAGGTCGGGCATGCTGACGCGCAAACAATACGAGCTGTTGCTGTTCATCAACCGGCGTTTGGCCGAGAACGGCGTGTCGCCCTCGTTCGAGGAGATGAAGGACGCGCTCAGCCTCAAATCGAAATCCGGCATTCACCGGCTGATCAGCGGGCTCGAGGAGCGCGGCTTCATCCGGCGCCTGGCGCATCGCGCCCGCGCGCTCGAGGTCATCAAGCTGCCCGAGGAAACCGCGGTGGCGCCGCGTCGCAGCGCGGCGGCTGGCGACCGCAGCCGCTTCTCGCCGACGATCATCCGCGGCGATTTCAAATCCGGGCTCGCCGGCGCGGCGCCCGCCAACGCAAATGAGGCGGTCGAGCTGCCGCTCTACGGCCGGATCGCCGCCGGCACGCCGATCGAAGCGCTGCGCGATCAGAGCACCTCGGTCGCCGTGCCGCCAAGCCTCATCGGCAGCGGCGAGCATTATGCGCTCGAAGTCGCGGGCGACAGCATGATCGATGCCGGCATCATGGATGGCGACACGGTGCTGATCCAGAAATGCGATGTCGCCGAAAACGGCTCGATCGTCGTGGCGCTTGTCGACAACAACGAGGTGACCTTGAAGCGGCTCAGGAAGCGCGGCGATTCGATCGCGCTCGAGCCGGCGAACAAATCCTACGAAACGCGCATCTTTGGTCCCGACCGCGTCAAGGTGCAGGGCAAGCTCATCGGGCTGATGCGGCGCTATTGAGAACGCCGCCGCGCGCCGGAGGAAGCGTTCAACCTTTGAGATAGGTCTCGATCACCGGCCAGTTGTAGGTCAGCCAGATCAGGATCGCGCCGAGATCGATCGCGCCGGCGATGAGACTGTGTCGGCGCTCGCCTTTCGTCATCAATTGCCAGGCGAGCACGCAGCCGAGCACGCCGAAGCCAAAGGGGATGAAGCTGCGCTCCAGTCCGACCGGCACGCATAACAGCGCGATGCCGCCGCAGACATAGGCCCACATGGTCTGAGAGATGCGCTCGGCGCGCGCCTTGCGCTGCGCCTTCTCGTCCTCGGCGCTCGCGGGCTTTGCCGATTCCTCGGCCATTCGCATGATCCTTTCTCTCGGCGCTGGCCCGCTGCGTCGCTACTCGCTCGCTCTCTCCGAATAGCGCGGCGACCACGGCCGGTCGCCCTGCCAGGCGCGCACGGTCTCGACCGTGATGCCCGAGGCATCGATCCACACCGCATGCCCGCCCTCGCGGTAGAGATCGATGCGATCGATCACGCGCGCATCGCGGCAAAAGCGGCGCGCCGGCACCGGGCTCACCACCAGATCGGCGGCGCGGCAATCCTCGGCGAGCGCCGCGCCGTCGCGGATGAGCGCGACAATCTTGTCGTGCACCCGGTAGAAACATCCCTGGGCGTCGCAGGTCAGCGCGCCGTCCGCGGCGGCGCCGTTCTCGGGCCAAGCCGGTGCGAGCGTCGTCGCCGCGCGCCGCGTCCACACATCCTCGATCATCGCCGCGCCGCGCTCGCTCGAAGGCACGTAGGTACCATCGGGCGCGCGCACCGCGATGAGGCGCATATCGCCCGAGATCAGCAGATCGGGCGGCCGCACCGCGACGAGCGTCAAAAGTCCGAGTGCGACCGGCGCCAGCCCCCACCAGCGCCAGCGCGTCACCCAGATGCAAAGCCACAAACCGCCGAGCGCGATGAGGCCGAGGCCGGTCGCGGAGAGGCTTGGCACATGCATGACCGCGCCGGGCCAGGAGGTGACCCGGTGGCCGATCCAGGAGATCGCGTCGATGCCTTTTCCCATCGGCACCAGCGCCAACTTCTCGAGGCCCAAGGGCATCAGCAGCAGCGAGAGAATGCCCCATGGCATCACCCAGAAGCCGGTGATCGGCACGGCGATCGCATTGGCGATCACGGAATAAAGCGGGAAGCGATTGAAGTGATAGATGGTGAAGGGCGCGGTCGCGACCGTCGTCACCAGCGTGGTAAAGGCAAGCCCCAAGACATAGAGGCCGAGGCGGCGCAGCGCACCGGCATCGCGATGCCAAGCGGAAAGCTTCGGCCGCATCGCCTCGTAGAACGCGATGAGACAGGCGACCGAGGCGAAGGACATCTGAAAGCTCGGCCCCGCCGCCGCGTCGGGCGTCATCAGCATCACCGCCACGGCAGCGACCGCGATGGCGCGCGGCGAGACGCTCATGCGATCGACCAGCACGGCCAAAAGCGCGAGCCCCACCATGACGAAAGCGCGGCGCGAGGAGACCGTCGCGCCCGAAAGCAGGAGATAGAAGAAGATGAAAACCAGCGCGCCGGCGGCGGCGAACTTCTTGGTCGGGTAGTTGAGCGCCAGCCTCGGGATCAGCGCGAAGAGCGCACGCAAGGCGAAGAAGGCGATCCCCGCCACCATGCCCATATGCAGCCCGGCGATGACGAGAATATGCGCGAGCCCCGCATCGCGAAACGCAGCGGCATCGTCGGGCGCGATCACATGCGTCTCGCCGGCGAGGATCGCCGCCGCGATCGCGCCCGAGCGATCGGGCAAGGCCATGCGGATGCGCGCCGTCACGGCGTTGCGCAAGGCTTCGATGGCATGATGCCAGGCGCCTGGCGCTTGGCCCTCGGGCGGCGTGACCGGCTCGACGCCGCCCAGCGCATAGCCGACCGCCCCCAGCCGGTCGAACCAGGCGCGGCGCTCGAAATCGTAAGCGCCCGGCATCGACGGAGCGGGCGGCGGCATCAGCATGGCGCGCAGCCTCACCCAATCGCCGGGCGCAACCGCGGGCTCGCCGCGCCGCAGCCGCACGCGCAGCCGCGCCGGCAGATGCCGCGCATCGAGCGCGCCCGCCTTGGCATCACGAATCTCCGCGGGCGCGATGACGAGCCGCGCGCCTTGCGGCAGCGGATCGACCGAGACAAGACGGCCGGTGACCAGCGCCGGCCCCATGCGGTGCGTCAGCACCGGCGCCGCGACCATCGCGCATTGGAATTGCGCGGCGGCGAAACCGAGGGTCAGCGCGAGTGCGGCGCCGGCCGCGGTCAAATCGACGCGCGCGCGCCGGGCCGCGATCAGCGCGAGCGACGCCGCCGCCAAAGCGCTCGCGCCGATCCACCAAAGGGGCTCGCTCGTCAGCGAGAAATAAACCCCGATGCCCGCGCCCATCAGCACCGGAAACCACAGCGGCCAGCGCTCGCGCTCGGCGAGAAAGCGCGCATAGAGCGGCGTCAGAATGCCGGGCCGCGCATCGCCCGAAAGTTCGGCGGAAACGGACATGGGGGCGAGTTTACCCGCTCCCGGGGGAGAATGCTCCTCCCCGCGGAAGCGCCAGGGCGATAGCTTATAGTTGCTGCAAAAGCATCCCGCACTCTTCGACTATGCGAAGTTTATCCTGAGCGCCGTCTGCGGCGGCGAGGGGCTCCGCTCAGAGCGAGGAGGAATGGAGGATGGCATCAAGATAAGCGCCTCATCCCGAGCGAAGCCGCCCTTCGCCAAGCTCAGGGGACGCACGACCGCTCTCCAGCGACATGCAATCACGGCTCACTGGGCCGTGGGACCCCGCCATGACGGCGTGCCCGCGATGTGCTAAACCGCGCGCCAATGAGCGTCACGGTTCGCTTTGCCCCCTCGCCCACGGGTTTTCTCCATATCGGCGGCGCGCGCACGGCCCTCTTCAACTGGCTGTTCGCGCGCCACCATGGCGGAACATTCCTGCTGCGCATCGAGGATACCGACCGCGCGCGCTCGACCAAGGAAGCGGTCGACGCGATCATCGACGGGCTCCAATGGCTCGGGCTTCACTGGGACGGCGAGATCGTCATGCAATCGGCGCGCGGCGAACGCCATGCCGCGCTCGCGCGCCAATTGCTCGCCGAGGGCAAGGCTTATTACTGCTACTGCACGCCGCAGGAGCTCGAGGCGATGCGCGAGAAGGCGCGCGCCGAGGGGCGCTCGGTCCGCTATGACGGGACCTGGCGCGACCGCGACCCAAGCGAGGCGCCGCCGGGCATCCCGCCGGTCATCCGCCTCAAAACCCAACAGGAGGGCGAGACGGTCATCGAGGACCGCGTGCAGGGCCGCGTCGTCGTCGCCAATTCACAGCTCGACGACCTCATCATCCTGCGCGCGGACGGCACGCCGACCTATAATTTTTCGGTGGTGGCGGATGATCACGACATGACGATCACCCACGTCATCCGCGGCGACGATCATTTGAACAACGCCTTTCGCCAGACGCAGATCTATCGCGCCCTGGGTTGGGAGATTCCGCAATTCGCGCATGTGCCGCTGATCCACGGGCCCGACGGCGCCAAGCTCTCGAAGCGCCACGGCGCC
>DATEKH010000215.1:0-14905 GCA_035277525.1 Allostellaceae bacterium
TTCCGCGCCGGCATCGCCGAGGACGAAGTCCGCAACACGACGAACAGCCCCGGCCGCAATTTCAACCTGAGGAAGACCGGCTGGGCGCTCGCGGCCGGCGTCATGATCAACACCTGGGGCCAGGATCAGTGGCGCGGCCAAGTCCACTACGCCAAGGGCGCGGATACTTACCTGACCGACATGGGCGATGCCGGCTTCATCAACACCACCACCGGCTCGCTGGTGCTGCTCAAGGAGCTGGCCGTCAACACCAGCTACATCCACCGCTTCTCGCCCAATTGGCGCGCGACGGCGGAGTTCGGCCTGGGCTGGTTCGACAAGCCTTCGAATGCGGCCGATCTCAGTGCGATCCCGACCACGAGCAGCAACGCAGCTTTGGCGGGTATCGAGAAGCGCCATCTGCAATCGGGCTTGAGCGTCACCTACAGCCCGGTCCCGGGCCGGATCGATATCGGCGTCGAATGGGATCATTGGGAGCGCTGGGTCCAGGTGGCCGCAACCAGCGGCAACGGCAACCGTTACAATCTCCACATCAACTTCTTCTGGTAAGCGCGCAACCTTTTCATCGACCCTCGGAACCGCCGGTCCCTCGTGGCCGGCGGTCTTTTTTTGCGCGTCGAAGAGCGCCGCGCGTCAGCGCCGTTGACCGACGCCCATCACGCGCGTGAGGAGCTCGGGATCGTCGAGCAGCGCCCGGCTGTCGCCGGCATGCACGATGCAGCCGCGATCGAGTACGATCGCGCGCTCGGCGAATTCGAGCGCGATGCGCGCATGCTGCTCGACCAGGAGCAGCGCCAGATCGTCCTCGCGCTTCAACCGGTCGAGGCCTTTCAGCACCGCATCGACGATGACCGGCGCCAGACCTTCGAGCGGCTCGTCCATCAACAGCAAGCTCGGATTGCCCATGAGCGCGCGCGCGATGCTGAGCATCTGCTGCTCGCCGCCGGACAGCGCGTTGCCGCGATTGAGCCGCCGCTCGGCGAGCGCGGGGAAAAAATCGTAGACGCGGCCGAGCGTCCAACGCCCCGGCCGCTCCGCGATCAGCAGATTTTCTTCGACGGTGAGCGAGCGGAAAATCTCGCGCTCCTGGGGCACGAAGCCGATGCCAAGACGCGCGCGCCGGTAGGGCGGCAACTGCGTTATTTCCCCGCCCGCGAACCGGATGCTGCCGTCATGGAGGCTGGTATGGCCCATGATGGTCGCGAGCAGCGTGGTCTTGCCGACGCCGTTGCGCCCAAGCACCGCCAGCGTGCCGCCCGGCCGCAGATCGACGGTGATGCCTTCAAGGACCTGCGTGTCGCCATAGCCCGCGCGCAGATTCTCGACCCAGAGCCCCTGATGCGCGGTCATGAATGCGCCCGCTCGCCGAGATAGACCTCGCGCACCCGCGGATCGGCGGCGATCGCTTGCGGCGGTCCTTCGGTCAGCACCGTGCCCTGAACCAGCACGGTGATGCGCCGCGCCAGGCGGAACACCAGCTCCATATCATGCTCGATGATAAGGAGCGCGAGCTCGGCCGGAAGCCGCTCGATCACTTCGATGATCGTGCCGCTTTCGCCCGACGGCACGCCCGCGGCCGGCTCGTCGAGCAGCAGCACGCTCGGCCGCAAGCCCAGCGCGACCGCGATCTCGACCAGGCGCTGCCGGCCATAGGCGACCTCGCGCACCGGGCGCAGCGCGTCCTCGGCGATGCCCAGCTGCTCCAAGAGCGCATAGGCCTCTTCGATGATCGCGCGGCGCTTGCCCGCCGCGCGGAACAGCGTTCCGGCGACCCCGTGCTGCTCGCCCACCGCCAAGGTCACGTTCTCGAGCACCGAGAGGCCGCGGAACAGCTGGTTGATCTGGAAGGTGCGGGCGAGGCCGCGCTTGACGCGCTGCGCCTGGGAGAGGCTCGTGATCTCTTGTCCGCCGAACAGAATGCGGCCGCTCGACGGCGCGATCGCGCCGCTCACCAGATTGACGAAGCTGGTCTTGCCCGCGCCGTTCGGCCCGATGAGCGCGTGCCGCGCGCCGCGCGCGAGACGGAAGTCGATCGCATTGGCGACCGTCAGCGCGCCGAAGCTCTTGCACAGCGCCTGGGTCTCGAGCGCCGGCCCGGCCGCGTCCGCCACGCTCATCGCCGCCTCTTGTTGACGCGGCGGATGACGGCGTCGGCAAGACCCAGCACGCCGCCGCGCGCGAAGGCCACGACGAGGACGAGCAGCAGCCCGATCCAGAAATACCAATAGACCGGATCGATTTCGGAAAACCGGTCTTGCGCGATCATATAGAGCGGCACGCCGATGAAGGCGCCATAGAGCCGGCCGACGCCGCCGAGGATGATCATCACCAGGATGTAGCCGGATTGATCGACGCTCAGGACATTGAGTGCGACCAGCCCCGTGGTCTCGGCGATCAAGGCGCCGGCGACGCCGGCCATCGCCGCCGAGATCGTATAGATCGTCAAGAGCCGGCGGAACACCGGCGAGCCGATGGCGTGCATGCGGGTGACATTCTCGCGAATGCCGGTGAGCGAGCGCCCAAAGGGCGCATGCACCAAGGCGCGCGCGACGAGCCACCCGCCGAACAGCACGACGAGGCAATACCAATAGGCGGTCCGGCCATAGATATCGAAGGAGAAGAGGCCCAGGACCCGGCCCACTTGCATGCCTTGCAGCCCGTCGGCGCCGCCTGTGATCGAGGTCATCTTGTTGGCGGCCTCTTGCAGCATCACGCAGACGACGAGCGTCAGCATGAGGATCGAGAGGCCTTGCGTGCGCAAGATGACGAAGCCCGACAGCACGCCGATGGCCGCTCCCATCGCCGCCGCCGCGACGAGACCGATCAAGGGACTGCCCAAGCCATGCGCCGCCAGATAGCCCGCCGTGTAGGCGCCCATGCCGAAGAACGCGGCATGGCCGAGGGTGACGATCCCTGCATAGCCCAGAACGAGATCGGCGGAGAGGCCGAAGAGCACGGTCGCCAGCACCTGAGCGCCCAAGGCGAGATAGTCGGGAAAGGCGAAATAAGCCGCGACCGCGAGTACCCAGGGCAGCAGCTCGAGCGCGCGCAAACGGTGACGGCGCGCAAAGGCGTCAACGGCGGTCAAGCCAAGCTGCGTCATCAGCCCTGTCCGAACAGTCCGCGCGGCTTCCACAGCAGGACCACCATGGTGAGCGCGTAGATGAAGAACGCGCCGAATTCGGGCAATAGATATTTGAAGCCCGTATCGGAGATGCCGAGCAGCATGGCGGCGACGAACGGCCCGCGAATGGTGCCGAGACCGCCGACCGCGACGACGATAAGGAAATAGACGAGATGCTCGAGCGCATAGCCGGGATCGATCGCCAGAATCTCGGCGCCCATCCCGCCGCCGAGCGCGGCGAGACCGCTGCCCAGCGCGAAGGCGCCCGTGAACAGCGCCGAGGTGTTGATGCCGACCGATTGCGCCATGCGCCGATTGTCGACCGCGGCACGGATGCGCGCGCCGAAGCGCGTCCGCTCGAGCCCGAGCCATAAGAGCGTGACCAGCACGGCACCGCTGACGATGAGGAAGCTGCGATAGGTGGGGAAGGTGCGGAAGCCGAGATCGACCTGGCCGCTCAGGAAGGACGGCGGCTGAAAGGGCTGGGCCAGCGGTCCCCAGAAGAATTTACCGACCGCCACCGACATGAAGACGAGGCCCATGGTCATCAGCACCTGGTCGAGCTCGTCGGCGCCATAGAGCGGGCGATAAAGAAACCGCTCGAGCGGCACGGCGAGCGCCGCGACGGCGAGCGTGCCGGCAGCGAGCGCGAGCGGGAACGGAACGCCGTAATGCGTCATCAGCGTGGTCATGAAATAGCCGCCGGCGGCCGCGAACACGCCATGCGCGAGGTTGACGAAGCCCATCAGCCCCATCGTCACCGACAGCCCGACCGAGACGAGATAAAGCACCATCGCAAAGGCGGTGCCGTGGAAGGCGATGCTGATGAAGGCCGACAGCGAGGCGTTCACGGCAGCGCTCGACGCCGCGCCGAGCGCGCCGGATCGCGGAGGAAATCGCGAGCCAAGGAGAAGGTCACCGCAGGGTTACTTCGCTGAGCCGATGTCCGCGCGCGAAGGCGTCGTGAGCCGAGTCCCCGCCTGCCCACCGCCCGATAAACTGGTGACCCTGTTCATGGGCTCCCCTTCCCTGTCTCGCGGCGCGCCTCATCTCGCGAACGCGCCGCTCTTTCCCGGGTCACTATAAAGAGCGCTCGGTTCCTAAGCAATTCGAGGCAAGGCGGAGCTTTGGCGTCGAATCAGAATTGCCTGACACGATGAGCGAGATTGTCGATGCCCCACCTCACCCTCCCGCTTGCGCGGGTCCCTCCCTCTCCGCCCCTCGGGGGCGGAGAGGGCCGGGGTGAGGTGGGGTACGTCATCGATGTACGAAATTGAATACTAGACGACCAGGTCGATGAGCAGGCCGCGGCCTTGAGCGGATGGCGGCACAAAAACTGTCGGACGCGGCGGCGGATGCCGGGAATCGTCATCGCGCGCGGCGGGCCTTGCGGGCGCGCTGCGCGTCGCTTCGACAATCCACGGTCCGCCGGCGATTTGCATGCCGCCAAGCCTAGGGTGAGGGCATGCTTAATACAAGGTAAACGACGCGCGCGGCGGGTTGGTTAAGCCCGCTAGTGTCCCGATTCCGAAATTCGCCTCATCTCTATATCGGCTCCTCGCGAATTTCGGAATCGAGAGGACACTAGCAACTTATTGAATCCGAGTGTCGTTTTGGTTTCGAAGTTCGCTACATCGCCGATATCGACACTTGGCGAACTTCGAAACCACGACGCTGGCGCCCGATCAGCGCTGCAGTGCTTTGACCCCTGGCAGCTCGCGCCCCTCGAGCCATTCGAGAAAGGCGCCGCCCGCGGTCGAGACATAGGTGAGGTCGTCCGCGACCCCGGCCTGATTGAGCGCGGCGACCGTGTCGCCGCCGCCGGCGACGCTGCACATCTTGCCCGCACGCGTGAGCGCGGCAACGCGCAGCGCCAAGGCGCGGGTGCCGGCGTCGAACGGCTTGACCTCGAAGGCGCCGACCGGGCCGTTCCACAACAGCGTCGGGCAGCGCGAGAGATGCTGGTCGATAAGGCTGACGGTCGCCGGGCCGATATCGAGGATCATGCGATCCTCGGGCACCGCATCGACGCCGACCGTCTGGGTCGATACGCCTTCCTTCAGAACCCGCGCGACCTTCACATCGACCGGCAGCACCACTTCGCAAGCCGAGGATTTCGCCTTCGCCATGATCGCGCGCGCCGTCTCGGCCATGTCGCGCTCCATGAGCGAGCGCCCGACATTGCGGCCGAGCGCGTAGAGCATCGTGTTCGCCATGGCGCCGCCGACGATCAGCACCTGGACTTTGGTCAGAATGAAATCCAAGAGCTTGAGCTTGGTCGAAACCTTGGCGCCGCCGATGATCGCAGCGACCGGGCGCTTCGGCGTCTCGAGCACCGATCCCAACGCCTCGAGTTCGGCCTGCATCAGCCGTCCGGCCGCGCTTGGCAGAAGACGTGCGATCCCTTCGGTCGAGGCGTGGGCGCGATGCGCCGCGGAGAACGCGTCGTTGACGTAGAGATCGCCGAGCGCCGCCAATTCCTTCGCGAAGGTCGGATCGTTCTTCTCTTCGCCGGCGTGAAAGCGCAGATTTTCGAGGAGCGCCACATCGCCCGGCCGCAATTGCTCGACGACGCGGCGCGCCGCCTCGCCGACGCAATCCGGCGCGAAGGCGACCGGCCGGCCCAGCGCTTTCTCCAAGGCGCCGAGCAAAGGCTTCAGCGACAGCGCGGGATCGAAGCCGTGCTCGGGCCGGCCGAAATGCGACATGAGGATCACGCGCCCGCCTTTGTCGGCGAGCTCGCGAATCGTCGGCACGAGGCGCTCGATGCGCGTCGCATCGGTGACGGCGCCGTCCTTCACCGGCACGTTGAGATCGGCGCGCAGCAAGACGCGCTTGCCGCGAACCTCGATGTCATCGAGCGTCGGAACCCTGGCCATGCGGTGCGGCTTAGGCGTCGCTCGTCGGAACCCAGGGAATGCTGGCGACCTCGATCCCTTCGTCGATGAGCGCCTTGGCCTCGGAGCGCGTCGCCTCGCCATAGATGCCGCGCGCCTCGGCGTCGCCCTTGTGAATGCGCCGCGCCTCCTCGGCAAAACGCGCGCCGACATTCTCGCAAGTCTGCTCGACATGGCGGCGCAGCACCTGCAAGGCGCGGCGCAGCTGCGCCGGGCTCGGCGGCGAATTGTCCGGCGCGGGCGCGGGCGCGTTAACGGGCGGCTCGCGGCTCTCCTGCTCGGAAGGGCCGCTCTTGCTCGAGCGGCCGAGTCGCGGCGCCATCGGCGCTTTCTCGACCGTGTTCGAGCCGCATTCCGGGCAGGCGATCAAGCCGCGGCGATTTTGCCGCTCAAACGCCGCGTTGTCGCGGAACCAGCCTTCGAAGCGGTGCTCGGCGGCGCATTTGAGGGTGAAGAGAATCATCGGCGCAGTTTAACCATCTCTTTGAATCGACAACACTTTTATATGGTCGGCCCGGACCGGCGGTCAAGGGTCCGCACCGCCTCATTCGGCCGCCAGCGAGCGCTTCTGCGCGGCTTGAAACGGGCGATCATGGCGCAAGGAAGGAACGCTGCGCCGCGCCTCTTCGATCCGTGCCGGATCGATTTCGGCGGTGATGAAGCCGACCCCCGCTTGGGCCTCGGCCAGCACCTCGCCCCAGGGCGCGACGATGAGGCTGTGGCCATAAGTGCGCCGACCCTCGGCATGCTCGCCCTCCTGCGCCGGGGCAAAGACGAAGCAGCCATTCTCGATCGCCCGCGCCCGCAGCAACACATGCCAATGGGCGCGCCCGGTCGGCACGGTGAAAGCCGAGGGAACGGTGAGTAAATCCGCGCCGCCTTGCGCCAGCGCGCGATAGAGCTGCGGGAACCGCAGATCGTAGCACACCGTCATGCCGAGCATGCCCCAAGGCAAGGGCGCCAGCACCGCCCGATCGCCGGGCTGGAACACGGCGGATTCGCGGTAGGATTCGCCGCCCGGCAGATCGACATCGAACATGTGAATCTTGTCGTAGCGCGCACGGATCTCGCCATCGGGGGCGATGAGGAAGGAGCGGTTGAGGAGCCGCTCGGCGCCCGCTTCGCGCAGCATGATCGAGCCCAGTAGCAAATATGCGTCGGTCTCGCGCGCGAGCGCCCGCCACGCGGCGAGCATCGGGTGATCGCCTTCGGCGCGCGCCTTTTCCAGCCGCAAGACGCGCTTGGGCTCGATCATGTCGCTCACTTCGGGCGTCATGATGAGCGCCGCGCCGGCGTCGCGCGCTCGGCGCACGAGATCGGCCGCCGCCGCGATGTTGGGCGCGATCTCGCGCCCCGAATTGAGCTGCAGGCACGCCGCGATGAAGCTCATGGCGCGATGCCCAGAAGAGCATCGAGCTTGCCGGCGCGCTCGAGCGCCGCGAGCTCGTCGGAGCCGCCGACATGACGGCCGTCGATGAAAATCTGCGGCACGGTGCTGCGCCCGCCCGCGCGCTTCACCATCTCGTCGCGCTTGCTGCTGTCGGCATCGACATCGATATCCTCGAAAGCGACGCCCTTGCGCTGCAGCAGGGCGCGCGCACGCGCGCAGTAACCGCACCACATGGTTGAATAGATCTCGACCTTTGCCATGATCATTCCTAATTCAAAGCTCGCCGCGGACCGTGCGCGCCAAAGCCAGCACGTCGACCCGCGCCGCGCCCGCGCGTTTGAGCGCGCGTGCGCATTCCTCGACGGTGGCGCCGGTCGTCAGCACATCGTCGATCAGCACGATCCGCTTGCCCAAGACTTCATGCGGCCGGCGCACGCCAAACGCGCCGGCGACGTTGCGTCGCCGCGCGGCCGCGTTCTTCCGGCCTTGAGATGGCGTGCGGCGACGGCGAATCAAGCACTCGGCCGAGACCGGGGGCGCTCCAGCCTTGGCAAGCGCCTGAGCGAGCACGGCAGCCTGGTTGTAACGGCGCGCAAAGAGTCGCGTCCAATGCAGCGGCACCGGCACCAGCCAATCCGCGTCGGCGAGAAGCTCGGCGCCGGCGCGGCGCATCCATTGCGCGAGCGCGGGAGCGAGGTGAAGCCGGTCGCCATGCTTCAAGGCCAGGACGAGGCCGCGGCTCGCATCGTCATAGCGCATAGCGGCGCGGGCGCGATCATAAGGCGGCGTGTGCGCCGCGCAGGCGCCGCACAGCCCGCCCGCGCCGAGCTCGAACGCGAAGGGATAGCCGCAGCAGGCGCAGCACGGCGTGCCGAGAAAGGTGATGCCGCGCCAGCAGCTTGGGCAGAGCGTTCCCACCGCGCCAACGGTCGCGCCGCAGGCGAGACAGCGCGGCGGCAGAACGAGATCGAGAAAACCGGTCCAGAGGCGCCGCAAGCCCAGCGCGGGGACGGGATTCAGCATGGAATCATTCTCATCCGGGCCGGGTGACGGGGCAAGCATGGCGTGCGATAAGCGCGCCATGGCGCGACCCGACAACCCGGAAACCTCGTTTCAGGTGTTCGACCCGCGGGCCGTTCGCAGCCACCGCGAGCGGGCTGCAAGCGGCGGCCGGCAGGCCGAGTTCCTGTTCGCGGAGGGCGCCAAGCGTCTGGCCGAGCGGCTCGGCGACGTCAATCGCCGCTTTGCCCGGGCGCTCGATCTCGGCAGCCGCGGCGGGACTTTGGGCCGCGAGCTGCGCGGCCGCGGCGCGGCCGCATGGCTGGTGTCGAGCGATTCCGCCGCCGGGTTCCTGAGGGGGCTCGCCGGTCCGAAGGTCGCGGCCGAGCCCGAGACCCTGCCCTTTGCGCCCGCAAGCTTCGATCTTGTCGTGAGCAATCTTGCGCTCCACTGGGTCAACGACCTGCCCGGGGCGCTGTTGCAATTGCGCCAGGCATTGCAGCCGGACGGGCTTTTGCTCGCCTCCCTGTTCGCCGGCGAGACGCTCAGCGAGCTGCGCGAGAGCTTGCTCTTGGCCGAAAGCGAGATCGAGAACGGCGCGAGTCCGCGCGTCTCGCCTTTTGCCGATGCGCGCGAGCTTGCCGGGCTGCTGCAACGCGCTGGCTTTGCGCTGCCGGTGGTCGACACCGACCGGATCGAGGCGACTTATTCCGACGCGTTGAGCCTGATGCGCGATCTGCAAGCGATGGGCGAGAGCAATGCGGTGGCGGCGCGGCGGCACGGCTTCACGCGGCGCGCCACGCTGCTGCGTGCTGCCGAACTGTATCAGGCGCGCTATGCCGGACCGGACGGGCGGGTGGTCGCGCGCTTCGAGATCGCGACCTTGACCGCCTGGGCGCCGGATCAGAGCCAGCCCAAGCCGCTGCGGCCGGGAAGCGCCGCGGCACGCCTCGCCGATGCGCTCGGTGCGGAAGAGAAATCCGCCGGCGAAGCGGCGGGACCCGCCACCCCGCCGCGCAAGCCTGATCGCTAGCCGAGCGCCTGCAGCCGCGCGATCAGCGGCCGGTCGGGTTCCGGCATCGGATAGTCGCCCAAGCGCCGCGTCTCCACCCACGCAAAAACCTGGCCTTCGCGCGCTCGCGGCTCGCCGCGCCAGCGGCGGCAGACATAGAGCAACAGCAGGATGTGGAAATCCGCGTAAGCATGCGAGGCGAAAGCCAGTGGCTCGAGCGCGGCCGCCTCCACCTCGAGCGCGAGTTCCTCGCGCAGCTCGCGGCACAGCGCCGCCTCCGGGCTTTCATTGGCGGCGAGCTTGCCGCCGGGGAACTCCCAGAGGCCGGCCATCGGCTTGCCCGCGGGACGGCGCTGCAACAGCACGCTCCCGCCGCGATCGATGAGCGCGGCGCAGACGATCGGCACGACCGGTCGCGAGTCAGCTGCGGTAGCTGCCATTGATGTCGATGTAGCGATGTGTCAGATCGCAGGTCCAGACCTCGGCGCGACCCTTGCCGATGCCGAGATCGACGTCGATTTCGATGTCGCGCCCGGCCATGTGGCGCGCGACCGGCGCCTCGTCATAGCCCGCCACCGGCCCGCCCTTCTCGGCGATGCGAACGCCGCCGACCGAGATGCCGAGCCGGTCGCGATCCGCTTTCTCGCCGGCCT
The DNA here is from genome assembly GCA_035277525.1 of Allostellaceae bacterium. GTDB lineage: Bacteria > Pseudomonadota > Alphaproteobacteria > ATCC43930 > CGMCC-115725 > CAIKMD01. The sequence continues at coordinate 10,076 of DATEKH010000215.1, forward strand.
TGCCGACCGCCATGACGATGCGGCCCCAATTGGCGTCGCCCGCGGCAAGCGCGGTCTTGACCAAAGGCGAATTGCCGATGGCGAGGCCGATCCGACGCGCCGCTCGCGCAGAGGCCGCGCCGCTGACCCGGATGGTGACGAATTTCTGCGCGCCTTCGCCGTCGCGCACGATCTGCTGCGCCAGATCGATCAGCACGGCGTCGAGCGCACGGCGGAACGCGCGCAAGCGCGGATCGCCCGCGGCCGTCACGCGCTTGTGCTTCGCCTTACCGGTGGCACAGAGCAACACCGTGTCGCTGGTCGAGGTGTCGCCATCGACCGTGATCGCATTGAAGGCGCGCTCGTTGGCAGCGTTGAGCAGCGGCTGGAGCACCGCCCGCGGCAGCGCGGCGTCGGTGAACACATAGCCGAGCATGGTCGCCATGTCGGGCGCGATCATGCCCGAGCCTTTGGCAAAGCCGTTGATCGTGACCGTGACGCCATCGATTGCCGCCTGGCGCGTTGCGCCTTTGGGAAAGGTGTCGGTGGTCATGATGGCGCGCGCCGCCTCGTTCCAGGCCTCGGCGGAGGCCGAAGCCAGCGCGCCCGGGAGCGCGGCTGCAATCTTCTCGCCCGGCAAAGGCTCGCCGATCACGCCCGTCGACGAGATATAGACCTCGCGCGGCGCGCATCCGACCAGCTGAGCCGTGGCCTTCGCTGTGTCTTCGACGACGCGCCGGCCCTGCTGTCCGGTGAAGACGTTGGCGATGCCCGAATTGACGACGATCGCGCGCGCCTTGCCATGCGGCAGCACGCGCCGGCACCAATCGACCGGCGCGCCCGGCGTCAGCGAGCGGGTGAAGACGCCCGCCACGGTGGTCCCGGGATCGAGCACGGCGACCATCAGGTCGGTTCGGCCCTTGTAGCGGATGCCGCAATGTGCGGTCGCGAGCTTCACGCCGGCGACCGCCGGCATATGGGGAAAGCGCGCCGGCGCGAGAGGCGAGACGGTGTCCGTCATGATGTCCCGAGGCGTCGCCGCGGCGTCAATGACCGAGTTGATCGGGCGCCGTGCCGGGCGCCAAGGTCGGCGCGCCCGGCGCGCTGCCGCCGAAGGGCTGTCCCGGCATGGCCAGCGGCGGCGCCGCCGGCTTCTGCGCTGGTGCGGCCTTTGGCGCTTCGGCCGGCGCCGCGGGCGCGGCTTTCGGCGGTCCGCCCATGGCGAGCGGCTTGCCCTGCGGATCGAACAGCTCGACCTTGCCCGCGCGCCGCAGCTCCTCGACCTTTTTGTTGGCGATGTCGCCGGCCTCGCGCTGCGCCAGCTGGTTGACGACTTGATCATAGGTGCCGACTTTGACCGGACGGCGATCCTCGACCTTGATCACGTGCCAGCCGATCCGCGTATGCACCGGCGATTGCGTGAACTCGCCTTTCTTCAGCGCAAAGGCGGCAGCCGCGAATTCGGGCTCGTTCGCCACTTCGTTCTGCGTGAGATAGCCGAGATCGCCGCCGGTCGCCTTGGCTTGGGGATCGATGGACTTTTCCTTGGCGAGCGTCGCGAAATCGGCGCCCTTATTGAGTTGCGCGATGACGTCCTTGGCCTCTTGCTCGTTCGAGAGGACGATGTGCCGGGCGTGGATCTCCTCCTGCTGCGAGGCGGCCTTCACATATTGCGCATAGGCCTCCTTGAGCTTTGCCTCGGTGATCTGCGTGCGTGCCAGCGAGGCGATATAGGCCTTGGCGATGATGTCGTTCTCGCTGAGCATGATTTCGGACTTGACCCCTGACTCGGCGTCGATCTTCGCCTTGCGGCCCGCCTGGGCGAGGAGCATGTCGGCTGCGGCTTGTTCGAGCACTTGGAGATAAAGCTGCTGCGGCGGGACTTGCTGCTGCGCGTCGGGCGGCAGGCCATGCATCGCGATCTCGATGTCGGAGCGGTGCAGCACCTGGCCGTTGACCCGGGCGACGATCGGATCGCCGCCCTTTTCGGGCGCCGCCTTGTCCTTCTTCTGCGCCATTGCCGGCATTGCCATGAGCGCGATGAGACAGGCGGCAAGAAGGGCACGGCACGCCATGACAATAGGTCCTTTCGGTCAACCTTTGGCTCGGCGAAAGGAGCTCCCGCGGCCGAACCCGCCGCCTTAAAGCATAAAGCGCCCCGGCGAACAAGCATCCCGACCGCGCCAAAACCCTCAAAAAAGCGTCACGAATTGACACCTTAGCGCGATGTTCCTATTTCTCATTTGCATCCACCCGCCACCCTGTCCGAGGCATGAATGATCGGCGCCCTGGCCCGGCGACTGTTTGGTTCCGCGAATGACCGCTACGTCAAGAGTCTCGGGCCGCTGATCGAAATGATCAACGCGCTCGAGCCCGAGCTCGCGGCGCTCGACGATGCCGGCCTGCGCGCCCGCACGCAACACTTCAGGGACCGGCTGGCCCAGGACGAATCGCTCGACGACCTGCTGGTCGAGGCGTTCGCGACCGTGCGCGAGGCCGCGAAGCGGACGCTCGGACAGCGGCATTTCGACGTGCAGCTGACCGGCGGCATCGTGCTTCACCGCGGCATGATCTCCGAGATGAAGACCGGCGAAGGCAAGACGCTGGTCGCGACCCTGCCGGTCTATCTCAACGCGCTCGCCGGCAAGGGCGTTCACGTCGTCACCGTGAACGACTATCTCGCCACGCGCGACAGCGAGTGGATGGGGCAAATCTACCGCTTTCTCGGCCTCTCGGTCGGCTGCATCGTGCACGGCCTCGACGACAGTCAGCGCCGCGTCGAATACAACGCCGACGTGACCTACGGCACCAACAACGAGTTCGGCTTCGACTATCTGCGCGACAACATGAAGTTCCGGCTCGAGGACATGGTCCAGCGGCCGTTCAACTACGCGATCGTCGACGAGGTCGATTCGATCCTCATCGACGAAGCGCGCACGCCGCTGATCATCTCGGGCCCGACCGAGGACAATTCCGACCTCTACCGCCAGGTCGACAAGCTGATGCCGAGCCTCGCGCCGGAAGATTACGAGAAGGACGAGAAGCAGCGCACGGTGACGCTCACGGAATCGGGCGTCGAGCGCATGGAAAAGCTGATGGAGGAGGCGGGCCTTTTGAAGGCCGGCACGCTCTACGACATCCACAACGTCTCGCTGGTCCATCACGCCAACCAGGCGCTCCGGGCGCACAAGCTGTTCGCGCGCGACACCGACTACATCGTGCGCGACGACAAGGTCGTGATCATCGACGAGTTCACCGGCCGCATGATGGAAGGGCGGCGCTATTCCGAAGGCTTGCACCAGGCGCTCGAAGCCAAGGAAAACGTCACGATCCAGAACGAAAACCAGACGCTCGCCTCGATCACCTTCCAGAATTACTTCCGGCTCTATCCGAAGCTCGCCGGCATGACCGGGACGGCAATGACCGAGGCGGAAGAGTTCGGCGACATCTACAAGCTCGACGTCATCGAAATCCCGACCAACGAGCCGGTGATGCGCAAGGATAACGATGACGAGGTCTATCGCACCGCGCGCGAGAAGAACGAGGCGATCCTCGCTCAGGTCTTGGAATGCCGCGAGCGCAAGCAGCCGGTGCTCGTCGGCACCGTCAGCATCGAGAAGTCGGAAGCGCTCTCGGAGATGTTCAAGAAGCGCAAGGTTCCGCACAACGTGCTGAACGCGCGCTACCACGAGCAGGAGGCCTTCATCATTGCCCAGGCCGGCCGGCCCGGCGCCGTCACGATCGCGACCAACATGGCGGGCCGCGGCACCGACATTCAGCTCGGCGGCAATCTCGAGATGCGGCTGCGCCAGGAATTGGGCGGGATCGACGATCCAGTGCAGCACGAGGCGCGCGCTCGGGCGATCCGCGCCGAGATCGATGCCGCACGCGAAGAGGTGCGCAAGGCGGGCGGGCTCTTCGTCATCGGCAGCGAGCGGCATGAGAGCCGGCGCATCGACAATCAGCTGCGCGGCCGCTCCGGACGCCAGGGCGATCCGGGGGCGTCCAAATTCTTCGTCTCGCTCGAAGACGATCTGATGCGCATCTTCGGCTCCGAGCGCATGGACGGCATGCTGCAAAAGCTCGGCCTCAAAGAGGGCGAGGCGATCATCCATAGCTGGATCAACAAGGCGCTCGAGAAAGCGCAGGAGAAGGTCGAGGCGCGCAACTACGAGATCCGCAAGCATCTCCTGCGCTTCGACGACGTCATGAACGATCAGCGCAAGGTCGTTTATCAGCAGCGCCGCGAGATCATGAACACGGCCGATGTCGCGGCGATGGTGGTCGATATGCGCCACGAGACCATCGACCGCATCATCGAGCGCGGCGTGCCCGACAATTCGCTGCCCGACCAGTGGGATGTCGCAGCGCTTCACGCCGAATGCGTCCGCCTCCTCAATGTCGACGTTCCGATCGCCGACTGGAGCAAGGAGGAAGGCATCGGCGAGGAGGAGCTGCGCGACCGGCTGACCCAGGCCGCTGACACCATGATGGCGCAGAAGGCCGCGAATTACGGCGCCGATATCATGCGGCTCGCCGAGCGCAGCCTGCTGCTGCAGATTCTCGACCAGGCCTGGAAGGATCACCTCTTATCGCTCGACCATCTGCGCCAGGGCATCAATCTGCGCGCCTATGCGCAGCGCGATCCGCTGAACGAATACAAGCACGAAGCCTTCGTGCTGTTCCAGGAGATGCTCGATCATCTGCGCGAGACGGTGACGAGCGTGCTCAGCCACGTCGAGCTGCGCGTGCAACGGCCCGAAGAACAAGCGCCGCAACCGGCGCCGCGGCCGATGCCGGCCCCGCCGCGCACGCGCATGGTCGAGACGCGCGACGATCCGGCGCTCGGCG
>DATEKH010000216.1:0-8982 GCA_035277525.1 Allostellaceae bacterium
CGGCATCATCCTGGGCGGGCTCGTCATCGGCATCGCTGAATCGCTCGCCGCGATCTATATCGGCCCGACTTTCACCGACGCGATCAGCTTCGGCCTCCTCGTGCTGATCCTCGTGGCGCGCCCGGCGCGCAGCTTGCGCGAAGCGTGATGCTCCGAGGATCGCTCCTTGGCCTTGCCGTCGCTTTGCTCGCACTCGTGCCCTTGAGCGGCGACGCGGTCATCATTCAATACGGCATCGACGCTCTGCTCGCGGCGACGGTGGCACAGGCCTGGAACATACTGGGCGGCTTCACCGGTTACGCCTCGTTCGGCAACTCGGCTTTCTACGGCCTCGGAACCTATGGGACGGCGATCGCGATGGCAAAGCTCGGCCTGCCTTTCTGGGTCGGGCTGGCGCTTGGCGCCGCGCTCGCGCTTGCCTGCGCCATTCTCATCGGCTTGCCGATCCTGCGGCTGCGCGGCCATTTCTTCGCGATCGCGACCTTGGGCCTCTCGGCGACGCTTGCGGCGGTGATCGCCAATCTCGATATCGCGGGCCGCAATATCGGCCTTATCCTTCCGCTCACGCGGAATGACTCGCTGTTCTACGAGGAAGCGCTCGGTCTGCTCGTCTTGGCCACCGCGACCGTTGCCTGGATTGCCCGCAGCCGCTTCGGCATGGGATTGATCGCCATTCGCGAAGACGAGGACGCGGCGCAGGTGATGGGCGTCAACACGACCCTATACAAGATAGCCGCCTTGATGCTGTCGGCCTTCTTCACCGCGCTCGCCGGCGGAATCCACGCCTATTGGATCACCTTCGTCGATCCCTCCGGCGCGTTTGATCTGACGATCAATGTGCGCATGGTGATCATGGCGGTGTTCGGCGGCCCAGGCACCGTGCTGGGCCCGGTGATCGGCGCGCTGATCCTGAGCGCGATCTACCAGGTCCTGGCGACCAGCATCTCGACCGCCGCGGCGCTGCTTTTTGGCCTCGTGATCGTGCTCGCCGTGATTTTCATGCCGCGCGGCCTGCTCGATCTCGCGCACGGGCTGCAGCGCTCCGGCTGGCGCTATTTCCTGCAGAACATCGAGATGCACCGGCTGTGAGCGCAATCGCCGAGACACCTCTGTTCGAAGCGCGCGCGCTGACCCGGCGTTTCCAGGGTCTCGAAGCCGTGGCCGATGTCAGCTTCGCCTTGGAGAAAGGCGAGATTTTCGGCCTCATCGGCCCCAACGGCGCGGGCAAGACCACGCTCGTCAACCTCATCAGCGGCACGCTTCGTCCCGACCGAGGCGAGCTCTTTTTCGAGGGCGCGCGCATCGATCGGCTGCCGCCGCAGCGCCGCGCTCATCTCGGCATTGGCCGCACCTTTCAGGTGATGAAGCCTTTTCCGCGCCTGTCGGTGCTAGAGAACGTCACCGTGGGCGCGCTGTTCGGGTTCCGGGGCGGCGAGCGCAATCGCGCGGCGGCGCGCGAACGCGCGCGCGACGTGCTCGAATTCACCGGTCTGCTTCATCGCATGGATCAGCATGCCGATCAGTTGGGCGGGCCAGACCGCAAGCGGCTGGAGCTCGCCAAGGCGCTTGCGATGCAGCCAAAGCTCCTGCTGCTCGACGAGGTGATGGCAGGCCTGACGCATACCGAAGTTGACGAGGTGGTCGCGATCATCAGGAAGATCCGCGATTCGGGCGTCACCATTCTCGTCATCGAGCATGTGATGCGCGCGATCCGCAGCTTGAGCGACCGCATCTTCGTCCTGCATCATGGCGAGCGCATCGCCGAGGGCCCGCCCGACGCCGTGTTGGCCGATCCGCGCGTGATCGATGCCTATCTCGGCAAGAGGCGCCTATGAGCGAAAGCCTGCTCGAGGTTTCGGGCCTTAGCGCCGGCTACGGCGCCGCGCCGGTGCTGTTCGGCCTCGATCTCACGGTGTCGGCTGGCGAAATCGTTGCGCTGGTCGGCTCGAATGGCGCGGGCAAGACCACGTTGCTGCGCGGGCTGTCGCGCGTCATTGCCGCGCGCGGCTCGATCTGCTTCGCCGGCCACGATCTCCTGCCGCTCTCGCCCGAGCGGGTCTTCGCCTTGGGTCTCGTCCAGGTGCCGGAAGGCCGGCAGCTTTTTCAGCGCATGTCGGTCGACGAGAATCTGCGCATGGGTGCCTCCCGCCGGCGCGATCAAGCCGCGGTCGCGCGCAGCTTCGAGCGCGTCTATCAAATCTTCCCGATCCTTGCCGATCGTCGCCGCCAACTCGCGGGCAGCCTCTCGGGTGGCGAGCAGCAGATCTGCGCGCTTGCGCGCGCGCTGATGGCCGAGCCCAAGCTCTTGATGGTCGACGAGATGAGCCTGGGGCTTGCGCCGGTGATCGTCGATCAGCTCTTGCAGGTGTTGTCCGATATCCGCCAGTCCGGCGTTACTGTGCTGATCGTCGAGCAGGACGTCTTTGCCGCGTTCAGCATCGCCGACCGCGCCTATGTCATGGAAACCGGGCACATCGTCCGCCAAGGCCCCGTCAAGGAGCTGGAGAACGACCCGGAGCTGCGCCGCGCCTATCTCGGCGTCGCCTGACCCGGCGCGGCGCGCATTCGCCTGCGATTCGAAGAACACATTGAATCCAATTGGAAAACTGCTATCTAGGGATTTGCCTCGTTCTCCCGTAAGATGGTTGTCGCACAGCAAGGAGTTCGGTTTTTATGAGCGCAGGCCCGGCGCGCCATCGTCGCGTCACCGTCTTGGGATCGACCGGCTCGATCGGCTGCAATACCGCCGAACTTCTCGTTGCGGACCGTGCCAGCTATGCCGTCGAGGCGCTGGTGGCCTCGCGCAACGCGCCGCGGCTCGCCGAGCAGGCGAAAGCCCTCGGCGCTAAATTCGCCGTCGTCGCCGATGAAAGCCAATATGGCGCATTGAAAGATGCGCTCGCGGGCAGCGGCGTCGAAGCGGCGGCCGGGACCGCTGCGGTGGTCGAGGCGGCGTCGCGCCCCGCCGATTGGGTGATGGCGGCGATCGTTGGTGCTGCGGGCTTGGCGCCGACTTTGGCGGCGGTGCGGCGCGGCGCGATCGTCGCTTTGGCGAATAAGGAAGTTCTGGTTTGCGCCGGAGAGCTCGTGACCAAGGAAGCCGAAATGCATGGCGCGCGGCTCTTGCCGGTCGACAGCGAGCACAACGCGATCTTCCAGGTCTTCCAATCCGAGCAGCGCAGGGCGATCGAGAAGATCGTCCTGACCGCGAGCGGCGGCCCTTTCCGCAAAGTCTCGCTCGAAGCGATGGCGGCGGCGACGCCGGCCCAGGCCGTGGCGCATCCCAATTGGCGCATGGGCGCCAAGATCTCGGTCGATTCCGCGACCATGATGAACAAGGGGCTCGAGGTGATCGAGGCGCATCATCTCTTCGCCCTGCCGAGCGAGCGCCTCGATATCGTTGTCCATCCGCAATCGGTGGTGCACGGCCTCGTCTATTATAGCGACGGCTCGGTGCTGGCGCAGCTGGGCTCGCCCGATATGCGCACGCCGATCGCGAATGCGCTGGGATGGCCCGACCGCATTCCGGCGCCGAGCCCGCGGCTCGATCTCGCAAAGCTCGCGCAGCTCACATTCGAGGCGCCCGATCCCGCGCGCTTTCCGGCGCTGCGCGTCGCGCGCGCGGCGCTGCTCGCCGGCGGCGGCGCACCGACCGTACTCAACGCCGCCAACGAGGTCGCGGTCGCGGCCTTCCTTGACGAGCAGATCGGCTTTCTCGACATCGCGGCAACGGTCGAGCGCACGCTGGAGCGCATGCCTGGTCGCCGCATCGATGCGCTCGACGATGTCTATGCGCTCGATCGCGAGGCGCGCGCCACCGCGCGCCAGCTCATTGGCGGCAATTCGCGCCGCGCCGCGCTCGGCTGACGCGGGCTTTCCGGCCCACGCTTCATGCCGACTGCGTCCAGGCCAACCCTCGTCACCGGCGCGTCCGGATTCGTCGGCGCGGCGGTCACGCGCGCGCTGCTCGTGCGCGGACGCAGGGTGCGGGCGTTGTTGCGGCCGCAAAGCGACCGGCGCAACTTGGCAGGCCTCGATGTCGAGATCAGCGTCGGCTCGCTCGAGGATAAGACTTCGCTCGAGGCTGCGGTCGAAGGCTGCGGCGCGCTCTATCACGTCGCGGCCGATTACCGGCTTTGGGTGCGCGACGAAGCGCCGATGATGCGGGCCAATGTCGAAGGCACGCGGCTCTTGATGCTGGCGGCGCTGGATGCCGGCGTTGAGCGCGTCGTTTATACCAGCAGCGTCGCGGTATTGGGCATCGCACCCGAAGGCCGTGCCGCCGACGAGACGACGCCGAGCAGCCTTGCCGACATGATCGGCCCCTATAAGCGCTCGAAATTCATGGCCGAGGAGGCGGTGCGCGAACTCGTGACGACGCGCGGCCTGCCGGCGGTGATCGTCAACCCGTCGACGCCGATCGGGCCGCGCGACGTGAAGCCGACGCCGACCGGGCGGATGATCGTGGAAGCGGCGTCGGGCCGCATACCGGCTTTCGTCGATACCGGCCTCAACATCGTCCATGTCGATGATGTGGCGGTGGGCCATCTCGCGGCGGAAGACAAAGGCACCATCGGCGAGCGCTACATCCTCGGCGGCGAAAATCTGAGCTTGGCGGAAATCCTCCGCCGCATCGCGCTGATCACGGGCCGCAAGCCGCCGCGCCTCAACATCCCGATCCCGCTCATCTGGCCCATTGCCCTGGGCGCCGAATCCTGGGGCTGCGTCAGCGGCAAAGAGCCGTTCGTCACGCGCGACGGGCTGCGCATGGCGAGAAAGAAAATGTATTTCTCCTCGGCCAAGGCCGAGCGCTCGCTCGGCTATCGCGCGCGGCCGGCACAAGAGGCCCTGGCCGACGCCGTCGCCTGGTTCCGTGGTGCCGGCATGGTCGCGTCATGATCGCGCTTGCGCTGCTGACGCTCGCGATCTGGATCTATCTTCTATTCGGCCGCGGCTTTTTTTGGCTCGTGCCTTTTATTAGCCCTCTTCGCCCTATGGGGGCAGAGGGCGCGAGCGAAAGCGAGCGGGTGAGGTCGGGAGTTACGGGCTTGAAAGGCCACCTCACCCTCCCCGTCGCTGATGCGACGGGTCCCCTCCCTCTCCCCCGCTTCGCGGCGGAGAGGGCAAGCTGGCCCAGCGTCGTGGCCGTGATCCCGGCGCGCAACGAGGCGGCGGTGGTGGGACGCGCGATCGCATCGCTGCTCGCGCAAGACTATCCAGGCCCGTTCCGCATCGTCTTGGTCGACGATCACAGCAGCGACGGCACCGCCGAGGCGGCGCGCCAAGCTGCCGGCGCGCAAGTCGATCGCGTGGCGATCGTCGCGGCGCGTCCCTTGTTGCCGGGCTGGACCGGCAAGCTCTGGGCCTTGAGCGAAGGTGTGCGCCAGATCGCCGAGCCGCCGGCGCTCTACCTCTTTACCGACGCCGATATCGCGCATCATCCGAGCAATCTTTCCGAGCTGGTGGCGCGGCTCGATGGCGAGCGGCGCGACCTCGTCTCATTGATGGTGAAGCTGCGTTGCGAAAGCTTCGCCGAAAGATTTCTCATCCCGCCTTTCGTGTTCTTCTTTGCGATGCTCTATCCCTTCTCCTGGTCGAATGACTCGCGCCGCGCGACCGCAGCCGCCGCGGGCGGCTGCATCCTCATTCGCCGCAACGCCTATGAGCGCATCGGCGGCTGGGAATCCTTGAAAAGCGAGCTGATCGACGACTGCGCGCTTGCCCGCGCGGTGAAGCGGGGCGGCTCGATCTGGCTCGGCTTGACGCAACGCACGCTGAGCCTGCGCGCCTATCCGCATATTGGTGATATCTGGAACATGGTCGCGCGTACGGCCTATACGCAGCTCGGTTATTCGCCCCTACTGCTGGCGGGAACGGCCTTGGGCATGGTCGTTACCTATCTCCTGCCGCCTGCTTTACTCCTTTCGGGCGGCGGCAGCGCCGCGATCGGCGCGCTATCCTGGACGGCCATGGCCGCAGCTTATGCGCCGATGCTGCGCTTCTACGGGCTCTCGCTGGCCTGGGCGCCATTGCTTCCGGCGGCGGCTTCGGTTTATCTCGCGGCGACGGTGGCATCGGCTTGGCGTCATTGGCGGGGGAGGGGCGGGGAGTGGAAGGGGCGCGTGCAATGGCAGAACCGCTGCTGAAAGCGGCGGTCGAGACGCCCTCGGGCAAGGACCGGGGAGACGAGAACTTTCCCGTCGGGTCCTTCCTCATCCGCCGCGATCTGCGCCGGCATGTGCATGCCTTCTACCGCTTCGCGCGCCAGGCCGATGACATCGCCGACAATCCCGCTCTCGCCGCCGCCGACAAGGTGCGCCGCCTCGACCGCATGGAGGAAATACTCGACGGCGCGCCCGGCGATGATTCGCCTGCCGCGGTGGCGATGCGCATCAGCCTCTTCGAAACCGGCACGACCTTTCAGCATTGCCGCGACGTGCTGCGCGCTTTCCGGCTCGACGCGACAAAGCTGCGCTATGAGGATTGGGCGGATCTCATGGAGTATTGCCGCTATTCGGCCTCGCCGGTCGGGCGCCAATTGCTCGATCTCCATGGCGAGGATCGCGCCTCATGGCCGTCTTCCGATGCGCTGTGCAGTGCGCTTCAGGTCCTGAACCACTTGCAGGATTGCGCGGCGGATCACCGCAATCTCGATCGCGTCTACCTGCCAAGCCAGGACCTCGCGGCCTGTGGCGCCCGCATCGACGAGCTTCAGGCGCCGCAATCGAGCAACGGAATGCGCTGCGTGATCGATCGCCTGCTCGATCGGACCGAGGCGCTGATTGTCGCCGCGCGCGCCTTGCCGTCGCATGTGAAAAGCCCTGGGCTCAGGCGGGAATGCGCGGTCATCGTCAATCTCGCCGAAAGACTGGCGCGCCGCCTGCGCCGCGGCGATCCGCTCGCGCGCCGAGTCAAACTGTCGAAGGGCGATTTCGTCGCCGCGCTCATCACCGGCTTGTGGCGCGGGCGATGACCGAGACCGCCGAGAACGGCTTGCGCGCCGCCATTCGTGATCGAGTCGCGGCGGCGGGCACCTCGTTCTACTGGGCGATGCGGCTTTTGCCCGAGGCGCGGCGCGACGCGATGTACGCGATCTATGCGTTTTGCCGCGAGGTCGACGACATTGCCGATAGCGATGAGCCCGTAGACGAGAAGCGCATCGCGCTCGATCAGTGGCGCGACGAGATCGACGCGATCTTTGCCGGCGCGAGCAAACGAATGCTGGGCCGCGTGCTCGCCGAAGATGTGGCGCGGTTTCAGCTGCGGCGCGACGATTTCCTCGCGCTGATCGACGGCATGGAAATGGATGCAGGCGCGCCGATCCAGGCGCCGAGCCTTGCGGAGCTCGATCTCTACTGCGACCGCGTGGCGAGCGCGGTCGGCCGGCTGTCCGTGCGCGCCTTCGGCGTCGCGACGCCGGCGGCGGACGAGGTCGCGTTCCATCTTGGCCGCGCCCTGCAGCTCACCAACATCCTGCGCGATCTCGACGAGGACGAAGCGCGCGACCGTCTGTACCTGCCGCGCGAATTCCTGCTGCAAGCCGGGATCACGGCGACCGTGCCAGGCGAGGTTCTCGGCCACGCCAATCTCGGCCAAGCCTGCGACGCGTTGGCCAATATGGCCGAGCAGCGCTTTATCGATGCGCGATCGTCGATGGCACGGTGCCCGCGTCGGCCGATGCGGCCGGCGCGCGCCATGGGCGCGGTCTACCGCGCGCAGCTCGTTCGCCTGCGCCGGCGCGGTTGGGTCAATCGCAGCGAAGCCGTGAAGCTGGCCAAGCCGATGAAGCTCTGGCTGGCACTGCGCCACGGGCTGTTATGACACAGCCGCATCGTGTGCACGTGGTGGGCGCCGGGCTCGCCGGGCTGGCCGCCGCGCTGACGCTCGCCGAAGCGGGCGTCGGCGTGGTGCTGCACGAGGCGGCACCGCAAGCGGGCGGGCGCTGCCGCTCGTATTTCGACGCCGGGCTGGGCTGCCGGATCGACAATGGCAATCATCTGCTGATCTCCGGCAACCATGCCGCCATGCGTTATCTACGCGACATCGGTGCGCGGCAGACTTTCACGGGCCCCGGCAAGGCGGTTTTTCCTTTTCTCGATCGCAGCACCGGCGAGCGCTGGACCTTGCGGCCCAATAGCGGGTGGCTCCCCTGGTGGGTGCTTGCGCCGAGCCGCCGCGTCAGAGGGACCGGGCTCTTCGATTACCTTGCGGCGCGCCGCCTCGCCGCTGCGCCCGCCAATGCCGTGGTAAGCCAGTCGCTCGACCCGCGCGCGGTGATTTTTCGGCGGCTGTGGCAGCCTTTGGCGGTGGCCGCGCTCAACACCGAGGTCGAGGCGGGCTCGGCCAGGCTTTTCGGCGCCGTGCTGAACGAAACGCTCGGCGCGGGCGGCAGCGCGTGCGTGCCGCTCGTGCCGCGCGAAGGCCTGAGCGAGAGCCTCGTCGATCCGGCGCTCGCGACGTTGAAGGCACGCGGCGGCGAGCTTCGCCTCGGCTCTCGGCTGCGGGCGATGGCCTTCGCGGAAACGCAATTGACGTCGCTCGATTTCGAAGGTGCGCTCGAGCCGTTGTCGACTGGCGACGCGGCCGTGCTCGCCGTGCCGGCGCCGATCGCAGCGCGGCTCATTCCGGGCCTCACCGCACCGGACGAATTCCGCGCCATCGTCAACGCGCATTTCCGCGTCGCCTTGCGCGGCGATGCCCCCTGGTTCGTCGGCATCGTCGGCGGCGTCGCTGAATGGGTTTTCCGCAAGCCCGATGTGCTCTCCGTCACGATCAGCGCCGGCGACCGGCTCGTCGATACGGCGGCGGAGGAATTGGCGCCGCTTCTGTGGAAGGATGTTGCCGCGGCCTATGATTTGCCGGCCGATCCCATGCCCCCTTGGCAAATCCTCAAGGAAAAGCGCGCGACCTTCGCGGCAACGCCCGCGCAATTGGCGCGCCGGCCTGGCGCGGCGACGCGCTGGGACAATCTCGTGCTGGCCG
>DATEKH010000217.1:0-5382 GCA_035277525.1 Allostellaceae bacterium
GCGCGCTTCATCGAAAGGCTGCGGTCATGAAAGTTCTGTTCTTTCACCTGATGCCTTATGCCGATCTCGATCTCGACTATCAGCAGAAATACCGCACCGATTGGGTCATCCTTCCCAACACCTATTTCGATCCGGTGAAAGGCCACGCGCTCTACAACCGCTATCTCGATGAATTGGAATTGGCCGCCGAGCTCGGCTTCGACGGCATCTCGGTCAACGAGCATCACCAGAACGCCTATGGCCTGATGCCCTCGCCGGTGGTGATGGCCTCGGCGCTGGCGCGGCGCGTCAGACACGCGAAGATCGCGATCCTCGGCAGTGCCTTCGGCCTGCGCGACAACCCGCTGACCTTGGCCGAAGAGCACGCGATGATCGATGTGCTGACGGGCGGGCGGCTCATCTCGGGCATGGTGCGGGGCATCGGCGCCGAGTACTACTCGATGGGCGCCAACCCGGCTTTCAGCCATGAGCGCTTCCACGAGGCGCATGATCTCGTGGTGCAGGCTTGGACGCGGCCCGGCCCCTTCGCCTTCGAGGGCAAGCATTATCGCTTCGAATATGTGAATGTGTGGCCGCGACCTTATCAGCAGCCGCATCCGCCGATCTGGTGCCCCTCGCTCGGTTCGGGCGAGACTATTGATTGGGCGAGCGCCAAGGAGCGGCGCTATGTCTATATTCAGAATTTCTCGCCGGTCGCGTCGGTCATCCGCTATCTCAATCTCTACCGCCAGACCGCCGAGAAGCTCCACGGCTACACCGCGAGCTCGGAGCAGATCGGCTGGGCCGCGCCGATCTACGTTGCCGAGACCGACGCGCGCGCCAAGGAGGAAGCGCGCATCCATATCGAGCGGCTGTTCAGCAAATATCTCAACCTGCCATTCGAGATGATGTTCCCGCCGGGCTATCTCTCGGCCAAGTCGCTCGCCGGCATGCGCGCGATCAAGCGGCCGGCGCTCGCCGCGGGAACGATGACGGTCGACAATCTGATGGAGGCGGGGATCTTCCTCTGCGGCAGCCCCGATACGGTGAGGAAGCAACTGGTCGAGGCGCATCGCCGGCTGGGCTTCCAGAACTTCCTCGCCAATCTCCATTTCGCGACGCTGCCGCGCGATCTGACCGAAAAGAACCTCCGCCTCTTTGCGGCCGAGGTGATGCCGGCCTTGCAGGCGCTGACCGACAAGGAATATGCGGGCATGGAGACGCAGGCGGCGGAGTAGGCGCCGCTTGCCGGAAGAATAACAGCCGACAAATGTGATTGGCGCGAAGTTAGCCCCTATTGCTTTTTCCGTCTTCGCATAGAAGGCCCGGATTCTTTTGGTAATTATGGTCCTCGCCGTTTCTGTTAGCATCGCCCGCATAAGACGCGTGGGGAGGGGGCGATGCTCAAACGCAGAAGCGTGTTGCAAGCCTTGGGCGGCGCGGCGCTCGCCGGGCCAGGAATGATGACAGGATTGGCGCGCGCGGCGGAAAAGGTGCCGCTGACCACCGGGTTGCCGGCGGGCGAATACGATACCGCCGTGCTCGACGCGCTGCCGGGCAAGAAGCCGCTCATCAAGCTCGCCTACCGGCCGCCCAATTACGAGACGCCGGTTTCCTATTTCGCCAGCGACTTCACGCCGAACGACGCGTTCTTCGTGCGCTATCACCTGGCGGACATTCCCGACAAGATCGACCCGGCGACTTGGAAAGTGAAGATCGGCGGCGAGGCGGCGGCGACGCCGGTCGAGCTCGGCCTTTCCGATCTGCAAAGCGGCTTCGAGCAGGTGGAACTCGCTGCCGTGTGCCAATGCTCCGGCAATCGCCGCGGATTTTCCGATCCCCACGTGCCAGGCGTGCAATGGGGTCTTGGAGCGATGGGCAACGCGCTATGGAAAGGCGTGCGCCTCAAAGACGTGCTGGCGAAGGTCGGCCTCAAGAAGGAAGCGAGCGAGCTGGTGCTCAACGGCGCCGACGGACCGGTCGTCGAGAAGACACCGGATTTCGTCAAAAGCATCCCGCTCTGGAAGGCGCTCGATGAGAACACGCTCATCGCCTATCAGATGAATGGCCAGGCCTTGCCGCATTTGAATGGCGCGCCGGCGCGGCTCGTCGTGCCGGGTTGGACCGCGACTTATTGGATGAAGCACCTCGTCTCGATCGACGCGGTGACCAAGCCGTTCGAAGGCTTCTGGATGAAAAGCGCCTATCGCATCCCGACCGGAAAATTCCCGGTGGTCGATCGCTTCCTCACCCAGGAACTGCCGGGATCGACCCCGATCACGGAAATGGTGGTCAATTCGCTGATCGTCACGCCTGGCGGGCCGGTCAAAGAAAAGCTCGGCAAAGCCGTCGAGCTGCGCGGCATAGCCTGGGATGGCGGCTATGGCATCACGCGCGTCGAGATCTCGAGCGACGGCGGCGCGACCTGGCAGGATGCGGCCCTTGGCAAGGATCTCGGCCGCTTCGCCTTCAGGCCTTGGAGTTATCGCTTCGCCCCGAAAAAGAAGGGTCGCTACGCGATCCTCGCCCGCGCCTCGAACAAGGCCGGGCAGACCCAGGCGGACAGTCTCATCTTCAATCCGGCGGGCTATCACAACAACGTGCCGCGGCCCCTAAGCGTCGCGATCGTCTGAGGAGAGCGCCGATGAAACCGATGATGGTGCTTGCGGCGCTGCTGGCTTTCGGCGCTAACGCGCTGGCCGCGGAGCAGCCGGTGCAGCTCAAGGACGCGCCTGGCCGCGACAAGGTCGAGAATACCTGCAGCATCTGCCACAGCCTCGATTATATCCGGATCAATTCGCCCTTCATGACGCCGCAGGTGTGGGAGGCGGAGGTAAACAAGATGATCAACGTCTTCGGCGCGCCCGCGTCGCCCGAGGACGCCAAAGTTATCATCGATTATCTCGTCAAGAACTACGGCAAGCCCAGCTGAAGCGCGGCCGGCGCGCGCAGTTTCCGCGCGCCGGCGAGCAATCAAACTTTGTTCGAGACGCGCTTGTCGGCGGCCCGGACGAGGTCGAGATCGGCGTATTTCTTCACATCGAGCGGGGTCTTCAGGAATCCCAGTTCCTTCTGCACGTCGATATTCGCCTGCAGGGCCTTGAGATCGGGCAGGCCCTCGGGGTTGCGATAGTAGTCCTCCTTGGTGAAGATCCATTTCTCGAAGCGCTCCGCCGGCTGCTTCGTCGCCTTGGCCACGAGCTTCACGGCCTCCTCGTGGTTCTTCGGGTCCTGGTAGAAGTGCAAGACGCGCAGCATGTCCTCGAGCATGTCGATGACGGCATCGCGATGCTGGTCGATGAACTCGCCGCGCATGGTGTGGATGATCATTTGCGTGCGGCCGATCGCGTCCTCCTGGGTGAAGAGCGGGCGCGAGATTTTCTGAAGCTCGGGATCGGCGGAGAAGGGCAGCACCGCCGGAATGAGATCGGCCTTCTTCTCGGCCAAGAGCGACTTCATCGCCGGGAAGGGTGCCTCGATGATGCTGACATCGGTGCGGTCGTTGAGGCCGTGCTTCTTCAGCATCACGCGCATGGCGAGATCGACGGCGCTGCCCTGGATGTTGGTCGCGAGTACCTTGCCCTTCAACTCTTTGACGTTCTTGATCGGGCTGTCGGCGCGCACGCGGTAAGTGTTGGTGTGATAGCCCGGATAGCCGTCCTGAAAGCAGTCGGCGATGACGCGCAGGCTGCCGAGCTTGGCGTTCTCGATCGCGAGGGGCAGCGAGGAGAAGGCGAGCGAGCCGGTATCGATCGCCCCCGCGGCGAGCGCGGTGATCATTTGCGGCGTGCCGGCGAAATGCTGCGGCTCAAGTGTGTAGGACTTGCCCATATGCCGCGTCAGCTGGGGCGTGTCGGGCAACATCGGCAGAAGATCGGCCGGCAGGACCACCCAGCCGGCGCGGATCGTCACCGGGGATGCCGCCCGGGCCGGGCGCCAGCGCGCGGCGCCGGCGAGAAAGGTCGAGCTGGCCAAAGAGGCCAAGAGCGAGCGTCGTGAGAACATTTCCTCTCCTCCTGTTCGGTGCTTGCTTTTGATTTGCGCCGCGCCCGCTGCCGCCCGTGCGGAGCGCCTTGGGCTCGCCGTCGTGACGCGAGCATTATTGGTGGGCCCGCTTGCCGCTCAAAACCAAAAGCCGAGGAGGAAGATTAAGTTTTTGTAATGTTTCCCCGGCCCGCTCGGCGGCACGAGCCGTGACGCGATGGGCGAAAGCCTTTACGCTGAGCGTCACAAACAAAGCAAAAAGGCGGCGGGCAAAGCCCGCCTGTCGCGGAACAGAAGGAGGAAAACATGGCCGGATCGCGGCTCGTTGGGCGTTGGCTTTGCATCATCACGGTCTTCGGCGTCGTCCTCGGCGGCCTTGCCGGCGCCGCGTGCGCCGCCGATGCGGTGCTGCGCGTCGGCAAAGCCTTCGCCGGCGTGTTCGACTTCGTGCCGGTCGATGTCGGCGTGGCCGAGGGGTTCTTCAAGCAACGCGGCCTCGACATCGAAGAGTTCAATTTCGACGGCAGCGCCAAGCTGCAGCAGGGGCTGGCCGCGGATGCGATCGATATCGGGCTGGGCTCGGGGGTCGAGCTCGCTTTCGTTGCGCGCGGCGCGCCGGTCAAGGGCGTCGCCGCCTTCATGGGACCGCCGGCCGACCTGACGCTCGTGGTCCGCGACCCAAATCTTCGCAGCCCCAAGGATCTCAAGGGCAAGAAGATCAGCGTCTCGACGGTGTCCTCGCTGACGGAATGGCTCGTGCGCGAGTTGTCGCGCCACGAAGGCTGGGGGCCGGATGGGATCACGACCGTGCCGCTGGGCGCGCGGCCGGCGCAGATCTCGGCGCTGCGCACCGGGCAAACCGATGGCATGGCGATCGATTTTGTCGGCGGAACGGTGCTGCAGCAAAAAGGAATCGGGCACATGATGCTGCATTTCGACACCATCGTGCCGGAGTTCATCACCCACGCGATGTATGCGCGAAACAGCCTGATCGCGGCGCATCCCGACGAGCTTCGCGCGTTTCTCGCGGGCTGGTTCGAGAGCATCGATTACATGCTGAAGCACAAGGCCGAGACCGTGCGCATCGCGACGAAAGTGATGAACGAGCCCGAGGCGATCGTGGCGGCCGACTACGATGGCGTCATGCCGGCGTTCTCGACCACGGGCCGGTTCGAGGCCAAGCCCCTCGAGGTTCTGCGCCGCTCTTTCGTCGAGATGAAGCTGCTGCCGAGCGAACCCGATATGAGCAAGCTCTACACCGAGAAATTCCTGCCCGGCAGCAAGGCGTCGTCGGCCTCGAAGCACGCGGGCTGAGCCAGCACGCGGCTACGCACCGCGGACGCGGTCGAGGATCGCGCCCGGATCGGCGGGAAGCTCATCCGCCCGCCAGGCGACATGGCCGTCGGGACGGACGAGAAC
>DATEKH010000218.1:0-6746 GCA_035277525.1 Allostellaceae bacterium
AGCAAGGTGACGCCCATGCCATGCACCTCGGCCAGCAGCGGATATTGAATGGCGCTGAGCACCGTGCCGGCGATGACGAGCGGTCGCATGCCCCAGCGTATGCCGAGCGGAATGACGATCGGGCGGATGACGAATCGGCCGCCGAGAATGAGCGCAAGCGCGGCGAGCACGCCGGGCGCCGGCACGCCCGCTTTGAGCAGATAGGCGAGATAGAAGGCGCCGCCGCTGCTCAGCGCGATCGAATGGACGCCGTAATGGAGATTGAGCAGATTGACGGCGCTGTTACGGAAATAGGCCATCCGATTGCTTCCCCTTCATCACCTCCCCCTGCAGGGGGGAGGCCATCGGATATGACCACTGCAGGACCATCCTGCGCGCTTCGACTGCGCGCTTCGCGCGCGCTCAGGGTGAGGAGAAATGGGTGATGGCATTCAGAAAAGCGCCTCATCCCGAGCGCGAGCGCCGTCGAGGCGCGAGCAGTCGAGGGACGCACGGTTGGTATCCAGCGACATGCGAATGCCCCGCCTCAAAGGGAGGTGCTCGACACGGCTAGAGATAGTTTGAGTACGCTCCAGCGCCATCGGGGAAATGTATTTCCCAAATCTCGTGACCCGTGACAGTAAGGATTTGCAGCTTGTAATCATTGTCAAACAGGAAGATCAAATCGGCCGATTCTTTGTCGAGAGTAGCTGCGACAAGCTCGGAATTTTCAAGTGCCGTCCGAAGCTCGGCAATCGCATCAATCGGCGCCGGCAACCCATATTTTTGCCGATGGTCGAAGCTGCTACGTCGGGACCTCTTATGCAGCAGCCGCCAATAATCGGCTCGAAGTCTCGTGCCGTTCGAAAACGATATCGCGACCGATCCCTCTCCTATTTCGTCGCTAGGGTAAATATCGCTATCGACGACATTGACTGAACAGCTAACTACTCCCGCGAGATTTTGTTCGAAGCCAGTCATTTCGGAAACTACCGCCGCCCGAACAGCTTCTCGATATCGGCGAGCTTCAGCTCGACATAGGTGGGGCGGCCGTGATTGCACTGGCCGGAATGGGGCGTCGCCTCCATTTGACGCAGCAGCGCGTTCATCTCCTCGGGTAGAAGCCGGCGGCCAGCGCGGACCGAGCCGTGGCAGGCGAGCGTGCCGCACACCTCTTCGAGCTTTTCCTTGAGCGACAGCGCATTGCCCAGCTCGGCGAGCTCATCGGCCAAGTCGCGCACGAGGCCTTGCACGTTGAGCTCGCCGAGGAGCGCCGGCACCTCGCGCACCACCACCGCGCCGGCCCCGAAAGCCTCGAGCACGAGGCCGAGCTCGGCGAGTTCGCCCGCACGCGCGGCGAGCCGCGCCACCGCCCCCTCATCGAGCTCCACCACCTCGGGCAGGAGCAGGATTTGGCGGGCGACTCCGGTCGAGCCCAGCGCCTCCTTCATGCGCTCGTAGACGAGGCGCTCATGCGCCGCGTGCTGATCGACGATCACGATGCCGTCTTGGGTCTGCGCGACGACATAGGTCTCATGGAGCTGCGCCACCGCCGCGCCCAGGGGAAAGCCGAGCGCTTCCGCCGCGGCGGCCCGCGGCGCGCGCGCTGCGGGTGGCGTCACGCCGCCGGAATCGGCCGGCGTCAGCGGTGCCTGGTACTGCGCGGCCTCTTCAGCGAGACCGCGCGGCGGATAGGCGGGCGCGTAGGGCGCCCCGGCAAAGCCCGGGCGGAAGGAATGGAGCGCGGCCTCGGCGACCGTGGTCGAGGCGCGATGCCCGGCCGCGGCCAGGGCCTGGCGAAGCGCGCCAACGATCAAGCCGCGCACGAGGCTCGCATCGCGAAACCGCACCTCGGCCTTCGCCGGGTGCACATTGACATCGATCGCCTCGGCCGGCCCATCGAGGAACAGCGCCACGATCGGATGGCGGTCGCGCGCGAGGAAATCCTGATAGGCCCCGCGCACCGCGCCGACCAGAAGCTTGTCGCGCACCGGCCGGCCATTGACGAAGAGATACTGGTCGCGCGCGGTCGCGCGGTTGAGCGTCGGCAGGCCGGCAAGGCCGGTGAGGCTGAAGCCCTCGCGCTGCGCTGCGATCGCGAGCGCATTGTCGGCGAAATCGCGGCCGAGAATCGCCGCCAATCGCTCGCGGCGCGCATCGTTGCCGGCGAGATCGGATGCCACCGCATGGAGGCGCAGAAGGATGCGATCCTCCTCGCCGCTGACGGTGAAGGCGACGCCCGGATAGGCCATGGCAAGGCGCTCGACCGCATCGAGCGCCGCCTCGCGCTCGGCGCGCGGCGATTTCAAGAATTTCAGCCGCGCTGGCGTCGCATAGAAGAGGTCGCGGACCTCGACCCGCGTGCCCTGCGACAAGGCCGCGGGAAGCGGCGCGGATTTGCTGCCGCCCTCGACCGCGATCGACCAGGCGCTGTCCGCGCCGCGCTTGCGGCTCGCAATCGACAACCGGCTGACCGCGCCAATCGAGGGCAGCGCCTCGCCGCGAAAGCCCAAAGTCTCGATGCGCAGGAGATCGTCATCCGGCAGCTTCGAGGTGCAGTGGCGCTCGACCGCGAGCGACAGCTCCTCGGCGCTCATGCCGATGCCGTCATCGGCGACGATGACGAGGCTTTGCCCGCCTTCGCGCAAGGTGATGTCGATGCGCCGCGCGCCCGCATCGATGGCGTTCTCGACCAGCTCTTTGACGGCCGAAGCCGGGCGCTCCACCACCTCGCCCGCGGCGATGCGGTTGACGACGACCGGCGGAAGCTGACGCAGCGGCATGCCGCCATTGTGCCCTGCGGGCGCGTTTCCGCCAAGAAGAGTGGAGCCCCGAGTCGCGAGCGTGACTCGAAAGCGGCGTGTCAGCCCTTGCCCATTTCACCCAAGTATTGCCGCGCGAGGACCTTACCCTCCTCGACCGCCGGCTGATCGAAAGCATCGACGCCCAAGAGATCCGCGGCAACGATGGTCTCGAGCATGAAATGCATCAGCAGCGCGCCGAGGGTTTCCGCATCGAGCCGCTCGATCTGCAACAGGCGCGTCGGGCGCCCGTTGCGGATGAGGCTTTGCGCGGTGGCGCGTTGCTCGGCGTCCAAGAGGTCGCCCATGCGCTTGCCCGCGAGATAGGCGAGCTCGGGATCGCCGCCGAGATCGGGCGCGATCGCCCCGCCGCCGCCCGCGGGCGCGCCCATGACGAGGGTGAACATCTTGTCGGCCGGGCCGGCGAGGTAGAGCTGCAACTGGCTGTGCTGATCGACCGTGCCCATGGCGCGGATCGGCGTCGTGCCCTTGCCGTCTTTGCCAAGGCTTTCCGCCCAAAGCTGGCGGAACCACAGGCCGAAATGCCCAAGCCGGTCAAGATAGGGCATGACGACCGTCGTGCCGATGCCGCGCTGCTCGGCGAGCCCGACCGCGACGCAAGCGCCGAGCGCGGGCGCCGCGTCGCGCGGCGAAGCGGCGGCCAAGACCGCATCGAGCACCGCGCCCGCGCCTTGGCGCAGCGCGGCAACATCGATGCCGGCGAGCAGCGCCGGCAGCAGCCCGACATTGGAGAGGACGGAGTAGCGTCCGCCGATCCCCGGATCGTGATCGAGGATCGTCATGCCGAGCCTTGTCGCCAGCCGGCGCAGCACATTGTCGCGCGGTTCGGTGATGGCGATCGCGTGCTTGGCGAGAGCGTCAGCCGGCACGGAGCGGCGCAGCCAGTCGAGGCAGACGATGAATTGCGCCAAGGTCTCGGCCGTGCCGCCCGATTTTGAGATCGCGGCGATGCCGGTGCGCGCCGGATCGAGCGCGGCGAAAATTTCGTCAAAGCTCGCGGGATCGATATTGTCCATGAAGTGGAGGCGCGGCAGCGCGCGCGGATCGGCGAGCGCATAGAGCGTCTGGCCGCCGAGGCTCGATCCGCCCGTGCCGAGGATCAGGACGTCGCGGAATTTCTGGCGCGGCGCGCTGCGAAAATCGCGCAAGGCGCGGCGCAGCGCGGCAACATCGTCGCGCCGCCGCGGCAGGCCCAACAGCGGCAGGCTGCCG
The DNA here is from genome assembly GCA_035277525.1 of Allostellaceae bacterium. Lineage (GTDB taxonomy): Bacteria > Pseudomonadota > Alphaproteobacteria > ATCC43930 > CGMCC-115725 > CAIKMD01. Next base: position 4,014 of record DATEKH010000218.1, read on the forward strand.
TCGGCGTGACGCCGGCGCAAGGCTTCGAGCGCCGGCGCGGCGCGTGCGACCATCGCATCGAGCCCAGCGGGATCGAGCCCGCGCGCTCCCGCTTTTTCGGCCAAGCAGCCCGAAATATCCTGGCGATAGGGCATCCTTCACTCGATCGGTGCGACACGGCGCGCGGCCGATAAATTGTCGGGCGCACCGACCACAACAAAGAACAGCCCGTCGGGTTCCAAAAGACGGCGCGCGACGCGCTTGGCGTCGGCGAGCGTGACCTTGTCGATGAGCGCGGCGCGCCGGTCGAGATAGTCGATGCCGAGATGGTCGAGCTGAATCGAGACGAGAATCGAAGCGATGCGCGCGGTCGAATTGAGGTTCAAGGGGAAAGAGCCGGTGAGATAGGTCTTGGCGGCGGCGAGCTCCTTGCCCGTGGGTCCGGTGTCGCGCATGCTCCGCCATTGCTGGCGAATGAGATCGATCGCCTGGGCAACGCGTGCATTGCGGCTCGCGACCTGCCCGAGAATGAGCCCGGCATGGCGCAGCGGATCGAGCGAGGCGGAGACCGAATAGGCAAGGCCGCGCTGCTCGCGCACCTCGAGCGCAACGCGCGAGGTGAGCCCGCCCGAGCTCAGGATGTTGAGGTCGATCAGCGCCGCGTACCAATCGGGATCGTCGCGCTTGATGCCCTGCTGACCGAACACAACGACGCTTTGCGGAACCGGAAGGTTCGAGACGACGACTGCGTCCGAGCGGCGAACGGCGATCTCGCCCAGCGTGTCGGGCGCGGCATGCTCGGGCAGGCCGCCGAAGGTCTCATCGAGCAGCGGCTTCAGCGCGGCCGGGGTGATATCGCCGACCACGCCGATGACCAGCGCGTCCTTGGCAAAGCGCGCTTTGACGAGGCCGCGCATGTCATCGGGCGTAATGGCCGCGATCGATTGCGGCGTGCCGCGCGTCGAGCGGGCATAAGGCGAGCCGGCGAAGCTCGTCTTCATCCAGAGGCGATAGGCCAGCGCCTGAGGCTGATGCAGGTCGCGGCTCAAGGCATCGAGCAGCTCGGCGCGCAAGCGCGCGACCGGCGCGGGATCGAAGCGTGGCTGCGTCAGCGCGAGGCGCAGAAGGTCGTAAACCTCGCCGACATTGGCGCTCAAGCTGCGCAGCCGGACCGAGATGTCGTCCTGATCGACGTTGAAATCGAGCGAGGCGGCCAAATCCTCGAGCTTGCTCTGATAGGCCGTGCTGTCGAGATCGCCCGCGCCTTCGTCGAGCAGATCGGCGGTGAAGGTGGCGAGACCGGCCTTATCGTCGGGATCGAGCGCGGCGCCGCCGCGAAAGGCGATGCTCGTCGAGACGACCGGAACGCTGTGATCTTCGACCAGCCAGGCAGTGATGCCGCCCGGGCTTTCGACTTGCTCGATGGTGACGGCCTCGGCCGGCGCCGCGGCCAGCAGCAGGGGGACGGCGACGATCAGCACAGCGGAGGCGAAGCGCGTCATGGGCGGCTCACGATGTCGGTCCGGGCATCAGCACGCCGGTGACGGCGATGTCGTCATGGATGACGAGATGCGCGGCGGCGACCACCTGGTCGAGCGTCACGGCGCCGATCCGCTCGGGCCAATTCTCGACATCGTCGAGGCTGCGGCCTGTCGCCAGCGCCGCACCGACGATGCGCGCCGGGCCCGCCAGGCTGTCGCGCGCATAAGCGGCGGCGGACCGCATGCGCTTCTTCGCGCGCTCGACCGCGTCGTTGGAGATGCCGCCCTCGAGCGCATGCTTGATGATCGCACCGAAGGCGGACTCGTAATCCGCCACTGCGACGCCGTTCTTGAGCCGTGCGGTGAAGCCGAAGGTCGCCAAATCATAGACATTGGGATCGTAGAACGCGCCGGCGGAGAGCGCCAAAGGATGGTCGATGACGAGGCCCTTATAGAGCGGCGAATCGGCGCTGCCGCTCAGCACCTCGGCGAGAACCTCGAGCGCATAGGCGTATTGCTTGTCGCCGGCACGGTAGCTCGGCGCCAAAAACTCGCGCGTCCAGCTCACTTCGGAGACGCGCGGACTCTTCATGGTGAGACGCGCCGCCGCGACTTTCGGTGGCTCCGCGACCCGATGGCGCGCGGGCACGGCGCGCGCCGGAATATCGCCGTAATATTTCTCCGCCAGCGCTTTCACCTGCTGCGTCGTCACATCGCCCGCGACCACGAGGATCGCATTGTTCGGCGCGTACCAGCGGTGATAGAACGCGCGCGCATCCGCCGTTGTCAGGCCGTGCATCTCCGATTCCCAGCCGATTGTCGGGATGCGGTAGGGATGGTGGAGGAACAGCGCGGTGTCGAGCTGCTCATCGAAGAGGGCGGCGGGATTGTTGTCGATGCGCTGGCGCCGCTCTTCGAGGATCACCTCGCGCTCCGGCGTCACCACCTTGTCGGTGATTTGAAGATTGGCCATGCGATCGGATTCGAGCTTCATCACCAGCTCGAGACGATCCGCCGCGACCTGCTGGAAAAACGCCGTGTAGTCGTGCGTCGTAAAGGCGTTGTCGCGCCCACCGTTCTCGGCGACGATGCGCGAAAACGCGCCGGGCGGCACGGCCTTGGTGCCGCGGAACATCAAATGTTCGAGGAAATGCGCGATGCCGGACTTGCCCAGCGGTTCGTCCGCGGCGCCGACCTTGTACCACACCATATGCGTGACGACCGGCGCGCGGTGATCGGGAATGACCACGACCTCCATGCCGTTCGACAGCTT
>DATEKH010000219.1:0-30179 GCA_035277525.1 Allostellaceae bacterium
GGCGGCGCGACCGGGTTGAGCGCGAGCGGCCTTTTGCATGGCGGTCCGGCGATGATCGCGGCGCTGCCCGAGGCGGTGCGCCAGCTCATCGTGGCGAGCTTCGCGCATTCCTTCCGCTATGTTTATTTGACCGGCGCAGGCGTCTGCGTCCTCGGCTTGGGTCTCGCGATCTTCATCGAGGAATTGCCGTTGCGCAGCCGCGCGCCGCAACCGGCGACACCCGCGCCAGCTTCGCCGCCAAACGCTGCGCCGCGAAACGCCGAACCCGCTGAAGCAAAAAGCGATTGAGCGACGTGCGAGCCGGGCCGGCGTGCCGTCTCCGAAGGCTCAGCCTTTCTTTTTCGGCTTGATCGGGATCATGTAAGCACCGCTCGGGTGCTTTTTCTTGCAGGCGGCGGTCTTGCACGTGCCGCGAATGAAGCGAGTGCCGGCGCTCGATTTGGGATTTCGCGCCGTCCGGCTCGAGCCATGCGCCGAGGCATGGTGCGAGGAGACATGTGTGCTGTGCGTCGAAGCGCGCGGCGAGGAGGATTTGGCCTCGACCGCGACGACGCTCCATAACAGCGTGATCGCGACAGCGGCCAGCGGCAGGCTTCTTGCGATACGTCCCATGGTTTCCCCCTTTGCGCGCCCCCGCGCGCACGTCCCGAATGCTATTTGGCTGCGACGCTTTCGCGAGCGGCCGCCTCGCGCTCGGCCGGATCGGTCAGCGCCACGATCAAGCGCTCGCGGATATCGGCGAGCTTCTTCTCGTGCTCGACCTTGTGGCCGAAGAGATCCTTGACGTAGAAGACGTCGACGACCTTTTCGCCATAGGTCGAGATCTTGGCGCTCGAGATCTGCAGATTGAGATCCGTCAGCGCCCGCGTCACCTCGTAGAGCAGGCCCGGCCGGTCGCGGCCATTGACCTCGATCACCGTGTAGGTGCCCGATGCGTTGTTGTCGATCAGCACGCGCGGCGGCACGGTGAAGACGCGGGTGCGGCTCGGCACTTTTTCGGGCGCATTGAACTCGACGCGCGGCCTGACCTTGCCCATGAGCACGTTCTCGAACAGCACCGACAGCTTTGCCAGCTTTTGCGGCTGATCGAAGGCGCCGCCCGAGCGGTCCTGGACCCAGAAAGTGTCGAGCGCCATGCCGTTCGAGAGCGTGTGAATCTTCGCGTCGACGATATTGGCGCCGGCGAGCGCCAGCGCCCCGGCGATGCGCGAGAACAGGCCCGGATGGTCGGCCGTGTAGACGGTGACCTCGGTCACCGCGCGCACCGTATCGACGCGGGTATCGACGGTGAGCGGCATGCCGGCGCGATCGGCTTCGCGCAGCAGGCGCGCATGGCGCTCCTGCGTTGCCGCATCGAAGCTCAGCCAGTAGAGCGGATAGCCCTTGGCGATGAAGGCGTCGATCTCGGCTGGAGCGAAATCGGGCAGGCGCTGTCGCACCGCGTCCTGCGCGGCTTTGGCGCGCTGGCGCTGAGCCGCCGGGTCGATCCCGCCCGACATCACCTCGATCGCGCGGTGATAGAGCTCGCGCAGCAGCGCGGCTTTCCATCCGTTCCACACATTGGGCCCCACCGCGCGAATGTCGGCGATGGTGAGGATGAGCAACAGCTTCAGGCGCTCGGGCGACTGCACGCGCTCGACGAAATCGCGAATCGTCTGCGGATCGTCGATGTCGAACTTGAAGGCCGTGTTGCTCATCAACAGATGCCAGCGCACGAGCCAGGCGACGGTTTCGGTCTCGGCTGCGGTGAAACCGAAGCGGGGGCCCAATTTCTCGGCGACCTGGGCGCCGAGGATCGAATGATCGCCGCCGCGTCCCTTGGCGATGTCGTGCAGCAGCACGGCGAGATAGAGCACGCGCCGCGAGTCGATGGTCGGAAAGATGCTGGTCGCGAGCGGCAGCTCGTCCTTCAAGGTGCCGCTCTCGATCTGATGCAGCATGCCGATCGCGAAGAGCGAATGCTCGTCGACCGTATAGACGTGATACATGTCGTACTGCATCTGCGCGACGACGCGGCCGAAATCGGGCACGAAGCGGCCGAACACGCCAGCCTCGTTCATCCAACGGAGCGCGGTCTCGGGATTCTTGTCCGAAGTCAGGATCTCGACGAACAGCCGATTGGCCTCGGGATTGTTGCGCAGCTCGTTGTCGACCAGCTTCAAGGATTGCGTGGCAAGGCGCAGCGCGTGCGGATGAATGTCGAGCCCCTCCTTCTGCGCCAGGTAGAACAGCCGGATAAGGGCGACGGGATCATCGCGGAATTGCCGCTCGTTTGCGACGTCGAGCCGGCCGGCGTCGACCGTGAAGCCTTCGATCGACCGCTTGACCCAGCCCCAGCGCTTCAGCGAGAAGCGGGCGCGGTGGCGATGCTCGGATTCGAGAAAGGCGCAGAAGATCCGCGTCAAGTCGCCGACATCCTTGGCGATCAGGAAATAATGCTTCATGAAGCGCTCGACGCCGCGCGCCCCCGCGTGATCGGTGTAGCCCATGCGGCGCCCGACCTCGCCCTGGCGGTCGAAGGTGAGCCGGTCCTCGGCGCGCTCGGCGAGGAAATGCAGGTGGCAGCGCACCGTCCAGAGGAAATTCTGCGCGCGGGTGAAGCGCTGGGCCTCTTTCGGAGAGAGCACCTTCAAGTCGACGAGCTTGTCCATGCTGTCGACGCGATAGACGTATTTGGCGATCCAGAACAGCGTGTGCAGATCGCGCAGCCCGCCCTTGCCTTCCTTGACGTTCGGCTCGACGAGATAGCGCGAATCGCCCAGACGCTCGTGGCGCTGATCGCGCTCCAAGAGCTTCGCCTCGATGAACTCGGCCGAGGTCTTGCGCACGATCTGCGCATCGAAGCGCTGTTTGAGGGTCGAAAAGAGTTCCTGATCGCCCCAGATATAGCGCGCCTCGAGGATGGCGGTGCGGATGGTGAGATCGGCTTCCGCCTGGCGCAGCGTCTCCTCGACCGAGCGCGTCGCCTGCCCGACTTTGAGACCGAGGTCCCAAAGCGTGTAGAGCATATACTCGACCACCTGTTCCGTATGGGGCGTGGGCTTGTATGAGGTGAGGAAGAGCAGGTCGATGTCGGAATAGGGCGCGAGCTCGCCGCGGCCGTACCCGCCGACCGCGATCAACGCCATGCGTTCGCCCTTGGTCGGGTTGGCGTTGACATAGACATGGGCGCTGACGAAGTCGTGCAGCACGCGAATGATCTGATCCATCAAGAAGGAGAAGGCGTGCACCGCCTCCGTGCCCGAACCGCTCTCTTCGAAGCGGTGGCGGATCTCGGCGCGGCCCGCGATCAGTGCCGCCTTCAAGATCTCGGCAACACGCTGACGCGGCGGCTCCGGATTGGCTTGCGCCAGGGCGTCAAGCTCGCTCAGCAGCGCGCGGCGGTCGATGATCTCGCGCGGGTGAAGGATGTCGGACATCGCGCGATTGTATCGAGAAGCCGTCAAGCTGTCGCGGGTTCGATGCGGCAGGCCATTGGCGTCGCTCCGCAATTTTCGAATTTCCAGCGGCGTGTCAATAGCTTATCGCCCAGCGGGGCGGCGGCACCAAGCATCAGGCCGCGCAGTTCGCTTCGAGAACAGCCAAGGCGGGGTGCGGCAGCACCCCCTCGGCGTCCCGAGCCTCAAAAGCTCATCAGGTCCTTGGCAGCGACCACCGTGCCCGCGAAATGCGCCTTCACTTCGTCGGCAAAGGGTGCGTAGTCATCGTTCGGGATTGACGATGTGGGAAGATGTACGAGCACCACGGTCTTGACGTGGGCGCCCGTTGCGAGCGTCGCGACGTCGTCCGCCGACAGATGTTCCTCGGCGAGATGCTTCAGGAACGCTGTCTGCTGGGCGGCATTCATCGCATCCCACACGCCACTTCTTTTCAGACCCTTCTGCACGTAGGCGACCGAACTGATCTCGGTGACCAGCACGTCGGCATTCCGCGCAAGGTCGGCGAGACCTGGGAACGGCCCGGTGTCGCCGGTGAAAACGATAACACGGTCCGGCGCCTCGACCCGGTAGGAGTACGACTTGTATTTGCCGTAGGCAGGGCTCTCCGCTGTGAAGTGGAAATGGGCGTTTTCCATCGCCCGCACCGTGATGTTGGCGTCTTGGTAGACGACCCCTGTGCCGACATCATGGCCGACGAATACCTGGGGCAGCGGCGTCTTCCTCCCCTCGTCCCAGCGGATCGCAGCATTGACGCTCATATATTGAATGGCGCCCGTTACGATAGCCGCGGTGCCGGGCGGGCCGTACACATCGAGCGGCTGCTTCCGCTGGAAGTCCCATGCGACGGAAAGGAGCGTCGCAAGCCCCGCGGCGTGGTCATCGTGGCCATGGGTAAGGAAGATGCTTTTCACGTTCATCGGCGTCATTCCCGCCTGGATGAGGCGGCGAGCGACGCCATCTCCTGCGTCGAAGAGATAGGTCGTCCCGTTTGCGACGACGGCATGGGCTGACTGCGCGCGGTCCTTGCGCGGCAGCGGCCCGGCCGCAGTGCCGAGCACGATAAGGCGCGTCTTGGCGGAGGTTCCAGACGGCCCGTCTGCTGAAGCTGCCGACGTTGGGGCGGCGAACATGAGTGCGGCGGCAATGCTCGCAACGGCCGAGAAGGGCGACACCACACGCATGCTTGCGCCTCCTTTGATTTCGTCTCCGGCAAATTGCTCTGCGGCGCGCAGGCTGCATCTTTCCAATGTAGCTGCAAAGTTCTAATTTTCTTCATCTGGTTAGCAATTTTGCTAAGGGTCAAACGATGCGTTGGAACGATCGAATCGGCCGCCGGCTCAAATTGAGCGATTTGCATATCCTGCTGGCCGTGGCTGACGCGGGCAGCATGGCGAAAGCCGCGCGCGTGCTCTCGGTTTCTCACCCCGTGGTGTCGCGGGCAATCACCGGGCTCGAACACGCCCTCGACGCGCGTCTTCTCGAACGCGGCTCCAATGGTGTCGTACCGACGCCGCATGGAAGGGCTCTCATCAGCCGCAGCGTCGCGGCGTTCGACGAGCTGAGGCAAGCCGTCAAGGACCTCGAATTTCTTGCCGATCCAACCGTCGGCGAAGTTCGGATCGGGAGCACCGTTCCGCTCTCGTCAAGCTTTGTTTCCGCTGTGGTGGAGAAGCTAACCAAACGGTTCCCGCGCCTCGTCTTCCGTCTGCAGGCCACCGAATCGGCCACGCTGCTCGAGGAGCTGAGTGCGCGCAAACTCGATCTTCTTGTCGCACGCAAATTCGGTCCCGTCGCCGAGGGCCCATGGCTCTTCGAGACGCTCTATGATGACCCTTATGTCATCGTCGCGGGTGCGGACAATCCTCTGGTCAGGCGCCGCAAGCTCGACCTTGCGCAGCTGCTCGACCAGCCATGGGCGCTGCCACCGCCGGACAGTCTATTTGGTTCGGTGGTCGTCCAGGCGTTTCGCTCGCGCGGGCTCGACTATCCGCGCGCGTCGGTCGTTTGCTTTTCTTTCGAAGTACGAAACAGCCTTGTGGCGAGCGGCCGTTATCTCACGGTCATGCCGCGGTCGCTCCTTCGGCTTCCGGCGCGGCGCCCGGGAATCAAGATCCTCCCTGTGCAATTGCCCGCTCCCGACATGCCGATCGGGCTCGTGACGCTGCGCGACCGCGACGTCGGGCCCGTGGCACGCATATTCATGAAGGAAGCGAAGGAGCTCGCGAGCGAGCTGCAGAAAGGTGCCCGAGGCCGCCAAGCGTGAGTCGGGCAATCGGCAAAGCCGCATCGCGTCAACCCGGTTTGCGGCCGAGGAGCGTTATTTTCCTGCGCCGCCCAGGTCCTTGATCTTATAGAGCAGCTCGAGCGCTTCGCGCGGCGAAAGCGCGTCGGGGTTGAGCCCGTCGATGAGCGCGTCGAGAGCGCGGGGCGGCTTCGGTTCGGGTGGCAGGCGGCGGGCGGCGAAGAGCGGCAGGTCCTCCGCGAGCCGCGTCAATGCCCCGCCCTGCTCGCCTTTTTCCAAGGTCTCGAGCACCTCTTCGGCGCGCGCGATCACGGCCGCCGGCAAGCCGGCTAGCTTTGCGACATGGATGCCGTAGGAGCGGTCGGCGGCGCCGGGCGCCACCTCGTGCAGAAACACCACGGCGCCCTGCCATTCCTTCACGCGCATGGTGTGACAGGCGAGCTGGTCGAGCTTCGCCGCGAGCGCGGTCAGCTCGTGATAATGCGTGGCAAAGAGCGCGCGGCAGCGGTTCTTGTCGTGCAGATGCTCGATCGCCGCCCAGGCGATCGAGAGCCCGTCGAAGGTCGCGGTTCCGCGGCCGATCTCGTCGAGAATGACGAGCGAGCGCGGCGTTGCCTGGTTGAGGATCGCAGCGGTCTCGACCATTTCGACCATGAAGGTCGAGCGGCCGCGCGCGAGGTCATCCGCCGCGCCGACCCGGCTGAAGAGCCGGTCGATCACGCCCAGCCTCGCGGATTCGGCCGGGACGAAGGATCCCATTTGCGCCATCACCGCGATCAGCGCGTTCTGGCGCAGGAAGGTGCTCTTGCCCGCCATGTTGGGCCCGGTCAGCAGCCAGAGCCGCTTACCGTCCTTGAGATCGCAATCATTGGCGACGAAGGCTTGGCTTTGCACGCGCTTCAGCGCCGCCTCGACGACCGGATGACGGCCTTGGCAAATCGCGAATTCGAGCCCGTCCTCAAGCCGAGGTCGGCAATAGCGTTCGGCGACCGCGAGCTCGGCGAGTCCGGTTGCGACATCGAGCGCGGCGAGCGCCGCGGCGGCGCGCGCGATCGCGGCGCCTTGCCCGCGCACCTCGGCGACGAGTTCCTCGAAGAGCTTCAGCTCGAGCGCCAAGGCCCGATCCGCCGCCGCGGCGATCTTGCTCTCGAGTTCGGCGAGCTCGACCGAGGAATAGCGCATGGACGAGGCAAGGGTCTGGCGGTGAATGAAGCCTTGGCCGATCTTCGGCGCCTGCGCCGGCGTCACCTCGATGTGATAGCCGAGCACGTTGTTGTGGCGGATCTTGAGGCTGGCAATGCCGGTCTCGGCCGCATAGCGCGCCTGCAGCTCGGCGATCAGCTTGCGGCTTTCATCGCGCAGGTCGCGCAGCCCGTCGAGCTCCTGTGCGTAGCCGGCGGCGATGAAGCCGCCGTCGCGGGCGAGCAGCGGCAGCTCGGCGGCAAGCGCGCGTCCGAGACGCTCGACCAAAGCCGCGTGATCGCCGAGATCGCGCGCGATCTGGCGCACGAGCGCGGGCGGCGCGCCGAAACCTGCATCGGCGAGCAGGCCGCGCAGCCGCGCGGCCTCGGCGAGCGTGTCGCGCAGGGCGGCGAGGTCTCGCGGGCCGCCGCGCCCCAGCTCGAGCCGCGTCATCGCGCGCGCCATGTCGGCGCAATGGCCAAGCCCTTTGCGCACCGCCTCGCGCAAACGCTCTGTCATGGCGAAGAACGCCACCGCATCGAGCCTTTCATCGATCGCGGCGGGATCGGTCAGCGGCGCCGCGAGGTGCTCGGCCAGGAGGCGCGCGCCGGCGCCGGTGCGGGTGCGGTCGATCGCGGCAAGAAGGCTGCCGGCGCGCTCGCCGCTCAAGCTTTCGCTGAGCTCGAGATTGCGCCGCGTCGCCGCGTCGATCTCCATCCGGTCGCCTGGTTTGAGCTGGCGCGGCGCCGGCAAAGGCGGGACGCGTCCCTGCTGCGTCAGCGCGACGTAGTCGACCAGCGCGCCGCATGCCGCGAGCTCGGCGCGGGCGAAATTGCCGAAACCCGCGAGATCGCGGACGCCATAGAGGCTTTCGAGCCGCCGCCGGCCGTTGTCGCTGTCGAAGCGGCTATTGGCAAGCGGCGTTACGGCCACCCGCTGCTGGCCGAGGATATCGGCAAGCTCGGGGCGCGCCAACAGCCGCTCCGGCAGGATCAGCTCGCCCGGTCCGATCCGCGCGAGCGTCGCGGCAAGCCCGGTCGCGGCCACCTCCTGCACCGCGAAATCGCCGGTGGAGAGATCGAGCCAGGCCAGCGATAGAGTCGCTGCGGCCTCGGCCAAGGCGGCAAGGTAGTTGTTCCGGCGCGCGTCGAGCAGATTGTCCTCGGTGAGCGTGCCGGGAGTGACGATCCGAACCACCGCGCGCTTGACCGGCGATTTGCTGCCGCGCTTCTTCGCCTCGGCCGGATCCTCCATCTGCTCGCAAACCGCGACGCGGAAGCCTTGGCGGATCAGCCGTGCGAGATAGGCCTCGGCGGCATGGACCGGCACGCCGCACATCGGGATGTCCTCGCCAGCGTGCTTGCCGCGCTTCGTCAGCTGGATATCGAGCGCGGCCGCGGCGCGCCCGGCATCCTCGAAGAACAGCTCGTAGAAATCGCCCATGCGATAGAACAGCAGCGCATCGGGATGCTCGCGCTTCAGCGCGAGATATTGGGCGATGACGGGAGTGGCCTCGGAAGGCGGAGCGGCGGTGATCGTCTCGGGCGACGGAGAAGCGGCGGGGCTGCCAGGCGGCATGGCCGGCAAACTAGCACCCCGACTGCAGCCGTGAAACTCAGGCGTAGCGTTGCGCCGGCGCGCCCTCGGCAAGGCAGGCGGCGATCGCGGCCTGGAGATCGGCGCGCTCGAAAGGCTTGGTCAGGGCGCCGTCGGCGCCGAGCTCGATCGCGGCCTTGAGATAGTCGGGGCCGAGCCCGCCGCGATGCATGGCGATGAGCCGGGCCGGATGAGGCAGGCGGCGATTGGCGGTCAGCACCTCGATGCCATCCGCATGCGGCATGATGATGTCGGTCAGCACGATATCGGGCTGCTCGGTCGCCAGCCGGCGCAAACCCTCGCGGCCGTCGCGTGCCTCGCTCACCGCATGGCCTTCCTCGGCCAAGAGCCGGGCGATGGATCGCCGCAGCGCGGCCTCGGTTTCGATCACCAAAATGGAAGCCATTCCCGTCCGCACTTGCCGCGCGGCCGCACCAGCCGCCGCGAAGGCGATGATTAAGCGCTATTACCATTAAGGAAGGCTTGACCGGAGGACCAGGAGAGCGGGCGTTCCCCGCCGCTGCTGCGCCCCCGCATGGACCGGCGCAACGCCTCCGTTTATAGTGCGTTAAACAACCGCCGAACGGGCGGCCGCGAGGTTGGGAAAAAGAGGATAAGGGACGGCATGACGAGGGGAGGCAGGCAGACTGAACGCGTCCTTCGCCGACGGGTTCCGCCGAGCATGCGCTCATGGATGTAATCGTCGACGTCAAGCGCCATGCCTACGACGATCTCGTCGTGCTCGAGGATATCTCGATGCATGTGCGCGAGGGCGAGGTGGTGGCGATCATCGGCCCGTCCGGCTGCGGCAAGTCGACGCTTTTGAGCATCGTCGGCGGCATCCTCAAAGCGACGGAAGGCAGGGTCTTCCTCGAAGGCCATGCCGCCCCCGATTGCCTCAATCCGCTCACCTTCATCTTCCAGGATTTCGCGCTGCTGCCGTGGCGGACGGTCGAGACGAATGTCGGTTTGCCGCTCGAGCATCACAAGCTCAGCGCGAGCGAGCGGCAATCGCGTGTTGCCGACGCGCTCCAGCGCACCGGGCTCGCCGATTTCGCCAAGGCCCTGCCGAAGCAGCTCTCGGGCGGCATGCGGCAGCGGGTCGGCATCGCCCGCGCGCTCGTCGTCCGTCCGGCCGTGCTGCTGATGGACGAGCCGCTGTCGGCGCTCGACGCCCAAACCCGGGATCTCCTGATGGAGGATTTTCTCGAATTGCTGCTGCGCGAGCGCATCGCCGGCCTCTACGTCACCCACAATTTCCACGAGGCGTTGCGCCTGGCCGACCGTGTCGTGGTATTGTCACGCCGGCCGGGTCGAATCAAAGAAGTGATCGAGGTGGCGATTCCGCAACGCGAGCGCACCGCCAAATCGGCTCAAGGAAAGTTGGCCGATCTCGGCGACAGGCTATGGTCCCTCATCCGCGACGAGGCCTCGGTGGCCGATCGAGAGGTGATGCATGAGTGAGATTGCCGTAACCGGCCCGACGCTGCGCCGCGAGGTCGATTTCCGCGGCGGCGGCTTTCTCGAAGTGCCGAGACCGCTTTATTCCTGGATCGCTTTTGCCGGAATCCTCGTGGTGTGGCAGGTCGCGGTCTCGTGGGGCTGGATCGATCCGGTGTTCTTGCCCTCGCCCGCCGCGATCGGCGAGGCGCTGTGGCAGCTGACCCTCAGCGGCGATCTCTGGAACAATCTCTCGATCTCGCTCGTGCGCATCGGCTCGGGCTGGGTCGTCGGCTCGGTGCTCGGCGTGCTCTTGGGGGTGGTGATGGGGCTGTCCTCCGCCGGCCGCGCCATCGGCATGCCGCTCGTTTCGGCGGTCTATCCGGTGCCGAAGATCGCGCTGCTGCCGCTCCTCATCCTGTGGCTCGGTATTGGCGAGGCGCCGAAGGTCGTCGTGATCGCCTCCGGCGCGTTTTTCCCGACCGTGATCGCGACGCTCGCCTCGATCGATTCCGTGCCACGCAACCTCATCCGCATGGCGCAAAGCTTCAACCTGCCGATGCGCGCGATCGTCTGGAAGATCATGCTGCCATCGGCCCTTCCCGGCGTGCTCGCAGGCTTCCGCATCTCGGTCTCGATCGCCTTGATCCTCGTCGTCTCGGCCGAGATGATCGGCGCGCAATTCGGCATCGGCGCGTTTCTCTTGACCGCGGGCAATCTGATGCAGTCGGACGATCTGATGGCCGGCGTCGTCATCCTCGCCATCCTGGGCTTGCTGATTGGCGCGGTTTTGACGACGCTGGAGCGCACCTTCCTGCGTTGGCGGTGAGCGCCGCGTTTCGTTAAGCTCCGGCCGGGGATGGCCGGATGAGCGCGTTCAATGTCGCCGGAACCGCGTCGAGCGGCGAGGGATTGCCGCGATGAGCGCGGTGCCGCGGCTGCTTCTGGGCGCGCTCTATCTTGCCACGCCGCTCCTTCTCGTTCTCATCGCGTTGGTCGAGACCGGCGCGCTCGCCGCGGCGCCCGCCGCGGTCGCGGCGGTTGTGGGCTATGTGCTCTTGGCCGCGATGTACCGGCCGCTGGTCGGCGGCATCCTCGCCGTCGAGGCTGCGATCCGAACCATGGCGGACGATGAGAGCGCGACGCCCGAGGTCGCGACATCGAGCCCGCTGGTGCGTGATTTGTGGATCACGCTCGCGCGCTGGGCGCGGGCGAGCCGCGCGATCTCGCAACGGCGCGCCTTGGAGCTTGCCGCCGCGCTCGCGGTGCAGGCGGCACTGCCGGAGCCGTTGTTGCTGCTCGATTCGAACCGGCGCGTCGTGCGCGCGAACGACGCGGCGGCACAGCTTTTGGGCGACCGGTTGGTCGACCGCGACCTCGCCGGCGCGCTGCGCCATCCGGCGGTGCTGACGGCGACCGACGCCGCCCTGCGCGGCGAGGGGAGCCGCCTCGTCGAATTCGACATCCCGAGCCCGATCGAGCGCCATCTCTCGGCCCGCATCGCGCCGCTGCAGCCGCCGACGACCGAGGGCGCGGCGGCGGTGCTGCTGCTGCATGACCTGACCGACCTTAAGCGCAGCGAGCGCCTGCGCGCCGATTTCGTCGCCAATGCCAGCCATGAGCTGCGAACCCCGTTGGCGTCGCTCGTCGGCTTCATCGAAACCCTGCGCGGGCCGGCGCGCGAGGATGCCGCCGCGCGCGAGCGGTTCCTCTCGATCATGGCCGAGCAGGCCGCACGCATGTCGCGGCTGGTCGACGATCTGCTCTCGCTGTCGCGCATCGAGATGAACGAGCACCGCGCGCCGACTGGAGCGGTTGACATCGCGAACGTGCTGCGCTCGGTCGCGGACACGCTCGAGCAGCGCGCTGCCGCGCGCGAAATGAGCTTTATCTTCGACCTGCCGACCGATCTGCCGCCAGTGCTGGGCGATGCGGATGAGTTGACCCAGGTGTTCCAGAACCTGTTCGACAACGCGGTGAAGTACGGGGCTGCGGGGACCGTGGTCGCGGTCTCGGCGCGGCCGTCATCGCGCACCCTGCCCATGTCGCGGCTGTCGCAGCGCAGCCCGGCGATCGCGGTCGCGGTCAGGGATCAAGGGCCCGGCATTGCGCGCGACTACCTGCCGCGCCTCACCGAACGCTTCTATCGCATCGATCCGGCGCGCTCGCGCGAGCTGGGCGGCACCGGCCTTGGTCTCGCCATCGTCAAGCACATCGTCAGCCATCATCGCGGCGCGCTCGATATCGAGAGCGAATTGGGCGTGGGCTCGGTCTTCACCGTCCATTTGCCGGTCGCTGCGCCGGAGCGCGGCGGTTAGCGGTCTGTCATAAAACCGCAACCGAGCCCGGGTACTTCTTGCCCGAGGGCCGTCGCCGGCCAACACAACGGGGCTGAGGCAAGCGGATGAGGGACCCGACAGGCGGTGCGGAGCAAATATGGTAGAAGCATCTGCGGTTTTTACATCGAATAGTAGAAAATACGGGCGACAGCGCCTCCAAGACGCGATCTTTCGCAGTGCCACTCGATTTTTCGCCATCGTCGTGCTGTTGCTGCTGGCGGCGATCATCGTCTCGCTGTTCATCGGCGCGCTGCCGGCCTTCCATGCCTTCGGCTTCGCCTTTTTGTGGGATCAGTCCTGGAACCCGGTGAAGAATCTGTTCGGCGGGGCGCCAGCGATTTACGGCACGCTCGTCACCTCGCTGATCGCCATGCTGATCGGCGTGCCGGTCGCTCTAGGGGTGGCGATTTTCCTCACCGAGCTCTGCCCGCCGCTGCTGCGCCGGCCGATCGGCGTGTTGATCGAGCTGCTGGCGGCGATCCCGAGCATCATCTATGGCGTCTGGGGCCTCTTCATTCTCGCCCCGTTCCTGCAAGAAACGGTGCAGCCTTTGCTCCACGACGCGCTCGGCAATATTCCGCTGCTGGGCGTCCTGTTCGGCGGCCCGCCGCTGGGTCTCGGTGTGCTCACCGCCGGCTTCATCCTCGCGGTGATGGTGCTGCCTTTCATCGCCGCGGTGACACGCGATGTGTTCCTGACCGTGCCGGCGATTCTGCGCGAGAGCGCCTATGGCGTGGGCTGCACCACTTCGGAGGTCGTGCGCGACATCGTGCTGCCCTATACCCGCGTCGGCATTGTCGGCGGCGTCATGCTGGGTTTGGGGCGCGCGCTCGGCGAGACCATGGCGGTGACATTCGTCATCGGCAATGCCCACAAGATCAGCCTTTCCCTGCTTGCGCCCGGGACAACCATCTCGGCGACGCTCGCCAATGAGTTCACCGAGGCAGTGGGTGGACTCTACACCTCGGCGTTGATCGAATTGGGCTTCATCCTGTTCGTCATCACTTTCCTCGTGCTCGCGGCGGCGAAATTGCTGTTGCTGCGGCTCGATCAGCGGGCCGCCGAATGAGCCTCTATGATCGCCGCCGCGCCACCAACGTCGTCGTGCTGACGTTGTCGCTCGCCGCGACCGCGCTGGGGCTGCTGGTTCTCTTCCTCATTTTGGGCGCGCTTTTGACGAAGGGCGTCCCGGCCTTGCACCTCGATCTGTTCACCCAGGCGACGCCGGCGCCGGGCAATCAAGGCGGCCTTGCCAACGCCATTTATGGCAGCGCCGTCATGACCGCCGTCGCCACTTTGATCGGGACACCGATCGGGATTCTCTCGGGCACCTACCTCGCCGAATACGGACGAGGCACCGTGCTCGCGCCCGCGGTGCGCTTCATCAACGACATTCTGCTGAGCGCGCCCTCGATCGTCATCGGCCTGTTCACCTATCAGGCGATGGTCGTGCGGATGGGCCATTTCTCCGCTTGGGCGGGCTCGATAGCGTTGGCGATTCTGGTCGTCCCGGTGGTGGTGCGCACCAGCGAGGACATGCTGAACCTCGTCCCCGCGGGCTTGCGCGAAGCCGCTTTCGCCCTGGGCACGCCGCAATGGAAGGTCGTGGTGATGGTGACCTACCGCGCCGCGCTCCAGGGCATGATGACGGGCGTGATGCTGGCGGTGGCGAGGATCGCGGGCGAGACCGCGCCGCTGCTCTTCACCGCGCTCAACAACCAGTTCGCCAGCACCGATATGAACGCGCCGATGGCCAATCTCCCGATGGTCATCTTTCAGTTCGCGATGAGTCCCTATGCCGACTGGCAGCAGCTTGCCTGGGGCGGCGCCTTGTTGATCACCCTCGCCATCCTGGTGCTCAACATTTTCGCCCGAATGCTTGCAAGCTGGAGCGGAGCGACCAAATGACGATCGAAGTGGCCCCTGTGCACATCCCGACCCGTGTCCCCGTTATCGCCGCCCCGACCATTGCGCCGATACGCACCAATCAGCGCGGCGTGCCGCAAACCAAGGTCGTGATCAAGGATCTGCGCTTCTACTACAAGAATTTCGAGGCACTCAAAGGCATCAACCTCGAGCTTTATGATCGGCGCGTCACGGCCTTCATCGGCCCGTCGGGCTGCGGCAAGTCGACCTTGCTGCGCATCCTCAACCGCATTTACGCGCTCTATCCCGGTCAGCGCGCCACCGGCCAGGTCCTGGTCGACGGCCACGACATCCTCTCGCCCGGCCAGGATCTGAATCTCCTGCGTGCGCGCATCGGCATGGTGTTCCAGAAGCCGACGCCGTTTCCGATGTCGATCTACGACAACATCGCCTTCGGCATTCGCCTCTATGAGCGGCTTTCGGCGCAGGGTCTCGATGCCCGGGTGGAGCAGGCGCTGCGCCGCGCCGCGCTCTGGGACGAGGTCAAGGACAAGCTGAAGCAAAGCGGCCTCTCGCTCTCCGGCGGCCAGCAGCAGCGGCTGTGCATCGCGCGCGCCATCGCGGTGAAGCCCGAAATCCTGCTCCTCGACGAGCCCTGCTCGGCGCTCGACCCGCTCTCGACGCAGCGCATCGAGGAGCTGATCGCGGAGTTGAAATCCGATTACTGCATCGTCATCGTTACCCACAACATGCAGCAGGCGGCGCGCAGCTCCGACTACACCGCGTTCATGTATCTCGGCGCGTTGGTTGAATTCGACGAAACCGAATCGATCTTCACCCACCCGCGCGAGCGCCAGACCGAGGACTACATCACCGGCCGTTTCGGCTGAGACGGCACGAGCCGGCAGCCACGGCTGGAGCGGCGCGAAGGAGCGATAGGGAATGGTCGCCGAACACATCATCAAAAGCTACGATCAGGAGCTGCAGCGGCTCGACAACACGATCGCCGAGATGGGCGGGATGGCGGAGAGCCAGCTCGCCGCCGCGATTGACGCGGTCGCCAAGCGCGATAGCGATCTCGCGACCGAGGTGATCGAGGGCGATGCCAAGGTCGACGCGCTGGAGCGCGAGGTCGAAAGCCTTGTCGTGCGGCTCCTCGCCCTGCGCCAGCCCATGGCGCGCGATCTGCGCCAGATCGTCGCCGCCCTGAAGACGGCGACCGATCTCGAGCGCATCTGCGATTATGCCGCCAACGTCGCCAAGCGCTCGATCGTCCTCAACCAGACCGCGCCGGTGAAGCCGGTCTATGCGCTGCCGCGCATGGGCGCCCTCTGCCAGGGCATGATCAAGGACACGCTCGACGCGTATGTCGAGCGCGACGCCGACCGCGCGCTCGCCGTGTGGCTGCGGGATGAAGAGCTCGACGAGATGTATACGAGCCTCTTCCGCGAGCTGCTCACCTACATGATCGAGGACGCGCGCAACATCACGCCCTGCACGCATCTTCTCTTCATGGCGAAGAATCTGGAGCGCATCGGCGATCACGCCACCAATATCGCCGAGACGCTGTACTTCCTCGTCCACGGCAAGCCGCTCGCCCAGATCCGCCCGAAGCGCGACCGCACGGCGCTCGCCGAGGTGCCGCCAGCCGATGACGGCAAGGACGGTGCTGCTTGATGCGGCCTTCCGTCCTCGTGGTCGAAGACGAAGCGGCGCTCTTGACGCTGCTGCGCTACAATCTCGAGAAAGAAGGCTTTGCCGTGTTCGAGGCGCGGGACGGCGAAGAAGCGCTGTTGCAGCTCAAGGAGCAGGTTCCCGACGCCGTGCTGCTCGATTGGATGCTGCCGCGCGTCTCGGGGCTCGAGCTGTGCCGCCAGATTCGCCGCTCGCCGGCCTGGCGCGAGCTGCCGATCGTCATGCTGACGGCGCGCAGCGAGGAGGGCGACCGCGTGCGCGGCCTCGACAGCGGCGCCGATGATTACGTGGTGAAGCCCTTCAGCACCAGCGAACTGGTGGCGCGGCTGCGGGCGGTGATCCGCCGCGCGCGCCCTGCGGTCAATGCCGAGGTGCTGCATTTCGGCGATCTGACGCTCGACCTTTCCGCCCATCGCGTGAGCCGCAGCGGCAATCGGATTCATCTGGGCCCCACCGAGTTCCGCCTGTTGCGCTTTTTCCTCGAGCGGCCGGGCCGGGTCTATTCGCGCGAGCAGCTGTTGGATGCGGTGTGGGGCCGCGATGCCGAGGTCGAGCTGCGCACGGTCGACGTCCATATCCGCCGCCTGCGCAAGGCATTGAACGAGGGCGGCCACGAGGATTTGGTTCGCACCGTCCGCGCCGCCGGCTACGCGCTCGACGCCGGACCTGCCTGAACGCTCAAAAATCCGTGAGCCGTCGCGAATGCGGCGAGGCGGGATCGCTGTCAGGCGCGCTTTGCGCGCCGAATTCCGCGTCGCTCCCTATCTCTTGCGCCGCCGCTCCGCTAGGCTCGACCATGATGGATGAGCAGTCGAATGGCCGCGGCAGGACGGCGGCGAGTCCGCGCGTTCTCGTG
This sequence comes from Allostellaceae bacterium, assembly GCA_035277525.1. Lineage (GTDB taxonomy): Bacteria > Pseudomonadota > Alphaproteobacteria > ATCC43930 > CGMCC-115725 > CAIKMD01. The sequence continues at coordinate 16,657 of DATEKH010000219.1, forward strand.
CCGATCGCCGAGGTCGCAGCCTTTGCCTATCGCGCCGTCTTCACGCGGTTGGGACTTCTGCTGGAGCTGGCGTGGATCCCCTTGCTGGCGATGCTCGCCGCGACGCTTCTTCCCGGCTATCTGCAGTTCTATCTCGGCTGGCACATGCTGCCGGCGTGGCAAGGCGATGGTTACGGGCTCGGCCTTGCGGATCTGATCGAGGTTGCGGCCGGGCTCTTATGCCTCAACGCCTTTGCCGTGCGCTGGCATCAGGCAATGCTGTTCGCGGGCGAGGGCTTGGCGCCGCCGGGCGTGTTTTCGCGCGCCTGGCTGCGCTTCATCGCGTACACGCTGCTGCTCTACCTCGTCTCGGCGGTGGTGCTCGCGGTGCTGTTGCTCGCGAGCGCGAATGAGGACGCCGCGCCCTATCTGGCGCCGATCGCCGGACTCGCCATTACCTTTATCTGGGCCGGGATGGTGCGCTGCTCCCTGCTTTTTCCCGCGGCCGCCTTCGGCAATCCGCTTGGGCTCGGCGGCGCCTGGCGGGCGATGCGCGGCAATTCCTGGCGGCTTTTGGGCTGCGGGATTATCGCCTGCGCGCCGGCGATGCTGATCGTCATCGTGCTCTTGAGCGGGCTTTCGGCCGAGCTTCAACTCGATCAGAGCAAGGCGACGGTGCCCTTGGGCTTCTTCATCCTGCGCGGCGTGATCGAGACCTGCATGAATTTCGTCATCGTCGCGCTCGGCGCCTCGGTGCTCTCGACCTTCTATCGCCGTATCCTGTTGCGCGGGCTGGGCACGTTTTGATCTTAATCTATTAACTTGGCGGCGGCTGGTTGGGCGGCGGCGGATAGGGCGCAGGCTGGGAAGTGCGCTCGGGCCCGCCGCCGAAGATGTGATCCAGCAGGTTCTTCAAGCCCGAGATCGGATTGGCGCTGCCATTGGCGGGCGGAGCACCGCCATCCGAGGCAACGACCGCGTTCTCGCCGGGCAGCGGGCGCACCGGCATGGTGTGCGTTGCGGCCATCATGAAATTGTGCCAGGTCCGCGCCGGCAAGGTTCCGCCGGTGACATGATTCATCGGCGAGTTATCGTCATTGCCGAACCACACGCCGCAAACGAGATCCGTGGTATAGCCGACGAAGAGCGCGTCGCGCGAATCCTGGGTCGTGCCGGTCTTGCCGGCGGCCGGGCGATCGAGGCGCGCGGCCTTGCCGGTGCCATAGGTCATCACGCCGGTCAGAAGCTGATTCATCACGCCGGCGGTGTTGGCGTCGATGACGCGGCCGGGACCCGAACCCTCGCGGCGATAGATCACGCCGCCATGCGCGTTGCGGATCTCGACGATGCCATAGGGCCAGGCGCCGATGCCGCCCGAGGCGAAGGCGGCGTAGGCCGAAGTCAGCTCGATCAGCGTCACCTCGCTGGTGCCGAGCGCGAGGCTCGCATCATGCGTCAAGTCCGTCATGATGCCGAGCTTTCTCGCCGTCGCGATCACATTGTCGATGCCGGCGCGTTCCAACACCTGGGCTGCCACCGTGTTTATCGACAGCGCGATCGCATCGGCGGCGGTCACGTCGCCGCGGTATTTGTTCTCGTAATTCCGCGGCTCCCAATTGCCGATGCGGATGCGCGCATCGGTGAAATGGTCGTCGGGGCGCATGCCGTGCTCGAGCGCTGCCAAATAGACGATCGGCTTGAAGGACGAGCCAGGCTGGCGCAACGCCTGGGTGGCGCGGTTGAACTGGCTGTCGGCATAGTCGGCGCCGCCGACCATCGCGCGCACCGCGCCGTCGGGCGACATCGCGACCAATGCGCCTTGCGATACGTCGTGCCGATCGCCCTCTTCGTCGAGCGTCTTGTCGATCGCCTGCTCCGCTTCGGTCTGCATTTGCGGATCGAGCGTCGTCGTGACGATCAGATCGTGGCCTTGCGTTCCGGCAAAGCTCATCACCTGATCCGCGACCCAGTCGGCGAAATAGCGGCTGCCGCGATGAACGGTCGCGGTCTTCGCCAGCTGCGCTTGCTGACGCTCGGCGGTCTGCGCCTGGGCCGTGGTGAGGAAGCCGGCATCGACCATGTTGGCGAGGACCTGCGCCGCGCGCCGCGCGGCGAGCGCCCTGTCGTTGACCGGCGAGAAGCGCGACGGCGCCTTCAAGAGGCCGGCGATCACCGCCGCCTCGTAGAGCGTCAAGTCGCGCGCCGACTTGTCGAAATAGCGATGCGCGGCCGCGTCGATGCCATAGGTCCCGGCGCCGAGATAGACGCGGTTCAAGTAGATTTCGAGAATCTGATCCTTGGTGAATTTATGCTCGAGCCAGAGGGCGAGCAGCGTTTCCTGGATCTTGCGCTGCAAGGTGCGGTCGGGCGAGAGGAAGAGGTTTTTCGCGAGCTGCTGCGTAATCGTGCTGCCGCCTTGAACGACGTGGCCGGCGCGCAGATTGGCGACCGCGGCGCGGATCAGCCCCCAGGGATCGATGCCGAAATGGCTGTAGAAGCGGCGATCCTCGGTCGCGATCACGGCTTCAGGCACGTAGCGCGGCAGATCTTTGAGGCGCAGCGGCTCGCCGAAGAGATCGCCATAAGTGGCGATGAGCGAGCCATCCGCGGCGAGCACCGTGACGCTGGGCTTGCGCTGGGCGGCCGTGAGCTCGCGCGTGTCAGGCAGCGTCAGCGCGAAATAGGCGAGCGCCGCGATGCCGGCAACGAAACCCCACAGGCAAGCAAGCCACAGGAAGCGCCAGGGCCCGCTCGTCTTGTGCGATCCGCGGCCGCGTCCCCGCGAGCCCCGCGGGCCGGCGCGTCCCGCGCGCTCGCCGCCAGGGGCGTCTCGGCGTCGCGTCATCGCTTCAAGCTTTCCGTCACGTGGGAAGTCCGCGGCGTGCCTCGCGCCCGGATTTAACGGTAAATTCTAGCACAACAGGCACAATTCCGCATCTTTCGGCCGCCTCGGGCCGGCTCGGGAGCGTCAAACCGGCTAGTCTATGCTCTCCGATCATGGCGAATCCGTGACTTCGGCGTCATTTTAGGCGGCGTTATTTCAACTGAGGTTGCGTGTTCATTGCCGCGCTGATCTTCGCTCTGACTTACCTCGTCGTTGCTTTGGGCCGCCTGCCCTTCGGCCGGCTCGACCGCACGGGCGCGGCCCTCATCGGCGCGAGCCTGATGGTGGCGACGGGGACGCTAAGTCTCGAAGAGGCCTATCGCGCGATCGATTTCGACACGATCACGCTGCTGCTCGGCATGATGATCATTGTCGGCAATTTGCGCCTTTCCGGGTTTTTCGGATTGGCGACCGAGATGATTGCGCGCCGCGCCGCGCAGCCGCTGGTACTTTTGGCCGGCATCGTCGCGGTCGCGGGCGTGCTCTCGGCCTTTCTCGTCAACGACACGGTGTGCCTGATGATGACGCCGCTTGTTATCGACATCGCGCGCCGCCTCAAATGCCGGCCGTTGCCTTACCTGCTCGGCCTCGCCATGGCGTCAAATATCGGCAGCATGGCGACGATCACCGGCAATCCGCAAAACATGATCATCGCCAGCCTGTCGCACATCGCCTATCGCGATTTCGCGGCGACGCTCGCGCCCGTCGCCCTGCTTGGGCTTTGCCTCGCGCTCGCGCTCATCGCGCTCGGCCATCGCGCGGAATTCCGGCCCGGCGCGCCGCTTCCCGCGATGGCGCTCAAGCTGCGCTGGAACCGGCCGCTTCTGATCGTTTCGCTGGTCGCAACAATGGCCGCGATCGCCGGGTTCTTCTGGGGGATCGCGCCGCCCAAGGTCGCGATCGTGGTGGGCGCGCTGCTGCTGCTGCATCCGATCAAGCCGATGCGCGTTTATCGCGAAATCGACTGGTCGCTGCTTTTGCTCTTTGTCGGGCTTTTCATCGTCTTGGCCGGCGCGGAGAAAGCGCTGCTCACGCCGGGGCTGCGTCATGCAGTCGAAGGCGCAGGCCTTGACCGCGTGCCCGTGCTGACGTTCATCGCCGCCGCGCTCTCCAATCTGCTGAGCAACGTTCCGGCCGTGCTGGCGCTGGCACCTTTTATCCGTGATCTCGCCGATCCGGCGCGTGCCTGGCTCACCCTCGCCATGGCGGCGACCTTGGCCGGCAATTTCACGATTTTGGGCTCGGTCGCCAATCTGATTGTCGTTGAGCGCGCACGCCGCGAAGGCATCGAGATCGGCTTCGGCGCCTATTTCCGCATCGGCGCGCCGCTCACCCTCGCGACCTTGGTTCTGGGCGCTTGGTGGCTCGCCTAACCGGCCGAGCGATCGGGCACGGCCGCTTGGAGTAGGCTTTAGGCGGCAATGCGGTCGATCGGCCGCGAGGCGTTGGCCGCCGTCACCGCGCGTTGCAGCTTTTCGACCGCACGCACCTCGATCTGGCGGATGCGCTCGCGCGACACGGCGTAGCGGTGCGACAGCTCTTCGAGCGTCGCCGGCTCGTCCTTCAGCCGCCGCTCGACCACGATCTCGCGCTCGCGCGGATTGAGCTTTTTGAGAGCGACGCCCAGCAAATCGCGTCGGCGCCGGCCTTCCTCGAGATTGCCGATCACGGTTTCTTGGCTCGGCCGCTCATCGGGCAGCAACTCGAGCCACTCGCTGTCGGCCTCGCCGCCCAGCGTCGCGTTGAGCGAGTTGTCGGGGCCGCTCAAGCGGCGATTCATCTCGATCACTTCGGCGGCTGGAACATCGAGGTCCTTGGCGATTGCCGCGACCGTCTCGGGCATCAGATCGCCTTGCTCGAATTCCTGCAGCCGCGCCTTCAAGCGGCGCAGATTGAAGAACAGCTTTTTTTGCGCCGCGGTGGTGCCGATCTTCACCAGCGACCAGGAATGAAGGATGTATTCCTGAATGGCCGCGCGAATCCACCACATCGCGTAGGTCGCAAAGCGGAAGCCGCGATCGGGGTCGAATTTCTCCGCCGCCTGCATGAGGCCAACATTGCCCTCGGCGACGAGATCCGCGAGCGGAAGGCCATAGCCGGCGAAGCCGCGCGCGAGCTTCACGACGAGACGCAGGTGGCTCCCCACCAGCTGGTCGAGTGCGCGGCGATCGCCATGGTCGCGCCAGGCGGTCGCGAGCTCGGTCTCGCGCTCCGGGCTGAGCATCGGATAGCGCTTGGCCTCCTCGACGAAGCGAACCAGGCTGGAATCAACTTTCGTGTTCATCTCGGTACCTATCCAAATTCAAAGGCGGACCACCGGTTCCGTCGGTCGACCAGGCGCGATAACGCACCCGTTTTCGCCTCACTGGTAAATGGTCTCATAACTCGGTTCATTCAAGACCAAACAAGTACTATTTCGCAGCGCAAAAAGAGCAGGTCAGCGCTGCGTCTTTAATCTGAAAGGCTTGGCCTAGAGCGTCCGGTCGATCTTGGCGGACGTCTCGGTCTTGAGGCTATCCTCTTGAGTTTGCTGCTTTTTGAGCCGCTCGTACTTGTCCAGCGCGTCGAGCATCTTCTGGGCGATCGGGTTAAGCGCGGGGGCCGCAGAGGTAGCGGCCGCGGCGTGCTGGCTCGCCGGGGTGGCGAGATTGGGCGTCACGTGCGGCGTCAGGGCCAGCCGGTTCGGCGGCACGAGGTTGCCGGTCAGTTCGAGCGGGATGGGCCGGTTGCTGAGCGTTCGGCCATCGGCGGTCTCGACTGTCGTGCTCTGCCGCTGCAACCGGGCCGCTTGCGCGAGAAATTGCTGTTGAGCGGTTGGTTGGTTCGCCGCCGGGGCGGGCGGAGAGCGATAGAGCTGCGCGGCGAGCCGCGTCGGATCGGCAGGCGTCGGGGTCGTGGCGGAGAGTTGCGTGGCCGCGCTCTGCGGCAAGCGCGGCGGCAATTGGGTGACAGTCGCAGGGGCCACCGTGGACGGCGTAGCGGTTTTCGCCACTGCCGTCTCATCGGCGCTTGAAGGCCCGAATACCGCAGCCAGTGCGCGCTCTCCCAGGTCATGACCGTTGGAATCTGTCAGGAGGGTGCTGACCACCCCGACTCCGAAGCCGATCGGGCCGCCATAAAGCGCGTCGCCGACAATGCGCGCGCCGCCCGATGGCTCGTCGCCAGTGAGATAACGATAGACCGAACCGATGATCGGCAGGTGCTGCAACGGATTGACGATATCGAGCAGGTCCTTGAAGCTGAAACTGCCATGCGACCACAGCGGAAGCCCTGAGCCCGGCGTGCTGGCGCTGGACGGGGCTGGCGTGGGCGCAACGGTGGCGATGGCGGCGTCGGACATGGTTAACCATACCGGTGCAAGCCGGATGCCAAGACCGATAGCGTTATTGATCAATGACTTAAGAGAAGGTCAGGATGGCGCCCGGCAGGTTCTGCCGGGCAAGAACGGGCGTGGAGGTCAGAGCAGATGGCCGCCGCGCCGAGCCTTGGTGCGCAAATAGCGTTCGTTATGGGCATTGGCCGGGAAGGCATGCGCCACGCGTTCGACGACCTCGATGCCGCATCGGGTCAGCGCCTCGACCTTGGCGGGATTGTTGGTCAACAGCCGAACCCGGGTGAAGCCGAGCTGACGCAGCATCGCCGCCGCCGGTAGATAGACGCGTTCATCCGCGTCGAAGCCCAGAAGCTCATTGGCATCGATCGTATCGAAGCCCGCGTCTTGCAGCTCATAGGCGCGCAGCTTGTTGGCGAGACCAATGCCGCGGCCTTCCTGCGAGAGGTAGAGCACGGCGCCGCCGCCGGCCTTGGCGATCTCGGCGATCGCGCCGCGCAGCTGATCGCCGCAATCGCAGCGCAGGCTGCCGAGCAAATCGCCGGTGAAGCATTCGGAATGAAGCCGCACCAGCACCGGCTTTGCCGGATCGGCGTCGCCGATCAGAATGGCGATATGGCCCGCCCCGCCATCGCTGGGCCGGAAATGGACGAGACGGGTATTCTCCGCGTCGGCGAGCGGCACGCGCGCTTCGCTAACGATCCGCAGGCTGCGCGCCGCCGTCTCCTGATAAGCGAAAATGTCGGCTGCATCGAGCGCCAGTAGCCCTTCCTCCTCGACCAGGCGGGTCGCTTGCTCCGGCGCGATGGTGGCGATCACGGCCGCGGGCAACAGCCGCGCCAGCTTCATCGCCTCGACCGCCGCGTCGATGGTGCGGTCGCCCGCGGGCGCTGGGATGCCGAGCCCGACCACAGCGGCGCCGGGATCGGCGAGCTGGCGCAAGAAATCCGCCTCGGTGTCCTGGGGTAGAGCGAGCAGCACGGTTCCGCCCGGCGCGCTCGCCGCCGGTGCAAGGCCGAGCGCGGCCGCCCGTCGGCGCGTCAGGGCGAGCGCAAGCTTGCCGCCGCCGAGGGCCGCAAGTTGCTGCAAACTCTCGCCGCTCGCGCTCTCGGCTGACTGGAGGGCAAGGCTCTGCTTACCGTCGCGCAGGATCGCGAGCGCGCCGCGGCGCAGATCGCCGATGAACCGGTCGACACGACGCAGCCGGCGCGAATCTCCACTTACCACTTGGGTCCCATTCACCAAATTGTCTCGCTCTTTGCCTGTGCCTGATTGGCGAGCCACGCCAGATCGACGCCGAAGGAATAGCTCAGCGACGCCAGCCCGGCGAGGCAAATTGCGCCACCCCACAAGGGCGTGATCGGCGGCGCCACAGCCAGGATCAAGGCCACAACCTGGGCGACGCAAAACGCCTGCCGCCGTTTGCGCGGTGGCAGCGGCAGCGCCAAAACCGGCCAGAGCCAGCCGCCACCAACAAAGATATAACGCATCAGGCCACTTGCCAGTACCCAACTCCCAGCCTGGCCAAGGCTCCAGACCAAAGCCGCCAAAGCCAGCACCATAAAGGCATCGGTTTCCATGTCGAACCGGGCGCCGAAAGCCGTGGCAGCGCCAAGCCGCCGCGCGAGATAGCCATCGATCCCGTCGAGGCAAAGCGCCACCACCGCGCTCGAGACGGCGAGCCAACGCAGCCCCGCGCTGGCCGGCTGGCCAGTCGCGAGCAACAGCGCTGCCGCAGCGAGCAGGGCGGCGGCAATCGCCGCCCGGCAGAGGGTCACCCAGTTCGCCGCGCCGAACGGGCGGGGGAGTCCTCGCAAAAAATTGTCTGTGTCCAAGGCCTAATCCCTGGCTCATTATGCGTTGTGAGGAATGGGTCTAGCATGCCGGCCGAAGGGGACATAGCCGAGCGCTACGACGCGCAATGGCAGGCCGTCTTGGCGTGCCGGCGCGGCGCCGCTTGTCTGACGGGAGACGGCATGCTGGCCGAGCTCTACGGCCCGCTTTGCGCAATTCCCTCCGGCCGGGCGTTTGCGATCGCTCATCTGGCGCAAAGCCTCGACGGGCGGATCGCGACCTCGAAAGGGGCTTCGCGCTGGATTTCCGGCGAAAATGACCTCCACCATACCCACTGTCTGCGCGCGCTTGCCGATGCCGTGATCGTCGGCGCGGATACGATCCTCAACGACGATCCGCTGCTGACCGTACGGCGCTGCGCGGGCGAGCATCCGGTCCGCGTCGTCATCGATCCCGACCGCAAGCTGGGGTCGCATCACCGAGTTTTTACCGATTCGAGCACCCCGACGATCGTGATTGCCGCGGCCGATGGACCGGCCGGGTCGCGCCTCGGTTTCGTCGAAGTATTGCGGCTGCCGCGATGCGACGGGGTGATCGCGCCTCGCGCCATTCGCGATAGCCTTGCCGCCCGCGGGCTGCATTGGCTCTTCATCGAGGGCGGCGGCGTCACGATCTCGCACTTCCTGCGCTCGGGCTGCCTCGACCGGCTTCAGCTCACCGTGGCGCCGCTGATCCTCGGCTCGGGCCGCCCGAGCCTTACCTTGCCCGAGATCGCCTTGCCGAGGCAGGGCTTGCGGCCGGAAGTACGCCGCGTCGGTCTTGGCGAGGATGTGCTCTTCGAGTGCATCTTCGAGCCCCGGGATGGAGATTGAGGCGCGCGCCTTCTGGCTCGCCGCTCCGGGCCGCGGTGAAATCCGTCGCAGCGAGCTTCGCGCGCCCGGCGAGGGCGAGGTTGTCGTCCGCACGCTCGCGAGCGGAATCAGCCGCGGTACGGAAGCGCTCGTGTTTCAAGGCCGGGTGCCGCCAAGCCAATACGGTTTGATGCGCTGCCCCTTTCAAGAAGGCGAATTTCCGGCGCCGCTCAAATACGGCTATGCGTCGGTCGGCATCGTCGAAACCGGCCCGCCCTATTCGCGCGGCCGGCGCGTCTTCTGTCTCCACCCCCATCAGGATCGCTATATCGTGCCCGAGGCGAGCGTCGTTCCGGTCCCCGATGCGGTGCCGACGGAACGCGCCGTGCTCGCCGCCAACATGGAAACGGCGGTCAACGCGCTGTGGGATGCGGGGCCGCGATTGGGCGATCGGATCGCCGTCATCGGCGCGGGTACGGTCGGGTGCCTTATTGCGTCGCTCGCGTCGCGGCTGCCGGCGAGTCGGGTCGATCTCGTCGATATCGACCCCGGCCGCGCCAAGCTCGCAGCGGCGCTCGGTTGCGATTTCGCTCTTCCAGCCGAAGCGGCGGGAGATTGCGATCTGGTTTTTCACGCCAGCGGCACCGAGGCGGGGCTCGCCACGGCCTTGCGTCTCGCCGGCTTCGAGGCGACCGTGTTGGAGCTGTCCTGGTATGGCGACAAGCCGGTCGCCGCGCCACTCGGCGAGGCCTTCCACAGCCGGCGCATCCGGCTGCAATCCTCGCAAGTGGGCGAGGTTGCTCCCGCGCGCCGGGCGCGCCGCAGCCGTCGTGATCGTCTCGCCCTCGCTTTGGCGCTCCTCGCCGATCCCGCTTATGACCAGCTCATCACCGGGCAATGCCGGTTCGAGGATTTGCCGGACGAGCTGGGGCGTCTCGCGGCGCGGCCCGAAGGCGCGCTATGCCGCCTTGTCCGCTATTCTTGAGCGGCTAGAGCAGCCGCGGCATCGAGGACGACATGTACAGCGTGGCAGTCAGCGGTCACATCATGATCGCGCACAGTTTTGTTGGCGAAATTTTCGGTCCGGCGCAGCGTCTCCATGGCGCGACCTACGCGGTCGAAGCCGAATTCCGGCGGCGCGAGCTTGATGCCGACGGCCTTGTCTGCGACATCGGCAAGGCGCTCGATGCGCTGAAGGCGGTTCTGGGCGAACTCGATTATCGCAATCTCGACGATCTCGCCGGCTTTAGGGGATGCAACACCACGACCGAATTTCTCGCTGGCGAGATCCATCGCCGACTGAAGGCGCGCGTCGCCGCCGGCGAACTCGGTCCGGGCACCGCGGGCGCGCTTGCCTCGCTGCGCGTGGTGCTGCGCGAATCGCCGGTTGCCTGGGCGGCGTTCGAGGGGCCCTTGGGGTGAGGCTGGCGCTGATCGTGCCGGGCTCGATCGATCAGCTCACGGGCGGCTACCTCTTCGCCCGCCGCGTGGTCGATGGGCTGCGCGCGCGCGGCGACGAGGTCGCGGTCGGCGAGCTCGGTGGGCGGTTTCCGGATGCTGATCCGCGGGCGAGTCGTGCCGCCTCGGACGCCTTGGCCGAGCTTGCTGCCGGCGATACGGCTGTCATCGACGGGTTGGGATTGGCCGGCTTTGTATCCTGCCTCGACGCCGAGGCCCGGCGTCTGCGCCTCCTCGCCTGGGTTCATCATCCGCTCGCGGACGAGATCGGACTGGACGAGCGGACGCGCGCGCGATTCCGCTCGATCGAGGCATCGCTGCTGCCGCGCTGTCGCGGCGTGATCTGCCCGAGCGAGGCGACGGCGAGCGCGGTTGCCGCTTATGGCGTCGAGCCGGCGCGGATCGCTGTCGCTCCGCCTGGAACGGCGAAACCAAAGCGACTGCGCCCAAACGCCGATGCGAGCGGTGCGCTCCGCCTTCTGATGGTCGCGACGGTGACGCCGCGCAAGGGTCATCTCGTGCTGCTCGAGGCTTTGGCGCGGCTGCGGCACAAGGCGTGGCGGCTGCGATGCATCGGCAGCCTCGCGCGCGATCCGGCCTATGTCGAGGCGGTACGCCGGTCGATCGCCGCGCATGGTTTGGAAGGGCGGGTGACGCTCCAGGACGAAATTGCGCCCGATGCTTTGAGCGATGCGTATAGGGCGGCGGATCTCTTCGTGCTGCCTTCCTTCCATGAGGGATATGGCATGGCTTTGGCCGAAGCGATGGCGCATGGCCTGCCGATCGTCGCCACAAGCGCTGGCGCAATTCCTTCGACCGTTCCCGACACGGCCGGGCTTCTCGTGGCGCCCGGCGATGCGGCGGCGCTGGCGGAGGCGCTCCTCCGGATGATCGAACAGCGCTCGATACTCAACCGGCTCGCACAAGGCGCCGCCGCCGCCGCCACAGCCTTGCCGGACTGGGATCAGGCGGTTGGGCGTTGGCGCAGCGAAGTCTTGCGCCTGGCGCAATGACCGGCTTCGCGCGCGAATGGCTGAAGCTGCGCGAGGGCGCCGATCTCGCCGCGCGCGATCCGGGGCTGGCGCGGCGCTTCGCTGCGTCGCTCCGGCGCGAGCCCGATCGCGCTTTGCACCTGGTCGATCTTGGCGCCGGAACCGGCGCCAATTGCCGCGCGCTGATGCCGCGACTCGGCGGCGATCAAGATTGGCTGCTGGTCGATATTGATGCAGACCTCGTCGCCGCCCAGCTCGATGCGATGACGTTCTGGGCGCGGCGCCAGGGCTATCCGATCCAAGCGGGCGGGGGACATATCAGGATCAGTGCGGGATCGGCACGCTGGCACATAGCCGGGCGTGTGCTCGACCTCGCGCGGGATTGGGAGGCGCTCGAGGCAATCCCGGCGGACGGCGTCACCGCTTCGGCGCTGTTCGATCTTGTCTCGGCCGCCTGGCTCGCGCGCTTCGCCGATTGGCTCGAGCGCCATCGCCTCCCGCTTCTGGCCGTGCTGACGGTCGATGGCCGACGCTGCTGGGACCCGCCGCTGGCGCAAGACGAAGCGGCCGCGGCGGGCTTCCAGCGGCACCAGGGTGGCGACAAGGGCTTTGGTCCGGCCTTGGGCGGCAACGCGCCACAAATACTCGCGCAAGCCCTGGCGGCACGGGGATTTGCCATTGACGAGGCGGCCAGCGATTGGCATCTCGACGCGCGGGATCGGGCGCTTCTCGACGAGCTTCTCGGCGGCGAAGCGCAAGCCGCATCGGCTGCCCTCCCGCAGGATCGGGAAACCCTCGCGGCCTGGGAGACAAGGCGACGGGAACTCCTCAAAGATGGTAGGCTGAAGCTCATTGTGGGGCACCGTGACGTCTTGGCTTTGCCCGGCTGAACCGCCAACATTGCGGTGCGCAAACACGGAGGCAGTTAATGGCAAAAGCGATTTGGCACGGGCAGGTTCTCGCCGAGAGTCCGCGTTTCGAGATGGTCGAAGGCAATGTTTATTTCCCGCCCGAGACCGTCGATCGGCGCTACTTCAAGGACAGCGCGACCACCACGCTTTGCCACTGGAAAGGCACGGCGCATTATTACATCGTCGCGGTCGATGGCGCCGAGAACAAGGACGCGGCGTGGTATTACCCCGATCCGAAGCCGGCGGCTTCGCAGATCAAGGATTATGTGGCGTTCTGGAAAGGCGTCGACGTGCAGCTTTAGCCGCGGTCGTCGGACTGCGCGGGCGACGCCGAGAAAAGGGTCGCGAATATCGGTCATCGCGCCGGAAACCCCGGCCTTCGAACAGGGAACAACATGTCGGCAGGCCACAAGATCCTGATCGTCGATGATGACGCGGCCTTGCGTCACTCGCTCGCCGAGCAGCTTCAGCTCCACGAAGAATTCCTCGCGGCCGAGGCCGCCAATGCCGGCGAAGCGCTCGAGATGGCAAAGGCGCAATATTTCGACGCGATTCTGCTCGATGTCGGCCTGCCTGATCTCGACGGGCGCGAGCTCTGCCGCGTCATGCGGCGCAACGGCGTCCGCGCGCCGATCCTGATGCTGACCGGCGCCGATGGCGAAGCCGATATGATCTTGGGCCTCGACAGCGGCGCCAATGACTACATCACCAAACCGTTCCGGCTGAACGTGCTGCTGGCGCGGTTGCGCGCGCAGCTGCGCCAGCACGAGCTGTCCGAGGATGCGGTGTTTACGATCGGGCCTTATACCTTCCGCCCGAGCGCCAAGACCCTGATCGACGACACCAAGCGCAAGAAGGTGCGCTTGACCGAGAAAGAGACCGCGATTCTCAAATATCTCTATCGCGCCGGCGACAAGATCATCGGCCGCGACGTGCTCTTGAACGAGGTCTGGGGCTACAATTCGGGCGTCACGACGCACACCCTCGAAACCCATGTCTATCGGCTGCGGCAAAAGATCGAGCGCGATCCCGGCAAGGCCGAGATTCTCGTGACCGAGCCGGGCGGCTATCGGCTGGTGCCGTAGATTGAGTGCGCTCGACAATCTGATCCGGCGCCTGATGTCGCAGCGCGCGAGCCTCGAGCGGGCCGCGGCGATGGTCACGCAGCTGCCGGGGCCGGCTCTGCAAATCGGCTGGGGCGACGGCGCCGCCTATGATCATCTGCGCGAGATTTTGCGCCGCCGCGAGATCATCGTCTTCGATCGCCAGATCGCGGTCTCGCCCGATGCGCTGCCGGCGGCGGCGCAGCGCGTGCTCGGCGAT
>DATEKH010000220.1:0-14013 GCA_035277525.1 Allostellaceae bacterium
CATAGAGCTTGACCCAGCCGCGCGTCGCGTGTGGCGCGGGCGGCTTCCAGGCGGCGCGGCGGTGCGCCAGCTCGGCCGCGTCGACATCGAGCTGCAGCCGGCGCTTCTCGACATCGAGCTCGATCGGATCACCGTCCTTGACCAGCGCGAGCGTGCCGCCCACCGCTGATTCGGGCGAGATATGCAGCACCACCGCGCTATAAGCGGTGCCGCTCATGCGCGCATCGGAAATGCGCACCATGTCGGTGATGCCCTTTTTGAGGACCTTCTTCGGCAGCGGCAGATTGCCGAGCTCGGGAAAGCCGGGATAGCCCTTGGGCCCCGCGCCTTTCAGCACCATCACGCAGCTCTCGTCGATATCGAGCGCCGGGTCGTCGATCCGCGCCTTGAAATCCTCGATCGTCTCGAAGACGACGGCGCGGCCGCGATGCTTGAGCAAGGCGGGCGTCGCCGCCGAGGGCTTGATCACCGCGCCGTCGGGACAGAGATTGCCGTGCAGCACGGCAATGCCGGCGCGCTCCTTCAAGGGCTGGTCCAAGGGCCGGATCACCTCGGCGTTCCAGCACGGCGCGTCCTTGTTGTTCTCGCCGAGACTCTTGCCGGTGACGGTGAGCGCATCGCGATGCAAGAGATCCCCGAGCTCGCGAATGACCGCGGGCAGGCCGCCGGCGTAATAGAAATCCTCCATCAGCAGGCGGCCATGCGGCATGAGGTCGGTCAGGAGCGGCATGTCGTGGCCGAGCTTGTCGAAATCGGCCAACTCCAGCTTCACCCCGATGCGCCCCGCGATTGCGAGGAGATGCACGATCGCGTTGGTCGAGCCGCCGATCGCGGCATTGACGCGGATCGCATTCTCGAACGCCTCGCGCGTCAGGATTTTCGACATGCGCAGATTCTCGCGCACCAGCTCGACGATGCGGCGCCCCGCCATATGCGCCAGCACATAGCGCCGCGCATCGACCGCCGGGATCGCGGCATTGGACGGGAGGCCGATGCCCAAGGCTTCCACCATGCTCGCCATGGTCGAGGCCGTGCCCATGGTCATGCAGTGCCCGGCCGAGCGCGAGAGGCAGGATTCTGCCTCCATGAACGCGGCAAGCTCCATCTTGCCCGCGCGCACATCCTCGCTCATCGACCAGACTGCCGTGCCCGAGCCGATGCGCTTGCCCTGGAACCAGCCATTGAGCATCGGTCCGCCCGAGACGACGATCGCCGGCAGATCGCAACTCGCCGCCCCCATCATCAGCGCGGGCGTGGTCTTGTCGCATCCGACCAGCAGCACGAGCCCGTCCAAAGGATTGGCGCGGATCGATTCCTCGACATCCATGCTGGCGAGATTGCGATAGAGCATGGTCGTCGGCCGCATCAAGGTCTCGCCGAGGCTCATCACCGGGAATTCCAGCGGGAATCCGCCCATCTCGTAGACGCCGCGCTTCACATGCTCCGCAAGATCGCGAAAATGCGCGTTGCAGGGCGTGAGCTCCGACCAGGTGTTGCAAATCCCGATCACCGGACGACCGTCGAACAAATGCGAGGGCAGGCCCTGATTGCGCATCCAGGCGCGGTGATTGAACCCCTCGCGATCCTGATGGCCAAACCACGCCGTGCTGCGCAGATTCTTCTTCGACGGGTCATCGGGCATGAGACGAACTCCAAGGGTTGACGCCGGCCTAGCGCGCGCGCCAAGACCGGAGCTTTGCGAGGGATATTAGCATGACCGAGCGCATCGCCTTTCTGGGCATCGGCCTGATGGGCGCGCCGATGGCCAAACGCCTCATGGCGGCGGGTCATTCGCTGACGCTGTGGAACCGCAGCCGCGCCAAAGCCGAGGCTGTGTGCGGTCCCGGCAGCCGCGTCGCCGCCGCGCCCGCGGACGCCGCCAACGGCGCCGACCTGCTCATCACCATGCTCGAGAACGGGCCGGTGGTGGACACCGTGCTGTTCGGCCCCGAGGGCGCCGCCGCAGCCCTCGCGCCCGGCGCCCTCGTCGTGGATATGAGCTCGAGCCCGCCGCCTCTGGCGCGGGATCACGCCGCGCGCTTTGCCGCCCGCGGCATCGCCTATCTCGATGCGCCGGTCTCGGGCGGGGTGGTCGGGGCCGAGGCCGGGAGCCTCGCCATCATGGCGGGCGGCGAGCCCGAGGCTTTCGCCCGCGCGCGGCTGGTCTTCGCCGCCTTGGGCCGGGCCACGCGGGTCGGCCCGGCCGGCAGCGGCCAGCTTGCCAAATGCTGCAACCAGGCGATCGTCGCTATTACCATCGGCGCGGTAGCCGAGGCGTTGCTGCTTGCGGCTGCGAGCGGCGCCGATCCGGCGGCGGTCCGCGAGGCGCTCAGGGGCGGCTTTGCCGATAGCCGGATCCTCGAATTGCACGGCCGGCGCATGATCGAGCGCGATTTCCGCCCGGGCGGGCGGGCACGGGTGCAGTTGAAGGATCAGGACACGATCCTGGACGCGGCCAAGAGCGCGGGGCTGCGCCTGCCTTTGAGCGAATGCGTCACCGGGCTTTATCGCGACCTCGTCGCCGCGGGCGGCGCCGAGCTCGATCAAAACGCGCTGTTGTTGCAACTCGAACACATCAACGCGCCGAGCCGATTGGGCGCGGGAACCAACAGACCGGCCTATCCTTAGACGATGATATCGAACGAGAGGGTGGGAGTTCGCGCATGTGCAGGGCGCGATGGCCTGTCGCGCCGCACGGGAATTTCAACGGAAACGAAAGCGTTACATAGCTATGCTTGACTTGACCGGGTCACCCGGGCCAGGTCGGCTTGATTCTGTGTCGCGCCCGGGTTGGAGCCGGCGCCGCGACCCGGATGCGGGAAAGTGAAACATGGCAATCGAGCTCGGGCCCAAGAAATCCCCGGCGGCGGCTTACGCCCGCGCTCTGCCCTGGAGCCGCTTTCTGTTCGATTGGCGCGCCGCGAAATTCCTGCTCCGGCTGCGCTGGCGGGCCCTGCTGCGCCAGCTCGAGCGCCGTCATCTGCGCAGCAACGAGGTGGCGCTCACCGTCTTTAGCGGCATCATCGGTTTCACCGTTGGGCTCGGCGTCGCCGCGGTGCGCGGCACGATGCAGCTGCTCCATGAGGTGAATTTCGGCGTGTCGGGCGCTCACCTCCTCAGCGAGGGCATCGGCCTGACTTGGTGGAAGGTGCTGGTGGTTCCATGCATCGGCGGCCTGGTGGTCGGCGCCGTGACCCTCGCGATCCGCCGCATGCGGCCGCGCGAAGTGGTCGACGCGATCGAGGCCAACGCGCTTTACGGCGGCAAGATGTCGCTGATCGACAGCATCAACCTGACCGTGCTCACCGTGCTCTCGGGCGGGTTCGGCGCCTCGGTCGGGCTCGAAGCCGCCTATACCCAGCTTGGCGCCGGCTTCGCCTCGAATCTGGGCGAGGCGCTCCGGATGCGGCGCGACGATCTGCGCACGCTCGTGGGGTGCGGCGCAGCGGCGGCGATCGCCGCCGCCTTCAACGCGCCGTTGGCTGGCGCGTTCTATGCCTTCGAGCTGATCATCGGCAGCTACGCCACCGCGGTGCTGGCGCCGGTAACCGTCGCCGCCCTCGCCGCGACTTTCGCCGAGCGCATCACCGTGGGATCCGACCCGCTGTTCTTCGTCTCCGAGGCCATGCAAATCCATGGCCGCGATTTTTTCTTTTTCGCGCTGATGGGCGTGATCGCGTCGGGGCTCGGCATTGTCACCATGCTGTGCGTCACCTGGCTCGAGCGCGTGTTCCGCCGCTACGCCATCCCGGTCTGGGCGCGGCCGATGGTCGGCGGGCTGGTGGTCGGCGCGATCGCCTTCTTCCTGCCGCAGGTCCTGGGTAGCGGCCATGGCGCGATCCAGGAAGTGATCGCCGGTCAGATCCCGCCGCTCTTTCTGTTTCTGCTGATACCGGCCAAGGCGATCGCCTCGTCCTTTTCGGTGGGCTCGGGATTCCGCGGCGGCCTGTTCAGCTCGTCGCTCTTCCTTGGCGCGCTCTTTGGCGCAGGCTGCGGCGTGATCGTGCAGCATTTGACGCCGTTCCATCCCCCCGATGTGATCGCCTACACGCTCGTCGGCATGGGCTCGATGGCGACGGCGATCGTCGGCGCGCCGGTGACGATGATCCTGCTGATCCTGGAGCTCACCGCCAATTTCTACGCCTCGATCGGCGTCATGGTCGGCGTGATCGTCGCCTCGATGATCGTGCGCGTCGGCTTCGGCTATTCCTTCGCGACCTGGCGCTTCCATGTGCGCGGCGTGCCGATCCGCGGCGCCGCCGATATCGGCTGGGTGCGCGACCTTACGGCGATCAAGCTGATGCGGCGCGACATTCACACCATTCCCGAGGATCTGCCGCTCGCCGAATTGCGCCGGCAATTCCCCTTGGGCGGAACGAAGCGCGCTTTCCTGCTCGACAAGGCCGGGAACTATGCCGGGATGGTGCTGACGCCCGATGCGCACAATCCCGATCTCGACGAGAGGCTCGCGACCCTGGTCGCGGGCGATCTGCGCCAGGGTGCCAATCAATTTCTGCTGCCGCAGCAGAATGTGCGCGCGGCGCTCGATCTTTTCCTCACCGCCGAGCTCGAAGCCTTGCCCGTGGTGGCGAGCGCGACCGATCATCGCGTCATCGGCTTCATCACCGAGGCTTATGCGCTCAGGCGCTACAGCCAGGAGCTCGAGCGGGCGCGCGCCGGCGATTTGCGCGACAACACGCTCTTCGGCCCCGCCTGATGGCCTGCGGCGCACTGCCGCGGCCCGTTCTTGATCCAGATCAAACCGCCTTCGCCGCGATCGTGGTCTGTTGACCGATAATTCGCGGAACGGAGGAAGGACCAAGGACCATGCCGGATCAGACCCATCCCAAGAAAGCGGCAGCCAAAGCCGCTGCCTTCCGGCCGGCCGAGGGCTGGGACGGGCAGGTGGCCTCGCTGCTCGCGATGAACCAACGCGCATATCGCATGCTGGCGCGCGGCGTTTCGGCCTTCGCCGAAGAAATGACGCGCTTCACCGCGGCGCGGCTGCGCGAGGACAGCGCCGCCTGGCAGGTCCTCGCTGCCTGCCGGAGCCCGATCGACGCCTTCGAATGCCAGCGCCGCTATGCGGAAACCGCGACCGAGCAATATCTCGCCGAGGCGGGCAAGCTCTCCGAGATCGCAATGACCATGGCGAGCGAGAATCTCGCTGCACTGCAAAGCGACGCCGCCGAAGCGACGGCTGCGACGCTCTCAAATGCGCAATGGCCACTGGCACAACGCGCCGGGTCGTGACATGATTGGCACGATCCGACCAGAATATTGAAGCGAGTTTCCACCCGGGCTGAGCCAAAGGGAGGACGACATGGCTCAATATCGCTGCTACTTCCTCGGCGCGGACGATCAACTCATGGGCGCCGAAACCATCCAATGCGAGGGTGATGCGGAAGCGATGTCGCTGGCGCGCCGGACGTTCGCGCTAAAGGCCTACGCCAAAGGCTTCGAGCTTCTCGAGGGCGAGCGCCGCGTCGCAGCGGTCGAGGTGAGCCACCCCTAAGGGGGTGTCGCCGCCGGCTCGAGCCGGCCTCACGGAACCGGCGTGATCAGCGGCTTGCCGGCAAACTGCGCCTTGAGATTTTTGATCATCAGCCGGCCCATGGCGAGCCTTGTGGCCTCGGTCGCGCTGGCGAGATGGGGCAGCAGCACGACATTGTCGAGCGCCATCAGGGCCGCTGGCACGTTCGGCTCGTCCTCGTAGACGTCGAGCCCGGCACCGCCGAGCCGGCCCTCGCGCAGCGCCGCCACCATCGCCGCTTCATCGACGACGCTGCCGCGCGCGATGTTGACGATCACCCCTTTGGGGCCGAGCGCCTCGATGACCGACGCATCAACGAGATGGCGCGTCGCCTCGCCGCCTGGCGCGGCCAGCATCAAATAATCGCTCGCCCGCGCCATGGCTTTGAGATCGTCGAAAAACGGATAGGGCATGTCGGGCTGGCGCCGGCGGCCGAAATAGACGACGCGCATCCCGAAAGCCTCGGCGCGCTTCGCCACGGCCTTGCCGATGCGGCCAAGCCCTAAAATCCCCATGGTCGCGCCGCCCACTTTGGTCGCAAGTGGGAATGCCCGTTTGCGCCACAGCCCATCGCGGACGAAACGGTCGGCCACGACGATTCGCCTGGCCACCGCCAGTACCAAGGCCATGCCGATATCGGCGACGCAATCGGTTAGCACGTCCGGGGCATAGGTTACGGCGATGCCGCGGGCGCGCGCGGCCTTGAGATCGATGTGATCGGTGCCGACGCTCATCGTCGCGATGATTTCGAGGTGCGGCAGGGCGGCAATCAATTCCGCGGGGACGCGATAGCCCGTAAAACTGGCAAAGCCGCGGATCCTGTCCTTGAGCGGCGCCAAAAAAGCCTGCGCCTCTCGTGCCTCGAACAATTTGTGCACGACGAAATTCTCGCCGAGCTCCGCCATGACCGGCTCGAGAAGACGCGGCGCAACCACAATTTCAGGCTTCATGCAACAACTCCGATTTCACGCATAACTATCTATGATATCTCTGATTTTGTCCCTACTCCCGATTTATCCACAGGATTCGGGAAAAGCCCGGCTTCCCCAGCTGCCATCGAACCGGTACAAAACTAGCAAGCCCCGGAGGCAGAAAAAATGACTGAGGCGCTGAGGCGTGGCCCGGCGACGGCTTCCGTCCTTGAGATCGGTTCGAGCACGTCGCCTACGATCTCGCCCGACACCACGGTCGGAGCGGGGTTGCAAGCGCTGCTCGGTGCGAGCTTGCGCGGGCTGCGCCATCCCAATCACCGCGGCGAGACCGAGCGGCCCGAGAGCGTGCATCGCTTTCGCGTCGGGTTGCGGCGGTTGCGCTCGCTCATTTCGGCCTTCCGCTCGGTTCTGCCCGAAGCCGAACGCAAAGCCCTGGGCGCGCGTCTCTCGGCCCTTGGCAAGCGCTACAGCCGCGTGCGCGAATGGGATGTGTTCCTTGCCGGCACGTTGCGGCCGATGGCGGCGGCGCTCGAGGACGAGCCGGCCTTGCTGGAGCTCGAAGCCTGCGCGCGCGAGGCGCGGCGGCGAGCCTTGCCCGGCCCGGTGAATTTCCAGGCCGAGGGCAATGAGGTGGCGAGCGCGATTGCCGCGGCCAATTGGCTGCATCATGCGGCACCCGAATTCGCAGCCGAATGGCGCGGAAATCTCAAAGACTTCGCAACCACGCTTCTGGCCAAGAATCATCGTCGTTTGCGAAAGCGCTTGAAGGTGGTCGATCTCGCCCGACAGGAATCCTTTCATGAATTAAGGATTCAGGCCAAGAAAATGAGATATCCTGTTGAAATGTTTGAAGATATGTTCGATAAAAATGCTATCGACGAATATCTGGAGCGGCTGATCGCCGTCCAAGATTCGCTCGGCCATCTCAACGACGCGTTGGTGGCGCGTTCCTTGATCAATGAGTTGCCGCTCTCCTCGCGCCCGCAAGGTCTCGCCAATGGCTGGCTTGCGCATGAGGTCGAGTTCTGCCGCGAGCGCTTTCCCTCGGCCGCCAAGAAATTGCGCAAGGCCAAGCCGTTCTGGAACGAAGTGTAGCGCTCGGCTAAACGGTTCGAGACGAAGGGCCGCGCGTCTCCTCGGCCGCGAGAAACTCGGGATTGCTGCCCTCCAGCTTCTGGCGCGTGATGGCTGCCATGACGGCGAGCGCGTCGTCCTGCGCCGTGCCCCGATCGAACACGCCGGCATGGATCTCTTCGGCAAAGCGCTCCAAAAGCACGCGGTCTGCGGCCGCGCCGTAACGTGTGGCCAGCATGGCGCGGCAATCGTCGAAGGCTGCCGCGCCGGAAGCGCGCTCGCGCCCGGCGATGGCGGCGGCGCGCATCGCGAGCGGGTCGGCGCCACCGATCGGCCGCGCCAGAGTCGCCAGTTCGTCGCCGCTCGGCCGGTCGCGAAACCCGCTCTGCGTCGAGCCCTCGCAGCCCTCCTCTCCCGCCCGTTTCGAGCAAAGAGCGGGTCGTGCGCGCGATCCCGGCTCGGATGTCAGGACCAGAATCTCGTGCTCACATTCGGCAACGCGGCGCCCGGTCAGGGCAAGGTCGAGCGAGCACTCGCCCCGCTTCAAGAACCGGTCGCGCTGCTTCAAGGCGATCACGAGCCAGCGCAGCGAGGCCATCACCGCCCAGTACCGGACGCGGCCGCAATCGATCATGCGGGCTGCGACAGCTTCGTAGGCGCGATAAAAGCTTTCGCGCGGCGCGATCCCGCCCGCTTCGCGCGCCACGGCGCCGAAGCGCCAATGCCGCGAGCAGAACCACGCGATGTCCTCGTCGGGGTCTCCCCAGTGTGCAAAATCCCAATCGAGCACGCCCGCGAGCCGGCCGTCTTGGACGAGATAGTTCCCGGTGCGGAAGTCGCCGTGGCAAAGCACCGGCTTTGCCGGCGACGGTTTCCTGCGCTCGAGCCAGCGCAGCGCCCATTGCGCCACCGGATGCGGATCCTCATCCGCCTCGAGGCACGCGGCGAGTTCGGCGAGGCGCGCCGTGGCCGCATCTTCGGGCGGCGCTCCAAGGACCTGCAAAACGCCACCAAGATCAAGCCCGTGAAGACGGGCGAGCTCGGCGCCAAGCGCGCCCGCGAGCGCCGCGTTCTCGCCTTGCTGCACCACAGCGGCGCCGTCGGCGACCCCGTCGAGGCGGCGCATGAGAAAGAACGGCGCGCCGAAAACGCTTTCATCGCAGCACATGACAAGCGGCTCGGCGACCGCGAGGCCGGCGCGGAATAGCGCGCGCTGCAGCGCGAATTCGCGAGCGCGCGTCAGACCGAGGCCGAGCTTCGATGCGCCATCGCGGCGCAGCACCCAGCTTTGCGGGCCCGGCATCGTCCCGCCGCTTAAGGTGAAATCGAGCCGGTCATGACGCAGCACCGCACCGCCGGCGAGCGTCTCGATCCGCGCCTCGCTTACTTCGGCGCCGGTCCGTTCGGCAATGAAGCGGAAGATGGCGCCGGCTTCGGGCGGCAGATCGCGCGGCATGGCGTCAGACGACGCTTACCGCGTGACCGCCATCGACCGGCAGGACGACGCCGTTGAGATAGGCGCCGGCATCCGACGCCAAGAGCAAGAGCGCGCCGTCCATGTCCTCGGGCGCGCCGATACGGCCCGCGGGAATGCGGGCGGTGAGCGCCCTGCCCGCCTCGCTCCTCAGAAAGCCGCGATTCATGTCGGTCTCGACATAGCCCGGCGCGATCGCGTTGACGGTAATGCCGTAGCGCGCGAGCTCGACCGCGAGGGTGCGCGTCAAATGATCGAGCCCGGCTTTGGCTGCCGTATAGCTTGGCACATTGCGGATGGTCCTGAGCGCCAGCAGCGAGGAGATGTTGATGATCCGCCCGCGGCGACGCAGCTCGATCCAGCGCGAAGCCGCCTCGCGCGACATCAGCCACGCGCCCTTCAGATTGGTGTCGAGCACGCGGTCCCAATCCTCCTCGCTGTGCTCCAGAAGCGGTTTCGAGATCGCGATCCCGGCATTGTTCACGAGGATATCGACGGGCCCGAGCGCGGCCTCGGCCGCGGCGAAGCACTGACGCACGCTCTTGCCGTCGGTCACGTCGAGCGGCAAAGCGACGACGCTGCCCTTGGCTTTGCCGATCTCGGCGGCGGCTTCGGCGAGCTGATCCTCGTGGCGCGCGGCGAGCACGACCGACGCGCCAGCCTTTGCCAGAACGCCGGCGAAATGCCGCCCGAGCCCGCGCGAGGCACCTGTCACCAGCGCCACGCGCCGCGTGAGATCGAAATCCGCCATGGGGCGCATCGTCGTTCCCGGCGTTTTCCGGGTCAAGGGCGTGCTATAATCGCACCATGCATATCGACATCGTCTCCGACGTGGTCTGCCCCTGGTGCTTCATCGGCAAGCGCCGGCTCGAAAAGGCGCTGACGCTCCGGCCCGAGATCGAGGCCGACATCACCTGGCGGCCGTTTCAGCTCAATCCGGACATGCCCGAGGAAGGCATGGCGCGCGCCGATTACATCGCCGCCAAATTCGGCGACGGCGCGCATTCGCGGCGCATCCACCGCACCATTGCCGAGGCAGGGGCGAGCGTCGCGATCGATTTCGCCTTCGAGCGCATCAAACGCAGCCCCAACACGCGCAACGCGCATCGCCTCATCCGCCACGCCGCAAGCTCGGGCCGCGCCGACGCCGTGGTCGACCGGCTTTTTTCGGGCTATTTCCTCGAGGGCCGCGACATCGGCGATATCGAAACGCTCGCCGAGATCGCGGCCGAGGCCGGGCTCGACCGAAACGCGGCCGCGGCGTTTTTGCGCAGCGACGCCGAGCGCGAGGCAATCCTCGCCGAGGACGGCAATGTGCGCCGCCTTGGCATCAACGCCGTGCCCTGCTTCATTTTCGGCGGCCAATATGCCGTCTCAGGGGCGCAGGAGCCCGAATTCTTCCTTCCAGTGTTCGATCTGCTGCAGAACGGCGCGCCGGCCGAAGCGAGTCAGCGCTAAACAGAAGCCACAAAGAAATCGTCCTCACCCTGAGCGAAGTCGAAGGGCGCGCGATCGAATTGCAGCGGTCGGAACTCCGTGGGGATTTACGTTTACATTCTTCGCAGCACGCAAGCGCTGCAAAATCATTCGGCGCCCTTCGACTTCGCTCAGGGTAAGGAGAGTGTGTGTACGGCATCGCCAGTCGATGTGATCGCGCACATCGTCTCACCACCGTGCAGCAGCATGTCTCCTCACTGCGCCTTGGCGAATTGCGCTTGCGGCGCCGCGGCGATCTCGGCGAGGCGCTTCAGGATCGCGCCGACGCCGCGCAGCCGCGCGCCGGTATCTTCCCAATTGCGCATGATGACGAGGCGCTGATCGGGCCGCAGCTTGGCGGTCGCGGCGTTCTCCTGCAGGAACACGACGAGCCCCGCCGGGTTGGCGAAGCGGTTGTTGTGGAAGGCGATCGAGGCGCCCTTCTCGCCGGCCTCGACCTTCTCGACGCCGGCGTCGCGGCAAAGCCGCTTGATGGCGATGATCTCCAAGAGATTGCCGACTTCCTCGGGCAAGGGTCCGAACCGGTCGATCAGCTCGGCGGCAAAGGCGTCGATCTCGCGCCGGTCGACGAGCTGCGCGATGCGGCGATAGAGGCCAAGCCGCACCGGAAGATCGGCCACATAGGTCTCGGGGATCAGCACCGGTGTGCCGATGGTGATCTGCGGCGTCCATTCCTCCGCCGGCGCGCCCAGCCCCGCCTCGCCGCTGCGGGCGGCGATCACCGCCTCTTCGAGCATTTGCTGATAGAGCTCGATGCCGACCTCGCGCACATGGCCCGATTGCTCCTGGCCAAGAAGATTGCCGGCGCCGCGGATATCGAGATCATGGCTCGCGAGCGCGAAGCCCGCGCCGAGCGTGTCGAGGGTTTGCATCACTTCGAGGCGGCGTTGCGCGGTTTCGGTCAGCGCCTTGCCAACCGGCAGAGTTAGATAGGCATAGGCCCGCAATTTGCTGCGCCCGATGCGGCCGCGCAGCTGATAGAGCTGGGCGAGACCGAACATGTCGGCGCGATGGACGATCATGGTGTTGGCGCTCGGAATATCGAGGCCCGATTCGATGATGTTGGTCGAGAGCAGCACGTCATAGGCGTGCTCGTCGAACGCCGTCATTACGTCTTCGAGCCGCGTCGGCGCCATTTGTCCATGCGCCACGGCCACCTTGGCCTCGGGCACCAGCTCCTTCAGTCGAAGCTGCACCTCGTCGAGATCGCTGATGCGCGGCGCGACATAGAAGCATTGACCGCCGCGATGAAGCTCACGCAGCACTGCCTCGCGCACCACCACCCCATCGAACGGCAGCACGAAAGTGCGCACCGCCAGACGATCGACCGGCGGCGTGGCGATGACGCTCATGTCGCGCACCCCGGCCAAGGCGAGTTGCAAGGTTCGCGGAATCGGCGTCGCCGTGAGCGTCAGCACATGCACATTGGCCTTCAATTGCTTCAGCCGCTCTTTCTGCGTCACGCCGAAATGCTGCTCTTCGTCGACGACCAGCAACCCCAGGCGCTTGAAAGCGATACTCTTACCGAGAAGCGAATGGGTGCCGATGATGATATCGATGCGGCCTTCGGCCAGATCCTTGCGGATTTGAGCGGCATCCTTGGCGCTGACGAGCCGCGAGATCTGCTCGATGCGCAAGGGCAGGCCGGCGAAACGTTCCTTGAAGCTGTGGAAATGCTGGCGCGCGAGCAAAGTGGTCGGCACCACCACCGCGACCTGCGTGCCGCTCATCGCCGCCACGAATGCCGCGCGCAGCGCCACCTCGGTCTTGCCGAAGCCGACATCGCCGCAAATGAGCCGGTCCATCGGCTTGCCCGACGCCATGTCGGTGAGCGTGTCGAGAATGGCGCGGTCCTGATCCTCGGTCTCGGGATAGGGAAAGCGCGCGGCGAATTCCTCATAGGCACCCTCGGGACGGCCCATCGCCTCGCCATCCTTGAGCTGGCGCTGCGCCGCCACCGCGATCAGCTCTTCGGCGATGTCCTTGATCCGCTTCTTGACCCGCGCCTTGCGCGATTGCCACGACGCCGCGCCCAAGCGGTCGAGCTGCGCCGCGGAGTCCTCCGAGCCGTAGCGCGACAGCACCTCGATATTCTCGACCGGCACGAACAGCTTGTCGTCTCCGGCATAGAGCACGCGCAGGCAATCATGCGGCGCGCCCGCGACCTCGAGCGTGACGAGCCCGTCATAGCGGCCGATCCCGTGCTCGGCGTGAACGACGAGATCGCCCGGCACGAGGGTCGAGACCTCGGCGACGAACTGGTCGTAATTGGCGCGACGTCGCGGGCTGCGCGCCAGGCGGTCGCCCAAGATATCCTGCTCGGTGACGAGGACGATATCGTCAAACCCGTAGCCGCGCTCGATCGTCAGCACCGCGAGCCCGATGGTCCCGGGGGCGAGCGCGCGGAACGCCTCCCAGCGCGCGACCGGTTGTGCCTCCCCCGCGCCATGTTCCTTCAAGAGCGCGCCCAACCGCTCCGCCGAGCCTGTGCTGTAGGCGGCGACGAGCACGCGCCGGCCGGCCCGCCGTTCGTCATCGAACTGCTCGCGCACCCGATCGAACAGATTGCGCGAGGGATCGGCGCGCGCCGCCGAGAACTCGAGGCCTGGCCGCGCCCCGCCATCGGCTCCTTGCGCCGAAGCGAAAGGCGTGAGCTCCCCGACCGCGCGTGGGGCAAGAATTCCTTGCCATTCCGCATCCTCGAGGAAGAGCTGCTTTGGCTCGACCGGGCGATAGAGCGGCGCGTCCTTGACCGCCCCGGCCTGACGCCGCGCCGCGTAGAAATCCGCGACCGAGGCGAGGCGGTCGGCGCGCACCGCCTCGGCCTGATGGTCGAGCGCCAGCGCCGCGCCGGGCAGGTAATCGAAGATGGTCTCGAGGCTTTCGTAATAGAGCGGCAGCCAATGCTCCATGCCGATATAGCGATGGCCCGCGCTCACCGCCTCGTAGAGCGGGTCGTTATCGGCGACCGTGCCGAATTGTTCGCGATAGCGCGTGCGAAAGCGATGGATCACCGTCTCGTCGAGCAAGACCTCGCTGACCGGCTTGAGGCTCAGCTCCGCCGCCGTGCCGGTCGTGCGCTGGGTCAACGCATCGAAGCTGCGCATCGCTTCGATCACATCGCCGAAAAAATCGAGCCGCACCGGCGCGCGCGCCCCCGAGGGAAAGAGGTCGACGATGCCGCCTCGCACCGCGAATTCGCCCGGCTCGCGCACCGTATCCGTGCGGTTGTAGCCGTTGCGCAGGAGAAAGCCGATGAGCCGGTCGCGCGGCATCTCGCCGCCGGGCTCCAAGCGCAGCGCGCGGCCCTCGAAGAGCTTGCGCGGCGGCACGCGCTGCGTCGCGGCGTTAACGGTGGTCAAAACGATGCGGCGCGACCTGCTCTCTGCCGGTGTTGCCAGCCGGGTCAGCGCCTCGATCCGCCGGCTGGTGATTTCGGGATTGGGCGAGACGCGGTCATAAGGCAGGCAATCCCAGGCCGGAAGCGTGACCGTCTCGATCTC
>DATEKH010000221.1:0-3283 GCA_035277525.1 Allostellaceae bacterium
GTCCGCGCCGACACCAGCGGCAAAAGCTGCTTTGGGTATTGCGCCCGCGACAGCGGCCACAGCCGCGTCCCAGACCCCCCAGACAAGATCACCGGCTGGACAACCATCTCCGCCCCGCCAGCCATCATCTCTCTCCTTGCCTTGAAGGCGGCCTATGCCGGCATATTAATGGCGCAAAAGCGCGGAGGAAGGAATGATCGACCTCTATACCTGGGGCACGCCCAACGGCAAGAAAGTCTCCATCATGCTCGAGGAGATCGGGCTGCCCTACAAGGTCCATCCGATCCATATCGGCCAGGGCGACCAGTTCAAGTCCGAATACGTCGCGATCAATCCCAATTCCAAAATCCCGGCGATCATCGACAGCGACGGGCCGGGCGGCAAGCCGCTCAACGTGTTCGAATCGGGCGCCATCCTGATCTATCTCGCCGAGAAGACCGGCAAGCTCTTGTCGCGCGAGCCCGTCGCCCGGATCGAGACGATCGAGTGGCTGATGTTTCAGATGGGCGGTGTCGGACCGATGTTCGGCCAGGCGCATCACTTCCTGCGCCAGGTGAAGGAGCCCAATCCTTACGGCGCCGAGCGCTACACCAAGGAGACGCGGCGGCTCTACGGCGTCATGAATGCCCGGCTCGGGCAGGTCGATTATCTCGCGGGCGCTTATTCGATCGCCGATATCGCGACCTATCCGTGGGTTGCGCGGCACGAGTGGCACAAGGTCGAGCTGGCGGAGTTTCCCAATGTCGCGCGCTGGTTTGGGGCGATCGGCGCCCGTCCCGCGGTTCAGCGCGGCATGAACGTGCCGTCCTGAGCGGGGCGGCACGCGGCCTTTAGGCGGCGGTGCGGGGACGTCCGGCGCGGCGCATCGGCTCGCAAAAAGCGGCGACATTGCTGCCCGGCTGCCGGTCGAGGCTTTGCAGCTCCTCGCGGCACCGCTCGAGGATTTCCATATCGCGGGCATCCTCGCGGTCCGAAATATCCATGTAGCTCAGCTTGATTTCGACCAGGTCGAGCAGCATCTCGACCGAGCGTTTGGACAAATTCATGTCCCCCTCCTCATGGCGTTCTACGCGCGGAATGATCGAGGCAAGTCTCTTAAAATCTTGTAAACAATACGGGCTTTTTCGCCGCAATTGGCGAACGCGTGGTGGATTGGGCGACGGCGTGGCCGCGTTGACACCCTCACGAGCCGTCACTAGAACCCTCAGCGGCATACGCCGTGTCGCACCGCTCAACGGTGGAGGGGTGGCCGAGTGGCTGAAGGCGGCGGTTTGCTAAACCGTTATAGGTGTCACAGCCTATCGCAGGTTCGAATCCTGTCCCCTCCGCCACCCACCTTCTTCGAGTTGTAAAAAATCCCGTCAGGCGTCTGTCATTTTTCTGACGGATGCGGGAGGGTTAGGCGATGAGGAGGCGCGCTGATGGAGCCCCGTTCGGACGGCCCTTCAACGCTCGTGAGGCAAATCCGGAATCCTATCGCGGCCGGGATAGCGTCGATCCGGCTTCGCGATCTTAACTCAGGATTGCGTTACAAGGCTTCGACAAGGCGCGAGAGCGCGACGACGATGAGCCACGATGCAATCGTCGCAGCTAAGAAGACGGCGAGTTTCAAGTAATTCAGATGTGGCTTCTCGAGTCCACTCTCAACGCCTGCAGGCGCTTCGTCTAGCGCTACGTCGTCCATATCGATCCCCCAATCGCCTTACGCCCGGTGCGATTGCTCGACCAAGCCCCCTTCGGCCGCGCTTTTGTTATTCATGGGTACTCGATTGGTAAAGTCATTGGAAGTGAATTCGAACAATTCCAACATTCGAGATCGCCCGAGACGTGAGCGGCGCGTCCGAGCGCAGTGAATTCTCCGATCTAGGGAACTTGATCGCTCTGAGACTCGAGTGCGATTCGGCGAGCCAAACCGCGATCTCCGCGTCTTCGCATCGATCACGGAAAGATCACGTTGGTCTCTCGCTGAAGCGAGTATCTCAATGGATCAGGATGGCTCGAAATCTGAAATTGACTGGCGATGCGCTGCGATTTCGATCGGACGCGATCGAGCCCGCGCGAATTGAGCCGCCTCCGCCGTTTGATCGCGCCAAGCTCGTCTTCATAACCGCGGCGAGCCTTGCGTCATGGGCCGTTGTCATCGGTTTCGCGTGGCTCATCATTTCGATCGCGTCATAAAAACGGCCGCGATCGCGGCCACGCGGCTATGCCATCGATGTGATCGCCGCTCCCGCTAGCGCCCTTTGTGGAACTCTAAATACCAATCGACGAAGCGCGGCACGCCGACATCGATGCTCGTCGTCGGCGAAAATCCGAGATCGCGCGTCGTCTCGGAGATATCGGCATAGGTTGCCTCGACATCGCCCGGCTGCATCGGCAGCAGCTCGAGCTTCGCCTTGCGACCGATCGCGCTTTCCAACAGCGCGACGAGCCGCATCAGCTCCTCGCTTCGGTGATTTCCGAGATTGTAAATCTTGTAGGGCAGCGCGCCGTGCGGCGGCTTGTCGAGGCAGAGCAGGACGCCATTCACGATGTCATCGATATAAGTGAAGTCCCGCCGCATCAACCCGCGATTGAACAGCTTGATCGGAGTGCCGCCGAGGATCGCCGCCGTGAACAGCCACGCCGCCATGTCCGGCCGGCCCCACGGCCCGTAAACGGTGAAGAAACGCAGACCTGTGGTCGGAATGCCGTAGAGGTGAGCATAGCTGCAGCTCATCAGCTCGTCGGCTTTCTTCGTCGCCGCGTAGAGCGATTGGGGCGTATCGACCCGATCCTCGACCGCGAAGGGAAGCTTCGTGTTGCCGCCATAGACCGACGACGAGCTTGCGAAGACCAGATGCTTGAGGCCCTTCAGATTGCGCGACGCCTCGAGCACTTCGAGATGGCCGATGAGGTTTGCTGCGCCATAGGCGCGCGGATTCTCGATCGAATGGCGAACGCCCGCCTGCGCCGCGAGGTGGACGATGCGATCGATCTGCGGGTGCTGCTTGAATATTCTCTCCAATGCGCCGCGCTCGGCGATATCCACCCGGTGAAAGGCGAATCCGCGCGCCTGCTTCAGGCGTTCGAGCCGCGCCTCCTTCAGCGCAACGGAATAATAGTCGCTGAGGCTATCGATCCCGATGACGGAATCACCCCTCTCCAGCAAGGCTTGCGACACATGAAAGCCGATGAAGCCGGCGGCTCCCGTGACGACGACGCTCATCGGCTATCGCTCTTGATCATGGGGGCACTCTGCCATCAAGCCCAATCCCGGGCAACCATCGCCGACGGATCGCTT
>DATEKH010000222.1:0-16055 GCA_035277525.1 Allostellaceae bacterium
AAGATTCCGGCGCTGGTCGACGATGACGGGCCGGGCGGAGCGCGCGTCACGCTCTGCGAGTCAGGCGCGATGCTCAAATACCTCGCCGAGAAGGCGGGCGGCGCGCTCTATCCCGCCGATCCGCGGCGCCGCTTGCCGATCGATCAATGGCTGTTCTATGGCAGCTCGACCTTCACGCCCTTGGCGCAGCAATACGGGCTCTTCATGCATCGCTTCCCCGAAAACGTGCCGCAGGCGAAGAAGCATTACGAAACCGCGGTGCGCGACTGCTTCGGCGTGCTCGACCGCCGCCTGGCCGAGACCGCCTATCTCGCCGGCAGCGAATTTTCGATCGCCGATATCTCTTGCTATCCCGATGTGCACATCCACGGCAAGGAGGGGATGGGGCTCGGCGATTTCCCCAACCTCACCCGCTGGCACGACGCGATCGCCGCGCGCCCGGCGACGCAGCGCGCCTGGAGCTGAGCACCCGGGCTCAATTGATCCGTCGTTCTGGGGCAGCCGCGCAGCGGCACATGCGCCAGAGCGAGTGAGGTATCGAGATAGATCATCGCGCCCGCAATTCGCGCAAATCAACGCCCGTCGCGATCCGCTTTCAACTCGCGCATCAGTGTCGCGAAGAGAGCGACCGGCAGTCGCGGCGGCACCTCGCCGCTCGGCAGAGCCGGGGGCGAGAGCCAACCTTGGCGCACGGCCTCGGCCAGCGTCGCGTCGGCGGGGATCGAACTGCGTCCGGCGCGCGGCGGACAGAGTTGAGCAATGACGCGACCACGGTCGGTGACGAGGATGGTCTCGCCGTTTGCCGCCATTCGCACATATTGGTTGAGCTTGTTCTTGAGGGTTTTCAATCCCACGGCGCGCATGGCAAGAAAGTAGCTTCTGATACCGATTTTGCCAAACGCCGATGGCCACAGGAGCGGCCACTTTCTCATTTGCGGCGGCGGGCCTAAAAGGGGCAGTGAAGTCGAATGAAGGGGAGGATGGCATGAGCGAGCGGAACGCGCTGTCACGCATCGGCGGCGTTGCCTTGAAGCGCGAGCCGAGCGAGGTCGAGCGCAAATTGCGCCGCGAGCTCGCCGCGGCGTTCCGCGTGGCGCATCATCTCGGCTGGAACGCCGACACGCTCAACCACATCACCTTGCGCATTCCCGGCACCGAGACCTTCCTCATGAACCCCCTGGGGCTCGGCTGGGACGAGATCACGGCGGCGGCGCTCGCGACCGCCGACTACAATCGCAACGTCCTGAGCCATGCCGGGGTGCGGCTGGCGCCGGCCGGCTACAATTTCCATTCCGGGATCTTGAGGGCGCGGCCCGATATTCACTGCGTCTTCCATACGCATGAGAGCGCGGGCACGGTCGTCGGCTCGATCGAGGGCGGGTTGCAGATCTTCGCCCAGGGCGGCTGCTTCCTTCATGGCGAGGTCGGCTATCACGATTTCGAAGGGCTCGCGCGCGAGGAGGACGAGGTGCCGCGCATCCTCGCGGATCTTGGCAGCAAGCACGCGCTCGTCATGAACAATCACGGGCTGTTGAGCGTCGGCGCGTCGATTGGCGAGGCTTTCGGCTGGATGCGCGCGCTCGTCGAGGCGTGCAAGCTGCAAGAGCGGGTGATGGCGACGGGCGCCAGGCCCAGGCCGATCCCCGACGATCTCCAGGCGCGCACCAAGGCGCAGATGTCGATGGGACGCAACGCGCCGCGCGAGGATCATTCCTGGCAATATTGGATGCGGCTCGCCGAGCGGCTCGATCCGGATTTCGCGCGATAACGTGGCGCGGAGCAAGTTCTCGACCAAAGCGCTGCAATACGATCCTGCGCCCTTCGACGGGCTCAGGGTGAGGCAAGCTGGTGAATGGCATTAAGAAAATCGCCTCATCCCGAGCGCGAGCGCCGTTTGGCGCAAGCAGTCGAGGGACGCACGGCTGATTTCCAGCGATTGCGCACGGCCTGGTCCTTGTCGCGCAGCATGATATCGACGGCCTCGAACCAGCCGGCGCAAAAGGCGCCGACCGCATCGGGCCGCTCGCCAATGACCTTGGTCGAGGCGTAATTCGCATGTATGACGAAGTCTTTGATATCGCTCGAGCACGGCGTCACCACGCGCGCGATCTTTTGCGGCTCGAGGAAGAGGCCGACCGCGACATCGGAGACGATGGCTTCGACCTGAGGCGCGACCCTAATCGCGGCGCGTCGCGGTTTCAAGCGCCGCGTCTTGCCTTCGGCGAAGCGCCAGTGCGAAGATGAGCGGGCAGAGAGCGGGGAGCGGCGTCAATGCGCGGAGATCGGAGATGAGCGGTGAGCCCGTCACCGGCGCGGCCATTCTCGATCAGATCGCGGCGAGCCGTATCGAATTCGTCGTCTCGGTGCCCGACATCACAACGAGCGCGGGCTTGTTGTGGCCGCTGGTCGAGGACAAGCGCTTTCGCCTCATTCGCGTCTGCAAGGAGGACGAGGGCGTCTCGATCTGCGCCGCGATGTCGGTCTGCGACAGGCGCGCCCTGCTGCTCATCCAATATACGGGGCTGCTTGATTCGATCAACGCGCTGCGCTCCGCCGGCTGCGAGTACAAAATGCCGGTCTGCGTCATGGCGGGCCTCTTGCAAAAGGAGCCGGGCGTGCCGCCGACGCAGTCGAAGAGCTTCGGCCTGCGCATCGTCGAGCCAATCCTCGATGCAATGCAGATTCCGCATGCGCTCATCGAGAATCAAGGCGACGAGCGCCATATTCGCCCCGCCATCGACGCGGCCTATGCCAAAGCCTATCCGACGGCTTTGCTGATCGGGAGGCAGATGTGAGCGCGATGCAGCGCGATCTCTGCTTCAAGATTCTGGCGCGCCAAGTGCAGGGCGAGGTCATCGTGCCGGTCTATCAGGCGGCGCAGGAATGGCACGCCATCCGGCCGGATTACGATCTCACCTATTACTCGATCGGCGCGATGGGCCAGGCGTCGTCCTGCGCGCTGGGCCTGGCGCTCGCCCGGCCGGACAAGCGCGTCGTCATCCTCGATGGCGATGGCAGCCTCCTTATGAATCTCGGGACGCTGGTGACGATCGCCAGCCAGAAGCCCGCCAATCTGCTGCATTTCCTCTGCGAGAATGGGATGTACGAGGCCAATGGCGGGCATCCGATCCCCGGACGCGGCCGGGTGGATTTCGCGGCGATCGCGCGCGCCGCCGGCTATCGCCGTGCCGATACCATCGCAACGCTCGACGATTTCGAAGCGAAAATCCCCGGCCTGTTGCGCGAGCCGGGGCCGGTCTTTGTTGCGCTGAAGCTCATGCCCGGCGCGCCGCCGCCGCAGGATTACGCCTTCATCCACGGCGCCGCGACCCGCGCGAGCTTCAAGACGGCGCTGGGGCGGCGCTAGAACATTGCGACGAAACAGAATCGAATAAGGTGCGTACTCCCAAAACCCTCTCCGCCCGCTAGCGGGGGGAGAGGGTGCGAAGCCGGCACAAGCCGGCTGAGCGGGTGAGGTAGGTGTCTGCTTCAAGTCCCACCTCACCCTCCCGTCGCTTACGCGACGGGCCCCTCCCTCTCCCCCGCTTCGCGGCGGAGAGGGGACACACGCTCCTTTGTCATACTCGCTGATTTTCTCCCGATCGTCGCGATACTCTTGCCCAGCGCCGCGTTATTCGCCACTCTCGGCGTTGAGAGGAAGAGAAATCCCAAGGGGAGGGGCGATGCGGCTGATCTCATACCGGCTCAAGGGCGAGGCTGGCGTCGGCGTCATGGTCGATGACAAGAATTTCGTCGCCTTGCCGAAGGCGGCGCCGGAGCTGCCGCGCAGCCTCAAGGGCCTCATCGAGATGGAGGGCGGTTTCGCCAAGGCCGCGGCCGCGGCCAAGGGCCGCAAGCCCGATCATTCGTTCGGCGACGTCGCGCTCGATCCGCTCATCACCGAGCCCAACGCGATCTGGTGCCTCGCGCTCAACTACAAGCTCCACATCAACGAGACCGGCCTCACCACCTCCTCGAAATATCCGCAGATTTTCCTGCGCATGCCCTGCAGCCAGGTCGGGCATTTGCAGCCGATCCTCTGTCCCGATCCGACGATCTCGCGGAAATACGAATACGAGGGCGAGCTCGCGGTCGTCATCGGCAAGGGCGGGCGGCATATCCCGGTGGAGCGCGCGCTCGACCATGTCGCCGGCTATGCCTGCTACAACGAAGGCTCAGTGCGCGAGTATCAGGGCCATAACCGGCAATTCGGGCTCGGCAAGAATTTCGAGCAATCGGGCAGTTTCGGGCCATGGCTGATGACGCCCGACGAATTCGGCGATCCGTCGAAGCATCGCATCATCACGCGCGTCAACGGCATCGAGCGTCAGAATGCGACCACCGATCTCATGATCTTCGGCGTGCCGCAGCTCATCAATTATCTGAGCCAGGGCTATTTCCTGCGGCCGGGCGACGTGATCGTCTCCGGCTCGCCGGGATCGCTGCCATTGCACGCCGGCGAGAAGCCGACCTCAAAGAATGAAGGCGGCGTCTATGTCGAAGGCATGGTGCAGATGAAGCCGGGCGATGTCTGCGAGGTCGAGATTTCGGGCCTCGGCACCTTGCGCAATCCGGTCGCGGCCGATCGCCCGGCCGAATACCAGACCAGCCTCTATACGCCGGCGAAGACCGCCGGCTGAGGAGCGATAAGATCGGAGTGAAGGGAGGAATCATGATCCGCACGATCCTGCGTCCGGCGCTCGCGGCGGGCGTCGCCGCTCTTTGCCTTGCCGCGCCCGCGCGCGCCGACAAGGCGCATGACACGCTGCGCGTCGCTTTCGATCAGCCGGTGCGGCTGATCGATCGGATCACCAATCCCAATCCCGAATCGAATCTGGTCGATCGCGCGGTGTTCGACACGCTGATCGCCTACGACCCCTCGACGCACACCTATAAGGGCCAGCTCGCCGAATCCTGGAAGCAGATCGACGACAAGACCATCGAGATCAAGCTCCGCCACGGGGTCAAATTCTCCGATGGCACGCCGCTGACCGCCGACGACGTGATCTATTCGCTCGAATACGCCAGCGATCCCAACGTGAATTTCCTCTTCAAGGATGCGCGCTTCGGCTGGTTCGACCACGCCGACAAGATCGACGACTACACATTGCGCCTCCATGCGAAGACCAAATCGGCCGTCATTCTCGCGCGGCTCTGGGGCGATTCACCGGTCCTGCCCAAGCACATCCATTCAAAGCTCGCCGACAAATCGAAATTCGGGCTGAACCCCATCGGCAGCGGCCCCTACAAGGTCGTCTCCTACGATCCGGCGACCGGCATCGTGCTCGAGCGCAATCCCTATTACAATTGGGGCGGCTACGAGCCTGCGGGCAAGATCGGCAAGATTGAAATTTCCTTCATCCCCGACGCGCAGACGCGGCTCGCCAAGATCCTCGTCAACGAGCTCGATCTCATCTTCAACGCCCAATACGACGAGGCGAAGAACGTCGCCGACAGCAACCCCGCCTACAAGCTTTTCGTCGAGCCGTCGATCTCGTTCTCCTACATCCTGTTCGATTCGGCCGACCGCACCGGCATCCATGTGTTCAAGGACAAGCGCGTGCGCGAGGCGCTGTTGCGCGCGATCAATGTCGATGCGATGCGCAAGGCGCTGCTGCCGCCCGAGATTTCATCGAAGCCGCGGATGGAGGCGATGTGCCATCCGGTGCATATCGACTGCGCCTGGACCGAGAAGCCCGTCAGCTATGATCCGGCCAAGGCCAAGGCGCTCTTGGCGCAGGCGGGGCTCGCCAACGGCTTCGATCTCGAGCTCATGACCTGGGGACAGGCGCGGCCGATCGCCGAAGCCGTCGCCGGCGATCTGCGCAAAATCGGCGTGCGCGCCAGCGTCAACGCCATGACCGTGAACGTTTTCCAGAAGGCGCGCGGCGACGGCAAGGCGCAGACGCAGGTGACCTTGTGGGACAATGGCGGCGGCGCGCCGGATGTCGACAACACGACGCAATTCTTCTATGCGCCGAGCTCGCGCAACTACACGGGCGACGCCGAGCTCGCCAAATGGACCGCGGAAGGCGCCCAGGAGCTCGACCCGGAGAAGCGCGCGGATATCTATAAAAAGATCTTCGATCGCGTGACCGAAGAGCGCTACGCGATGCCGCTGGTCGAGCTGCCGGCGATCATCGTCGCCGAGAAGGATCTCGTCATCGACACCAACCACACCAAGCCCGAGGGCTTCCTCTTCAACCGGTTGTCCTGGGGAAAATAAAAGGGCGGGGCGGGCAGTCAGCCCCGCTTGATCCAGGCGGCGATGCGATCGATGACCTGGTCTTCGATGCCGTAATAACCGTGGCGCGAGAGCGCATCGCAGGGATCGCTTTGGGGCGGCAGCCCGCCTTCGACCGCGATCAACTCCTTGCGCGGCGCGCTCGAAAACCGCGCGATCAAGGGCGCAAGATTGGCAAAGCGCGACGTGCCGCAGGCGTCTTCTTTGTTGTGGACGAAGAGCGTCGGGATGCGGATCGCGGCGGGGTCGATCAGCGCCGGAATCGGCGGTGCCGGCCCGCCAACGGGCACGAAACTCGAGGTCATGACGAGCCCGTCGGCGCCGCCCTGACGCAGCCGCGCCGCGACGCTGGCGGCCGATATCGTGCCGGTGCTGGTGCCGACCAGCCAGACCGCCACTTGGGCGCGCCGCCGCAGCTCCGCGATCACCGGCGCGATATCGCGCGCATACTCATCCGAGCCGCGAATGACGGCGTTGAGCCCCGCCTGATGGTTCGAGGGCACGTCGACCGCGGCGACAAGAAAGCCGCGCGCCGCAAATTTTTCGCGTGAGCGCAGCAGGAAATTCTCGCCGGTGCGGGCGACGATGCCGCTGCCGCCGGTGAAGAGGATGAGGCTCGCGGCCGGCGCGCCTTGCGGTACCGTTAGGAAGAAAGTCTGAACGATCCCGGAGGAGAGGTGGAGCTCGATAGGGGGTTCGCCGGCGAAAGCTGGAGCGCAGATGAGCACCGCACCAAAGAGCGCAGCGGCGCCGGCACGGCGCCCGGCCGGTTTCATTTTCCCGCCGGCAGGAACGCGAGCGTCCCGGCGGGGATCAGCCCGTCGCCGATATCGCAGAGGAAGCCTTTCTCCGGCGGCGCCGTGTTGGTGCAATGGACGGTGAGCTTGCGGCCGAGATAGGCGCCGGTGAAGCTGCCATCAGCGATGCCGTCGTGAATCTGGAAGCCGCCCACCGCGGCGAGCTGGCCATTGATCCACACCGTCACCGTCGCGTCGCCCATCAGATCGACAGCGCTACTCTCGAGCTGGCCGGTGATGGTCCAGGGCGCGGCGGCATCGGGCGGCTGAAACCGCACCGGCTTTGCCGTGTATTCGGCCGTGGCCGCGCACGCGCCCAAGGCGCCGACGAGGCCGAGGACCAGGGCAAGGCGGCTCGCTCGAGGACGGCGCGCTGACGCGCGAATTGCATCGCTTCCCGCGCTTGCTCGTGCCGCCGTCACGATCGTCCCCGCTCGCCGCTGTTTCTTGCTTGCGATCGCGAGAGACTGCGGCAAAAGCGGCGCTTTGGCAATGCCGCGAAAACCGTGCCGCCGTCAGGCGGCGGCGCGCTCAGTGGTGGTGGAAGTGACCGCGATCGTGATCGTGATCGAAATCGCGAT
The DNA here is from genome assembly GCA_035277525.1 of Allostellaceae bacterium. Taxonomy (GTDB): domain Bacteria; phylum Pseudomonadota; class Alphaproteobacteria; order ATCC43930; family CGMCC-115725; genus CAIKMD01. The sequence continues at coordinate 7,623 of DATEKH010000222.1, forward strand.
GTCCGCCGAAAGCGAAGCGGAAATCGATCCCGGGCCCGTAGAAAAAGGGTCGTGGATATACATAGGCATAGTTATAGGGGTAGGGCGGGTAATAGACATAGGGCGCGGCTGGCGCCGTAACCGCATAGCCCTGGTGCCAGCACTGATAATCCGATCCGAGGTAATAGCCGGGCGGGCAGGAATAGACCTGCGCCGAGGCCGACGGCGTCACGGCGCCGAGCAGCAGCAAAGTGCCGCTCGCCAAAGCGACCGTCATCAGTTTCGAAATCACTCGCCGCATCGCATCCTCGCAATCCGGAGCCGACTGCCCCGTCAGGGAGACAACGCACGATCGCGCAGCGTCATTCCGCCGATCCGCAGCGATCCCGTCGAAGGAGATATCGGCGCGCGCGCGGCAAGATCAAGCGCAGCAAGCGCGCAGCCGCATTGCCGCCACAATCGCCGGAATTATGGTTGGCTGAAAGGCGCCGGGCCGCGTGCCCCGCCCGAAACCGAGTCGGCAGACAGCGCGGGGCTCGATGGTGCGCCGCTCGCCGGCGCCGCCACCGCGCTCGAATCGGTCACGGGCACCGTGGTCGAATCAAGCGCACGAGTCTTGGCATCGAGCGCGCGCGGTTCGCGGCCTCTGATATAGGTGAGGCCCTCGACGGTGATCGTGTTGCCGAGCGCGGGCGGACCGGAGTCCGGGCGGCGCGCGCGATCCGGCCGCGCGGCCACCGCCGCCGGCTTTGCCGCCTTCTTTGGCTTTTGCTCTCGCGCCGCCGTGCCGGCATCGGGCGGAACATAAACCGTGGCCGGCTCGCGCTCGACGGTTCTGGTCGGGCTCGCCGCCTCCTTGCGTTTGACCGTGCGCGTCGGCTTTGCCGGTGCGGCCTTGTCCTTGGGCGCAGCAATTTCAGGTTTGGGTGGCGGGGTCGGTAGCGCATTCGCCGGCGGCAGGACATCGTCCTGCATCGGCGTGATCGCAGCGGTTTCCGGCACCGGTGTCGGCGCGATTTGCGTGGTGACTTTTGGCGCCGGGGGCGGAGCGCCGGTGATGAGATCGTGCGCGTAGCGCGGCAGCAGCGCGATTGCCGCGAGTGCCAAGGCGGCGGCGCCGCCGCCCAGCACGTAGCGGCCGGTTCGGCCCTGACGCGGCTCTTCGGCGCGTCGCGGACGCGGCCGGGTCGAGTAGGCTTGCGGGCGCGGGCTGGACTCGGCCGCGGCGGCACTTTGGAGCGACGCCGGGAGCTCAACCCCGCTACCCCAGCGGGTCGTAGCGGACAACTCGGCCACGGGCTCGAGCGAAAGGGCGCCGCCATCGACCCGCTGCACGGGCCGCAAATGGGGGAAGCGCGTCGCCAGGGCATTGACCGCAGCCGCGGTCCAATCCGGATCGGCGATCCCGCAGGGTCCAGCCGCGGCGAAAGCCTCGTCGAGCCGGGCGGCGAGAGTCGGCAATTCGCCGCGCGTCAGCGCCAGGGCGACGAGGGGCGGCTCTCTCTCGGCAAAGGCCGGTAGACCGGTCTGGCGCAGCAAGACGCGAAGCCGGGCGATGGCGAGACCGGGTTGCGCCGGCGCCATATCGGCCAAGACGATGCCTTTGGCAGGGTGAAGCGCGATATAGATGCCGCCGTAAATCTCGCCGGGCTGCTCGAAAGAGGAAAAGCCCCCTTTCCTGAACACCAACCAAGGCTGCGGCAGAGCGGCGAGGGCCGCGCCAAGCCCGGCGGCTGGAACAAAAGGCGTCGCCGCGCGCACTGTCACCGGCCCGTAAGGGGCGGCTTTGTTGAGCATCGGGTACTATTCCTCCACTTTATAAAACGTTCGGACGCGATCAACCCAGTCGTGCTCGTTTCGTTCCCGGTGGAGCGCAGGCGCAGCGCGGCGTCAATCGCCCGACCGTTCTCGGCCTGTTGGGTTCTCCCGGGAGCAGATTTCACGCTAGCAGATCACCCGCAGGAGGTCAGCAACAACCCGCGCTCTATACTTTATTGCCGGCCAAAGGGGGTGACGACGCCCGATGGGGCCATGACCCCGCCTGGCGTGATGGCGAATTCCGTGTTCGGCGGAAGCGGGTCGCCGCGCAGCTTGTCGGTCGCGGCCGGCGCCGATGCCGGAGGCGGCGCGGGTGCCGTGTGCGCCGGCGCGCTGGCGAGTTCCGCATGAGTCGTGAGGTTTCCAAGGGAATGCGGTTCGCGGCCGATGACGAAGTTGGTGCCATCGACCGAAACCGTCGCTTCGCTGCCGTGATCGCCGGGCGCGCTCTTCGCCGGATCCTCATCGCCCGTTTGAGCTGTCAGCGCCGCTGGCGGGCTTGCCAGCGGCAGCACCACCCGCTTGGGCATCGGCGTGGCGGCAAGCGCGCTTGGCCTTGTCGCGGGCGGGGTCGGCACGGCGGTCGCGGGCGCAAGCTTCGGCGCGGCTGCGGCGTCGTGCGCCACCGTCGGCGCCGGTTTTGCCGCGGGGGCGGCAGGAGGCCGCAAGGCGGCGATGCCGGGCTTCGCCTGGTCCGGCGGCGTCTCGATCGGCGGAAGAATTGTTGCGGCGCGCGGCGGTGCGATCGAGTCGATTTTCGTCTTTTGCGGCGTGGAAATAACGGGTTGCAGCGCCGCGGCGGGCAGGCTCGCTTGTGGCGATGGCGGCATAATGCCGACGATGTTGGCCGGCTCTCGGGCCGAGTGCGCGTAAACGAACACGGCCGCAGCGACGAGCAGCGCGCCGCCCGCCACCCAGAGCAGCGGATGGCGCGGCCGGTACTCGGACTCGCCCCGTCTCGCGCTTTCCCGCCATGCCCGTTCCGGGTTCTCTTCGGCGACAAGGCGCGGCCGCTGCGGCGGGGAATTCGGCTCGGCCGCGCCGGACGGCGCGCGCCACAAGCTCGGCTCCGCGCGCTCGAAACCGGGGCTTCGTTCCGGTCGCGCCCAGTTGTCGCGCGGCGACCGGTCCGAACCGGGCTCGGTTCGCGGGTCGGGGTCGCGCGAAAGTCGCGGCTCGCTGCGCTCGGCATCGCGCCGATCGGCCTTCACCCGGCGCGGCATGTCGCTCTCCGGGCGTCGCGGTGGCGGTTTGTCGAACATCCAGCTTCCCCCGATCTTCGATCTCGGCCCTGTCTACAGTGTCTCTGCGAACCGCGGCAAGCCTTCAGCCGTTCCGCGCCGCCAGATCGCCGAGCCCCGACTTCACGCGTTGCACGAGAAGATTGAGCGTGTCGCGCGCGTCGCGGCTGTAATCGCTGTAGAGATAGTAGGAGACGAGGCGGTCCTTCTCGGTCGCGAGCGCCATCACGCAGACCTGATCGAAGCCGCCCGCGCCGTCGCTTGCGCGAAAGAGATAACCGAAATACGCCGCGTTGGCATCGCGTCCGAGCATGCCGAGCGACGAGAAGGTTTGCAGCCGCAACCGGCTTTGCGCGTCGCGCAGCCGCTGATCGAGGGTCCGCTTCGCCGCCGCGGGATCGGCTATTCCGGCGACGATTCGCTCGAGCTCGGCCGGGCCGACGTTCTGATCGATCTGCGATCTGGGCGTCATCACCATGCCGAAGTCGCGAATCCGCTCGCGCGTCTGCTTCGCGTCGCGCAGCTCGTCGCAGCTCGCGAACACCGCGTGAACCACATTGTCGGGATTGATCCGCGCCTGCTGCGCCACCACCGTGCTCAACAGCGCCGGCGGATAAAGGCAATAGCCTTGGGGCGGCGCGAGGCTGAACTGGACGCCGCCGATCGCGAATTGCGCGGTTGGCGCGGTGAAATCGGCCGGGACCGGGTCTTGCGGCGCGCTCGCCGTGGCGGCGGGCGGGCGATTGGCATAGCCGAGATAGCCGTAAGCGCCGATCGACAGCAGCAGAATTGCGAGCTTCGCGCTCCAATGGAGCGTCGCCGGCCGCGCCTCCGCTTCCCCGAATTCGGCCGTGCCCGCGGGCGCCGCTCGCTGTGCAACCGAGCGCAATGTCCAGGCGACCGCCACGATCACCATCCCGCCGATCACCGCGCCGGTGGCGGCGGCGAGCGCGACGCGCAATTCATCCATTGTCATGTCCCGACATCTGCGTTGCCCGATCCCCTCGCAGGCAGCTTCGAACGCTAAACGTCGAAGCGGGCGAGAGTGCGGTGAAGATCATGTCAATTTTATGATTGATCGAGCGCGCTCCGGCGCGTTGCCAAGAAATCGCCTCGGAAATCGGCGAAAGCGGCCAAAAATCATGGTTAGCGTCGCAATCTCTTTGGCCTCGGGGCAAGAGCGCAAGATGACGCGGTTTCGGGTGACGATCGAGATGGAAGGCGAGATCATCTATCAGGCCGTGCACGAGGCGGACGGAACGGAGCCCGCCCTGCGCGATGCCATGCGCGCGGCGCGCAAGGCCAATCCCGGCCGGCGAGTCTATCTCTCGCAAGTGACGCTCGAGCCGCTCGAGGAATCGCCCGCGCCTTAGTTAGAAGGTCCCGGGCCGCGGGAAATTCACTTGCCCCGCAGGCGTTTTGGGTGGAGTTTCGCCTGCAAGGGCGAAGCGTAACCCGAGATCGGACATGGCACCCATCGCGGATAAAGACCGCGACCGCGCGCAGTGGAGCGAGCGCTTCGCCGGCGAGGAATACTGGTTCGGGACCGAGCCCAACGCGTTCCTCGCGGCCGAGGCGCATCGCCTGAAGCCAGGCATGCGCGCGCTCGCCATCGCCGATGGCGAGGGGCGAAACGGCGTTTTCCTCGCGCGCCAGGGCCTTATCGTCACCTCGGTCGATTTGACCCCTGCGGGAGTCGACAAGGGCAAGCGCCTGGCCGCCCGCTTCGGCGTGCCGATCGACGCGATTTGCGCCGATCTCGAAGCATGGGATTGGGGCCTGCCGCGATTCGATGTCGTGGTTGGGATTTTCTTCCAATTCGCCGCGCCGCGCTTTCGCGAGTCGCTGTTCCGCCAAATGGTGGATGTGCTGAAGCCCGGCGGGCTTATCATGATCGAGGGCTATCGTCCCGAGCAACTCGCCTACGGCACCGGCGGCCCGCGCGAGATCGACAAGCTCTATACCGCCGCCATGCTGCGCGCCGCCTTCGCCGATTGCGAGATTCTGCTTCTCGCCGAATACGACGCCGAACTCCATGAAGGCAGCCGTCACAATGGCATGTCGGCGCTGATCGACCTGGTCGCGCGCAAGCGCTAGCGGCCGCGGCGACTCGATATGCGACGGAGCGAAGCGATGCCGTGGAGGGCCCGTTCATGATCGAGATCGACGCGATCGCGCGCGCCGCGCTCGAGGCGCTCGATGACGCGCGGTCGGTCGCGCCCCTCACCGCGCGCTTTGGCGATTTCACGCTTAACGAGGCCTATGAGGTTCTCGCCGCAGTCCATGCGCGGCGCGGGGCGCGGGGCGAGCGCGCGGCCGGGCGCAAGATCGGCTTCACCAACCGCACGATCTGGGCCGAGTACAGCGTCTACGCGCCGATCTGGGGCTATGTCTACGATCGCACCGTAAAGGACATCGCGGCGCTCGGCGGCGTCTTCCCGCTCGCCGGCCTCGCCGAGCCGCGCATCGAGCCCGAAATCGTCTTCGGGCTCAAAGCCGCGCCCGAGCCGGGCATGGACGAGGCCGCCTTGCTCAGCTGCGTCGATTGGGTGGCGCATGGCTTCGAGATCGTGCAATCGATCTTTCCCGGCTGGCGCTTCACGCCGCAAGACGCGGTCGCCGCCGACGGGCTTCACGGCGCCTTGCTGCTCGGGCCCCGCGCGCCGGCGGCGGACGGCGATTGGCTCGCCGCGCTGCCGCGCTTCACGATCGAGCTGAAACGCGGCGGCGCCACGGTCGAGCGCGGCAACAGCGCCGACGTTTTGGGCGGCCCGCTGTCGGCGCTGCGCCACCTCGTCGAGCTTTTGGGCCGTGATGCGGTCCATCCGCCGCTTGCCGCGGGCGAGATCGTGACGACCGGCACCTTGACCCGCGCCTTGGCCGTCGCGCCGGGCGAGAGCTGGTCGACCAAGCTCTCGGGCATCGCGCTCGAGCCCATCGCCATTCGCTTTGCCTGAGCGCCGTTAAGTCTCGCGCGATTGACAAGCGCGCGGGCGGCGCGTCACGATCCTGCCACGCCGTCATCTCGAGCGGCGGGAGAGGAACGCATCCATGGCCAAAATCCGTCACATCGCGATCTTCGCGGAAGACCCGAAGACGCTCGCCGATTTCTATGCGCGCATCTATGGCATGAAGATCACCGGCGAGAGCCAGGGCGATGTCTGGGTGACCGATGGCTACATGGATGTGGCCTTGATCAAGCGCAAACGCGAAGGCGCGCCCAAGGGCATCCACCATTTCGGCTTCACCCTCGAGGCCGAGGAAAAGCCCTTCGTCTATGCCGAGATGAAGAAGCTCGGCCTCGAGCCGACCGATCCGCGCGCCGATGGCTTGGGGGTCGATCGTCCCTTTGTCGAGGACAAGGGCGAGGATCCGGAAGGCAATCGCTTCGACCTGACGCTGGGCAAGCGCGACATGGACGAAGAGAAGAAGCTCAGCGCCGAGAAATATAAGAAGGCCGCGCGTCAGCGCCAGGACGCGTGACGCCGGCGCGGAGCGTTATCGGCGTCACGGCGCTCGCCGTCTCTTCGATCATCGCCGGCTGCGCCGGCGGCGTCGATGCGCAAGCGGCGAAAAATCGCGCCGCCTGTCCGCGCGGCGCGGCGCCCGCCTATGTCGTGACCGTGCAACTGCCGGCGCCGACCATCGATGACAGCCTCACCCTGGCGCAGATCGCCGAGCGCTCGCATGCGAGCTACCGCTACCTGACGCTGGGCGCGACCGTCAGCAATCTGCTGATCGTCGGCGTGGCGACGTCGCGCTTGGCTCCGGCGGTCGGCGGCGGCAGCTGCGCCTATCCGCAGCAGGTTTCGCTGGTCCTGGCGCTTGGCGAGCGGGTCATCCATGTCGCGCGCGAGTTCCATACCGGCGAGCCTTGCGTCTATGACGAGATCCTGGGCCATGAGCGCCGCCATGCCGCGCTCGACGACAAGCTCCTCGGCGACGAGAAGATCGAGCTGCCCAGCGCGCTGCCCGAGCGCTTCGCCGATTTGGATGGCGTGTGGGGGCAGGACGAGCACGCGGCGCGCGATGCGCTGCAAGAGCGGCTCCAGGCCGATACGCAAGCCTTGCAAGCGGCGATCGAAGAAAAGCGCCGCGCCGCGCATGCCGCGGAAATCGATACGTTCGAAGAGCGTCATCGCTTGGCGAATGCCTGCGGCGGCCGCCTCAGAGAGCTCTATCCGGGCTTCGATTGACGCGCGGCCGCGGCGAGGCGCGGGCGATTTTCTCTCGCCTTCAGCCGCGCCTGTGCTAGGCTCGATGCAAGATCGGGAACGCTATAAATCGATCGTAGGGGAGGTTTTGCGATGAATCTCTTTATCAAAGGTGCGGCGGCGGTCGCGATTGCGGGGACGATCGGCCTTGCCTCGGGTGCGAGCGCCGAGTCCTACAAGATCCGCGTCGGCTGGGTCACGGCGCCGACGCATATGCAGCCGATCATCGACGAGCTCTACAATCGCCATCCCGAGCTCTTCCCGCATTACGGCAAGAGCTATGTCGTCGAGAGCATCCATTTCAAAGGCACGCCGCCGCAGATCACCGCGCTCGCGACCAACGAGCTCGATGTCGCGGCCTTGGGGCCGGAGGCACTGGCGCTCTCCGTCCTCAACGCTCATCTCGACGTGCGCATGATCGCCGACGTGTTCCAGGATGGCGTCCCCGGTTATCAGAGCGTCACTTATGCCGTGCGCGCGAACAGCCCCTTCCATAAGGTCGAGGATTTGCGCGGCAAGGTCATCGCCACCAACGCCATCGGCTCATTCGGCGATTCGGCGATGCGCATCATGATGCGCATGCATGGCCTCTCGGATAAGGACTTCACCAGCGTCGAGGCGAATTTCAACACCATGCCGGCGATGCTCGATGAGGGCAAAGTCGACCTCATCAATCTGCTGCCGAAATTCCATTACATGCTGAAGCAGGGCAAGGACCGCATCCTGTTCGAGGCGAAGGATGGCGAGGGCCGCATCCAGGCGGTGCTCTGGGCCATGCAGGCCAAAGACCTGGCCGTCCATCGCGCCGCGGTGGTCGATTTTCTCGAGGACCATATCCGCGCGGTGCGCTATCTGATCGATCCGAAGAACCATGACGAGACCGTCGCGATCTGCGCGGCCGTCACCAAGGCGCCGCCCGATACGCTGCAAACCGTTTACACGAAGCAGGATTCCTATCACGACCCGAACGGCAAGCCCGATGTCGAGGCAACCCAGCACGCGCTCGATGTCGAGCTGAAATACGGCCTCATCAAGCAGATCATCAAGGTCTCGCCGAAATATGTCGATCTCGGGCCGGTGGAAGAGGCGGCCAAGCGTCTCGGCGTGGTGACGAACTAAAAAAGCGCCCGAATGGCAGCGGTGGAAGAAGAAGCGGTTACGCCGTCGCGCATCCTGTCGAT
>DATEKH010000223.1:0-43933 GCA_035277525.1 Allostellaceae bacterium
GTCCGCGCCGACACCAGCGGCAAAAGCTGCTTTGGGTATTGCGCCCGCGACAGCGGCCACAGCCGCGTCCCAGACCCCCCAGACAAGATCACCGGCTGGACAACCATCTCCGCCCCGCCAGCCATCATCTCTCTCCTTGCCGATGACAAATCCATCAATCTCCCGCCACGACACGCCAATTGCGCGCGGCGAGGAATTTTCCTCCGTGCATTGCGGGGGTCACGACCAAGGCAAGGCTGACGTCAGCTGCTCGTCAATTATGGCCCGCGCCAGCCCTCCACGCTGTGATATTCCGCAAACAACGCCAACCGAATATTGTGTCTTTGCTGGACACTTCCTGGAACAAAGCGCCGTCGCACTCAGAGGGCGCGGATCGATCAATCCGCGCCATCACGCGCTCGCTTGTCACATCCTTCTCACCTCGGCTCCGACGAATCCTCCCTAATATCAGACGCAACGACACGAACATGGAACTGCGCCGTTTGCCGGGACCTGTCCCCCGACCAGAACTCGTTCGCCTCGCCCTTTGAATGATATCGCCCCCGGGCTTGGTGCAGATTGCGCTCCTCTATGGTGCTGTGGCATGCGGCTTCATCATCCGCCTGTCCTCGCTTTGCAATTGAATGGAGAAGGAGCGACCGTCGCCGTCTAAATCCGCAAAAAGTCACAGACGCGGAATGTCGAAATGTGGCATTTTTACGCAATTGTTCTCGTATAACGGGAGTTCTGCTCAGCTTCTTCAACTTTTGAGGCCTGCGACATCTAATATCGTTTTTGCCCGGCGCTTTTCGTCACCTCGGCGCCCGGAGAAGCGGTTTTCGACTCTTGCGGCGGCAATGGCCTACCACGTGCCGGTATTTCAACTGATCGAGACAGATCTGCGCTGCAAGACGTCATGGTTTTGGGGATAGCGCGGCATGCGATTTCTTATAACGACACCCGTTCTAAACGGCGCGAAATACTTGGACGAAGCCATCCTAAGCGTTGTGAGCCAAGCCGGCGATTTCGAAATTCACTATCACGTCCGCGATGGCGGCTCGACCGACGGATCGATCGGGATGCTTGAGCGCTGGCAAACGCGGCTTGCGCGTGACTTTCCCATATTGTGCCGAGGCATCGAATTTACGTTCTCAAGTCAGCCGGATCACGGCGTCTACGATGCCGTCAACCACGGTTTCACCGCCGGCGGCGAGGGGGACGTCATGTCGTGGATCAACGTCGATGATCGCTTTGAAGTCGGAGCTTTCTCGACCGCAGCGCAGATCTTCGATCGATTTAGAGACGTCGATTGGCTGTGCGGCCACGCCACAACCATCGATCAATCCGGCGCGATGATCTGCTACCCCCCGATCATTCCGTTTCCGCAAACCGCGCTCGCCGCGGGACTATGCGACGGGCGATTCGGTCCGAGGGTTGTTCAGCAAGAAGGCTCTTTCTGGCGAAGCTCGCTATGGGCCAAGGTTGGCGGTCTCGATGCGAGCTTTCGCCTTGCCGGGGATTTTGATCTCTGGAGGCGCTTTGCCGCTCATGCCGATCTTGTCACTGTCGATGCGGTCCTGGGCTTCCATCGCCGCTGGGCGAGCCAACTCACCGAAAATATGAGCGGGTATTATCACGAGATCGATGCACATTTAACGCCGGCCGAGAAGGAAAAGCGCGCACGCGTCGCCCGGAAATATTTTCTCTCGGGGATCGCCAAAGCGAGGCGCCTGGCCGGATTCACCTATCGGGTACTTCATCGCCCTCGGTCCGATTGGATATGCGAGACGTTTCCAAAGCGCCGCTCCCTGCTGGGAACGGCGTCCTACGCGAGCAATTGCGCCGTGCTTGCGAGCTCGCGCATTCGCTACTTGGCCAGACATTCCTGACCCGCGCCTTAGACAGAACCACTGAGTAACCGTCACATGTTTGCTGAGTTGGTAAGCGTCATCGTTCCGGTGCACAACGGCGAAAAATTCGTCGGGCGCACGTTGGACTCCGTTCTAAGCCAAACTTACCGCAACATTGAGGTCATTGTTGTCGATGACGGATCGACCGATCGAACGCTCGAGATCATTCGGGCCGCCGCGCGGCGCGACGGCCGCGTCAAATTCCTTGCGAGTCCGCACGCAGGCGTGTCGGCTGCGCGCAATCTCGCTATCTCGCAATCGAGCGGCGCAATGATTGCGCCTGTCGACGCAGACGACCTCTGGCACCCGCAGAAGATCGATCTTCAAGTTAAGGCGATGCAGCGGGCATCGGAATCCGTCGGGCTGATTTATTGTTTGAGCGCCGAGATCGACGACAACGATCTCATTATCCGTCTGCCCGCGGAGCATCACCCCCCACATGGACATATTCTGGGACCGCTCGTCGAACGTAATTTTCTCGGCAATGGCAGCACGCCGCTCATACGTCGCACTTACTTATTGGCGAGCGGCGGTTATGATCCAGACCAGCCGCAAGGTGCCGAGGATTGGAAACTTTATCTGGCTCTTGCTGCTGTGTGTGAATTCGAGGTTGTCCCGTTGCACCTGGTTGGTTACCGCAAATCGGCTGCGGCGGCGTCCGGCCGCGTCGCAGCGATGGCACAATCCATTGACGCTGTCCGTGGTTGGCTCGAGCAGCAAAGCCTTGACGTGCCGCCAGTTCATTGGCGACGGCATTTCTACTTTTCAAATTCCTACCTCTCCAACCAGGCGCTCATTCGCCAAAGCTACTTGGAGGCCATCCGTTTCCAGCTGAGAGCTTGCTCGGAAGCTCCCTTGCCGCTCGTATTTTCGTCTAGCCTAAAATTCGCCCTTCGGCTCCTGTTCCGTGTCACGCGCGCAAAGCAGCTGACGTCCCGGACGTCGTCGAAGCGGCAATCCTTTGGCGAATTCTGCGAAGCGCCGCTTCCTCGCTCCCAATCCCAACGCTCCAAGGGTGTGAGCGACAGCGCGCAGACCCATTGGACCTCCGCGTTTCGATGATCCCGCCGCGGTGCAAGCGCTCCATCGCGTCACCGCCGCCGTGCGGCCGTCCGCCTATTGCCCGTTAGCGAGCGTTTTCGAGTAGAGATCGGCCACTTTTCGCGCGATCATCGGCCAGCTGAAATGCTCGTTCACATAAGCGGCGCAGGCGCCGGCATCGGGCACGCGCAACCGGCCCTTGAAGAACATGACCAAGCCTTCGGCGAGCTCCCCCGGCTCTTTTCCGCTCAACACGAGATCGCGCGCAAGGCCGCTCACCACCTCGGGAAGTCCGCCAACGGGGGTGACGAGAACAGGGGTTCCGCAGGCGAGCGACTCGACCGTCGTCAGTCCAAACCCTTCCAAGGCGATCGAAGGGACAATCGAGACATCCGCCGCGCGATAAAGCAGCGGGAGAATGTCATCCGAGATATTGCCGATGAGAGTGACGTTCTTCGCGAGGCCGCGTTGCTCGATCCGCTCTCGGATTTCGCGCTCCAAAGGCCCGGAACCGCCGATGATCAAGAGTATGTCCGGAATTTTCTTGGCGACCTCGGCCATGCCATCGATGAGGCCCTCGACCCCGACTCGCCGTACCAGGCGGCGCACGGTCACCGCGATTGGACGGCTGCCGTCGAGCCCCAAGGCCAAGCGCGCGGCCTTGCGATCGAGATCGGTCTCGAATCGTGCGACATCGACCCCGCCCGGAATCACGAAGATGCGTTTCTCGGGGACGAAATAGGTTCGCGCGAGCGCCTCGCCAAAGGCTTGCGACAAGACAACGAACGCCGCTGGCCGGCGATAAAGGATGTGCTCGATGCAGCGCTTGGTCCATCGCACCGGCAGCGAGCTGCCCTCGGCTCGGGCTTCTGCGCTCCAAGGACCGTGAAAATGGAACACGGTCGGAATCTTCGCCATCATGTCGGAAATCGGCAGGCCATAGGGCGGATAGTGGCATCCGATGAGAGAAATCCGGCACGAACGCAGGCTGGCACGCGCAGCGAGACGCAAGGTCCAGATACGCTCGCCAATGAAGGCGCCCGGCTCGGCGTAGGCCTTGATGTCGAGCCCGGGCGCAAGGCCGGGCGCGGACCGCGCCAAAACCAGGCCGTGAACATTGAACCCGGCCGCCGGCAGATGACGCACGAGATCGTAATAATAGCGCTCCAAGCCCGCGTGCACCTCGGGGAACCATCTTGCCCCGATCTGCAGAACGGCCGGCACCGTCGGGCTCATGGCGGACCGCTGGCGTTCGATGCGACCATGCCGACCGCGCCATCTTCGCGGGCGGCGATGGCTGTCGCATAGGTCCGCAAATACGAATCGACCAAGCCGTCGAGCGTAAAAGGTGCGGGCACTGGCCCGATCGATGGCTCGAGGTGGCGGGCGAGCGACGGATCTTCGATCCAGGAGCGGAGCGCAGCGCTCAGCCCATCGGGTTGAGCGGGGTCAAAGGCGCGAAAGGCGGGGAATGCGGCGCCAACCTCGCCCAAGCCGCCGAGCTTCGAATAGACCACCGGCACGCCAAAGCTCGCGGCTTCGATGACGACCATGCCCTGCGGCTCGCAATAGAGGGAAGGAACGACGAGGACGTCGATCTCGGGGTAGAATTGGTCTCGCCCAACCCAGCCCATGAAATCGACCGCGAGACCGCGCGCCAGCCGACGCAACCACGCTTCATCATCGACGCTGCCCGTACCGGCTATTTTGGCGATATAGCTTTCCGGTGGGAATTTCCTCAGCGCGTCGAACAGCAGTTCGACGCCCTTGATCGGGTGCAGGCGGCCGATGAAGCCGACGCGAAGCGGGCCCTCTCCCGCGGAGGACGATTTTGCCGCGGTCGCCTGGGAGCGTTGGAACCCGTTCGGTATCACGACTTTGCGCGCCCTCGCGAAATAGCCCTGAGCCACATGGGCCTCCAGAATAAATCGCGACACGCCGATAACCGCCGCAGGCACCGCGCTCGCCCATCGACGCCGCGTCGTCAGCAGCCGGCAAGAGCGACACACACCGGCACACGCTGCGCCGTGCCGAAACATCGTTCCGCGCGGACATAGCAGCTGATAATCGTGCAGCGTGTGGACCACCGGCACGCCAAAGGCGGCGGCGCCTCGCCAGGCGCTCACGGAAAGACCCAACAGGTTATGCGTGTTGACGATGTCAGGCCGTTCCTTTTGCAGCACGGCCCTGAGCTTGCGCGATGTCCAGATATTCATTTCGCCCAGCCCGTGCCACAGGACCTTTTGCGTCAAAGTCCGGCCCGGATCCAGCAGCGCGATCCCCATCGGATGGGCACGAACGAAATAGGCGTGCACGCCGGCGTCGTCGTATTCCCAATCCTCGTCCTTCTGCGACAAGCTGAGCACGCTGGTTTCGACGCCGCGCGCAACCAGCCCCCTCGCGAGCGACTGCACCAACAGCTCGGCGCCTCCGACAGTGTTCGGCGGGTAGCCGAGATTGACGATCAGCACGCGCATGGCGCCAACCTGCTCCTGCCGCTATCGGCCCGCAACCGCGGGCTCGGCGGCTCGAACGCCCGCGCCGAAGATTTCTCTGTACTGGCTCAAGACGACCTCTGGCGCGAACTCCCTCGCATAGAGGTGCTTCGCGCTGGCGGAGACACGTTCATTCACATCGACATCGCGAAGCCGAAGCAGCGGTTCGACGAAAGACGGCATGTCTTTGGCGATGAAGCATTCGCTGCCATCGGCGGCCGGCACGCCGTCAATCCCCGAAGGCGTCGATACGATGGGAAGGCCGTAATAGAGGCCGTCCAGCACCTTCATCTTCACGCCGCTGCCATAGATCAAGGGCACGATCATCGCCGCCGCCGTCGACATCAGCGGCGCCAGGTCCTCGACAAAGTCCAACAGCTCCACATGGCCGTTTGAGCTCGCGCTTTGCTCCCTCAAGCGCTCATCGGCGCCTCTGCCGACGACGACCAGCTTCGCCCGCGGGTCCGCGCGCAGCAGCGCCGGCATGGCCTGCGAGAGAAACAGGGAGAGCGAGCATGCATTCGCGGGATAGCGCAAATTGCCGAGAAACAAATAGGTCGGCTCGCCCGTAAAGCGGCGCGGCAGGCGATGGCGATGGCCTCGCAGCAGGGGCTTGATCGTCTTGACGTTGATCGCGTCCGAACGGGCCACGAGCGCAGAGGCTTCGGCGTCATTGAGAAGGAGCACGCTGTCGAAGCGATGCGGGAGTTCTGCCTCTCGCAATTCGAGGATGCCGCTCTCGAGCGCGAGCAGGCCTTTCTGAATGGTTCGCCCCCGCATGAGGTCACGCGCAAACGCCGGGAGGAAGCGGCCGAACGTGCCGAGCGGATCCAACGCCGCCTCGGGGTAGGCACGCATCGCCTCGATCATGCGCCGATACCGGAGCGAATACAGATCGTCGAGATAAAGGATCGACCGCGGCCGACCGACGGCGCAGGCTTCGGCATATTGCGCCATGCGAACCGTGTCGACCACGACCAGGTCCGGGGACACCGCACTCATCAATTCGCGCAGCCGGCCGTTCGCACGGCGCGAATAGAGCATCATCTCCTGCAAGGCCCGGCATCGGCGGATCGCGCCTTGCCATGCCGCGCCCGCGACACGTCGAGCAATCCCGTCGAGCGGGAGAACCTCCACCCGGCAAGGCGCCGACCGATCTCCTCCCATATCCGATGGCGACGCGATGTAGGCGAAGATCACGTTTTGGGGGCCGAGAATGGAGACGAGATACTCGACGATTCCGGAAATAATCACCTTGCGGCCGACATCCACCGGATAGGGGAAGCTCGAGCTCAGAATCAGAGCTTTCATCATCACGCGAGTGCTCGAGTGAATTGGCTATGCGGCGCGATACATACCGCGCGCCTCGGCATAGTCCTCGTTGTACTTCGCGTATTTTTTTAGATCGACATGCGTCAGCACGACGCCGCTGATTTCGGCGTCGATCGTCTGAAAATGGCGCAGACCTTCACTTGCGGTCTGATGCTTTGTGCTGCCCCATTTCACGAGGAAAATCGTCTTGTCCGCGAATGCCGCGATGAGCTTGGCGTCGGGAACCAGCAAGGTCGGAGGCGAATCGATGATGACCACCTCGTACGCCGAAGTGATTTCGGAGAGCTCCGCCCAAAAGCGGCGGGCATAAAGCAGCTTGAAGGGCTCGACCAGCGGCGTCTGGAACGAGAGGCGGGTCAATCCCGTGCCCGGGTCGACCTGGAACGAAGGTTCAAAGAGCTGGCCGGGATCTTGCAGGTTCTGAAGTTGAAGCGCTCGGCCGCCGCCCACGGGCTGCGCTGCCAGAACCCGACGGATGTCGAGGTCGATGAGCAGCGTCTTGCGGCCATTCGTCGCCGCTTCGTGAGCAAGCCTGCCGGCCGTCGTCGTCTTGCCCTCCCCTTGCAGCGACGACGAAATCAGCACTTTCAGCGAGCCGTTCGATGCAAGTCCATGATCGAGCTCCGCGTAGAGGTAGCGGATGGCCTCGGAGATCGATGATCGCGGGGCTCGCGACAAATTGCCCTTGGCGAGCAGGTCGGCCGAAATTTTCGGAATGAGCGCGAGCGTCGGCAGGCCAAGCACCGCATTGACATCCTGCGAACTGCGGAAGCGCTGATCCATGTGGTCGCGCAGCAGAGCCAGCACCATCGAAAGCAGCGCCGTCGCAAGCCCCGCCGCGACGAGCGTCAGCATTTGCTTCGGATAGGACGGGTTGATCGGCGTGATCGCTCGCGATAGGAGCTCGGCCTCGGGCTGCAAGATCGTGTCCAGACCCGCGATCTTGTCGTGATAAATGGCGAACGCCTCGTAGGTTTTGCGGTCGGTGTCGGCATCCTTTTGCAGCTGCTCGACGCTTACGAGGCCGGAATTCTGCGTGTTGATTTTTTTCTCGAGGTCGCTCTTTGCCTGCTCGAGCGCCGCCACGCGAGAATTCAAGACCTTGAGCTGATCGCCCGAATTCTTGGAGATCCGGCCGGTCTCGGCCGAGATCGCATGATCGATCTGGGCGATTTGCGAGTTGACGCTGATCACATCAGGGTTCTTGGGCCCGAGTCGGGTGAGCTCTTCGCCGCGCTGCGCGACGAGCTGCGCCCTTTGCTCGCGGAGGCTCCTGATGAGCGGGGAAGCGAGGACGCTGTCGGCCGCGCCGATGTCTCCCGCCGATCCGCCGAGGCGCTTGATCTGCTCGAACTTCGCTTGCGCGGCGGACTGCTCGGCCTGCGCGTCGATCAACTGGTGCGTCGTCTGAGACAGCTGCTCGGAAAGCAGCGTCGTCGTCATGCCCTTGTATTGCCCGAGGTTCGCCCGCAGGGCCTGAACTTTTTCTTCGCTTTGGAGCATTTTCGCACGCAAGTCGGCCAGGCGCTTGTCCAGCCATTCGGTGATCTCGTTCATGCGCGCCGCTTTGACGGTAAGGCGGTCCTTCAAGAACGCAGACGCCGCGGCGTTTGCGATCGCAGCCGCCTTTTCGGGAGACTCCGAGGTCGCGGTGAGGACGATATTGCGCGAGTGCCCTTTGACCGAAGCCGATAATGCGCCGCGCAATTTCTGCTCGACCAGGCGATGCTCCAAATCCTTGGGCGATTCTTGACTGGGCGACAGATAGGATTTGATATGGCCCGCCACGTCGTGCACGAGTCCAATCGTCGCCGCGATCGGGGACCAAAGCCGCGACGGCATTTTCGCCGCCAGGACCGGATTGAACTCGGGGTCCTGGTCGAGATGCAGCTGATCGATGACGGCGTCGAGCACGGGCACCGACATGATTTCATCGAGCTCGCTGTTGACCGTGAGATCGTCGACGCCGGTATTGTCGCGGCGGTCGGATGACGAGTCGCCGGGGATTGGCGATTGCGGCTCGGATATTTGCAGGACGGAGGTGGCTTGGAAGCGCGGCGGAATAAAGTGAAGAACAATGGCGCAGGCCGCAATCGCTCCAAGCGTCGCGAGGCCGATCCACCAAAGATTGCGTCGGATGACGCTGACGAGTGTCGTCAAGCTTACCGACGCTCCGGGATCGAACGAGATTTCCTGGATCGCCGGCACCGCCGTTCGCCCATAGACGATCGGGGTTAAGTTCGTCGAACGATTCATGATGGTATGCTCCGGTGAGGGGCTCTAGGGGTCAGCGCAAGCCGATTGCGCGCTGTTGCAGCCATACGCTCGATCGGCTCCAGCACCACGCCGGCGCGGATGCCGCGGCCGACCGCGAAGACGATCGGGGGTAACAGGAAGACGATCTGATCGCGATATCCCGAGATGAAGAATTGGGAGAACAGCAAGCCGAGGCTGAGCGTCGCCATGGCTCGGAAACTCGGCAGGCCGCACAGCCCGCGCACGCGACGAAGGAACACCAGCAGTGGATAATAGAACGCCGCGAAACCCACCAACCCTGTCTCAGCCAGAATACGGACCGCCGTGCTGTCAACGCCCTTGCGCGGATCGGTGTTCCACTGAAGGTCGGGTGGAATCTCGATGAACGGCTCGAAATATTCGCTGTCCGAGACGAGGCCGACCCCGGCGCCGATGATCGGATTGGCCTTGAAGACTTGGAGTCCCGCCTCGATCTTCGTCAGACGCCACGTGATGGAGGATTCGGCCGCGGCGTTCGTCGCCCGCGTGCTGTAGAGCTGCAAGAACACGGCGCCGACGGCCACCATCGGAACAAGCAGCCGAGCGGCGCTCTTTGCAACGTCCATGATGCGCTTGGCTTGAAAGACGGCCACGATGACGAACAGAACCGGCAAGTAGAGGATCGACGACGATTTTGTCGCGGCGAGTCCCAGGGCCAGAATCGTCAGCGCCGGCCAGCCCCGCTGCCACGGGGCGAGAAGGCCGTTCTTTTCCTGCTGCTCGAACCAGCAAATGAGAATAGCGGGAATCAAAAGCGCCGCCAAAGCGGCTGATTCGGGCGTGAAGGCCGCTCCTCGCCCGTATTCCGGGACGATCGCGAAGTTCACGTTGTTGGAAAGCGAGATTGCGTCGCCGGACGCCACCGTGTACGCCATCTGCCCGAATGAGACGACCGATGACAGCAGCGCGCCGTTCATGTAGCCCCGGATAAATGCCTGCCGCTGCGGGGCGACACTGAGAATGCAAGAAAATCCGATCGCGCCGAGGACGAGATAAACCCCCTGCATCGCGCCAAAAACAACCGAGACCGGCGGAGAAACCGAGAAGATCGTCGAGGCCGCGTAGGACACGAGAATGAGGGATGTCCACAGCAGCGATTGAATGGAGAGATGGGCGTTCAGGAACGGCAGCATGCCGACATAGGCAAGCAGCAACACCACGACCGGTTGCACGCCGACGCCCCCCAACGAGACGACCGACAGGCCGGGCGTCAGGCTAAAGAAACCGATGGAAACGGCTAGGATCTTTCCCACTGCCAGACGATCGCTCCAAAGATGCTGGTTGGCGTGCCTGCGGAAATTCGCTCCGAGGACCGCCAACCCCGGTTACGTCGTAATCGTCGCCTGACTTTCCGCGGCTGGCGGCTGAACATGCGTCGAACCAGATGTCAAAACGTGTTCTCGGTCTTAAAGAAGCAGCACAGCGTCCGGGCCAAGATCCTCATATCGAGCCAGAACGACCAGTGTTCGATATAGAAGATGTCGTGCTCGACCCTCTTCTGCAGCTGCAACAGCGTTTCGGTCTCGCCGCGCCAACCATTGACCTGAGCCCATCCCGTTATGCCCGGTTTGACGCGATGACGAAGCGCATAGCGATCGAACGCGTCGTGATAGGGCACATTGGCGGCTTTGGCTGAAAGCGGGTGCGGCCGCGGGCCGACAAGCGACATCTCGCCACGCAGCACGTTAAAGAGCTGCGGCAGCTCGTCGAGGCTGGTTCGCCGGAGAAACCGCCCGATGGGGGTGACGCGCGGATCGTTTCGCTGCGTCAGTTGCGCGCCAAGCGGGTCGGCAAACGCGGTGTACATCGTCCTGAATTTCAGGACTTTGAAGACCTTTCCGCTGGCGCCGTAGCGCTCCTGGCGGAACAATATGGGGCCCGAACTGCCGAGCTTGACGGCGAGAGCGACGACAAGCAGCACCGGTAGCGCGGCGGCCAAGGCGACAAGCGATATCACGATGTCCTCGCATCTCTTGACGAGGTAGCGCCACTCTGCGAGCGGGCGGTCATGGACCTCGAGAAGCAGGGAATCCGCGACGCAATCGCCGCGCCGGAAGCTGATCTCGCCATGGCGGGCATCGAAGCCGACATCGATGTGGAGCGGCAACGGAGAGAGTGCCTTCACCACTTCATTGATGCGCTCGTCTGCTGTGAGAGGGAGGGCGATGACAACGCGATCAATGACGGAATTTTCCGCGGTCATCGCCAGCTCCGCGATACCGCCGCTGACGGGAAAGCCGCCAACCTCGGCGCGCTTCTGGACGGCTTGATCGTCGAATACGCCGACGATTTCGATGCCGCGGTGCCGCTTCAGCCGCTCGATCATGGGTTGAGCATTTTCGCCCGCGCCATAGATCGCGTATTTCTCGGTCAGGAGCCGGCGGTTCACGAGGTTCGTGCGAATGCGCTCGACCACGAACCGATCGATGGTCAGGCCAACGAGACCCGCCGCCCACCATCCGACAAACCAGCCGCGAGAATAGTCTCCTCCAATCTTCAGCGAGAAGAGTCCGAACGTGACCAAAAGAATTGGAAGCGAGAACCCCACGAACAACAACGGCAGTTGCGAGCGAAAATCGGCGGGCAAGTTCCGATAGCAGCCGAAGCCGCCGAAAAAGAGGAGCGACGATATCGAAATGACGCACCACAGGCGGGCGTAAAGCACCGCGACGATCTGCGGATAGTAGTGCTTGACGACCAGGTACCCGACGCCTCCCGACAAGGCGACAACCAGGAAGTCGATCAGACACACAGCGAGAAGCAGCTGATAGGCTTCAACGCGATGCTGGGAAGCCGGCCTTGTGTGAACCGCTCGGTCGAGCAGCGGTGATTGTGGGGGAGAGAACGTCTGACCCATTACTTTCGTCTCCAACGACCGTCGATCGGGTGTCCAACTCGCTCCCTCCAGCGAGGTTCCTTGTGATCTCCCCCGAGCCTCGTAAAATCCCGCAAAGGGCCCCCGGCCGCTTTGCTCCGACAGACTTTGGTTGGGTCATCCCCCTTTTGCTCGTTTCGCTCGCGCTGCAATGCACAACAACCACAATTACAGCACATCGGTTCTGCGACGCTGTGACAAAACAAAGGCGATGCGACACTGCCGGACGCGCGCGCATTGGAAGCGCGCGCGATCTCGAACCCTGTGACAAAAATCAGACAAACCCCTCTCCCGAAGGCTTTACTCCGTCAGGAATTCCGCATGAAATCCGGTTCCGCAGATCAGCCGCGAGATCATCCGTGCCCCTGCGCTAAACGGCACACCTCCAGCCGATTTCTTCAATGCTCCAACTGCCGCAGGGTTCCCGACCCGAACGATCTCGTCTCGTCATCGTGCCAGGCCGATAAGGCTCGGGCCGAGGAGAGCCGTTCGCCGCGTACAACTTTTCTCGGAGCGGTTTTCGCCGGCGCCCTTGCCTTGAGCGTTGTTGCAGCCTCGATCGCGACGTCAGCCTTCGCGCAAGCGGCGGCCGATCCGCAAGCGGCGGGTCGAGCTGTCTTCCAGCAGAAATGCCAAGCTTGCCATTCCCTATCGCCGAGCGAGAACGGCCGCGGGCCTACGCTCTACCACCTGTTTGGACGGATGACGGGGGCGGTTTCCGGCTATTTCTATTCGGCGGGCATGAGGGGAAAGCACGTCGTTTGGACGGCGGCCACGCTGCAGCGGTACCTGGCCGATCCGCGTGAATTCATTCCGGGCACCACGATGACCTTTGCCGGCATCAAAGATCGCCAGGACATGAAAAATCTCCTCGCCTATCTGCGTCAAGCAACGCGATAGAGCCGATCGGGAAATACCACTTTCGGGCATCTCGGCGCCGCCGATCGCCCCGCCACCAGAAGCGCGCGGATTGCACAAGCGAGATCGCCGCCGAGCATCGCGCTGCTCGACGGTACGTTGCGCTGATTTAATCGATTCTAACGGAACAAGCGGCGGCGACGGGCGTTGAGTGGCTCGGGGTCAAACCATTCCGGCGTGTGATCCCGTTGTGTGACTTTTCTGGCGGTACAAGCATGCGCGGCTACGCCCATCGCGAATTTCGGCGCGGAGCTCATCCGCGGTTCTTCACCAATGTGGCCAAACTCGCAGACATCCCTTTTGAGCGATTTGAAGAGGCGTGGCTGACAGAGCCGATCTTCGCTCTCTTCGAACGCGTCGTCGAGCACCATGCAACGAAGGTGGCGGTCGATGATGGCAGGGAGCGCTTCACCTACGGCGAGTTGCATCGCGCGGCGCGGCGACTAGCGCGCACGATCAGCCGGATCGTTCCCGACGGCAGACCTGTCGGCATCGCGCTTCCGAGCAATGCGCAGTTTCCGATCGCGGCTTTGGCCTGCCTCGCGGCTGGCCGGCCCTATGTGCCGATCGATTTGAGTTACCCGGAAGCCCACAATGCCCGCGTTCTCGAAGAGGCGGGCTTGGCGGCGGCCGTCATTGACCGCATCGACTCATATGATTTGCCGTCATCGATCCCGTTGATTTACGTTCCCTCCCCAACCGACGAAAAAACGGAGGAAGGCATCGACATCGCGCCCGCGACAGGGCCCGCTTTCATCCTTTTCACTTCGGGCAGCACCGGCCGGCCGAAAGGGATTTGCAACGACCAAGCTGCCATTCTCCAGCGCGTCGCCCAAGCGACGAATCTTTGCCACTTGAACGCGAACGATCGCATCCTCCTGCTGAGTTCGCCCGGCACGATCGCGGGAGTGAGAGAAACCTATTCGGCGCTGCTGAATGGAGCCACCCTCCTAATCGCAAACCCGCTGCGCGTTGGGATTGGCGGCGTGCTGAAAATCGCCGCGACCGCCGGCGCCACCTTCACCTACTCGGTGCCCGCGCTGATGCGTTCGATCCTCGCCGCGCCGGAAGCGGAACAGGCATTCTCCCGGCTTCGGCTGTTGCGCGTTGGCGGCGACCACGTTCTGGACAGCGATCTTGCCCTCTACCGACAGATGCTGTCCCCGCGTTGCGGGATTCTCGTGAGCTTCAGCTCCACCGAGGTTCCCGCGGTCTTTCAATGGTTCGTGCCGCCCAATTGGAAGCCGGACGGCCCACGCCTTCCCATCGGTTATCGCTGCGCAGACGTCGATTTCTTGCTGAGCAGCCGCGGCGATAAGACCGCCGATCCAGCGACGAGAGCCGGCGAGCTCGTGGTGCGAAGCAAATACCTCGCGCTCGGACTCTGGCAACAGGGCGGTCTGCAGCCGGGGCCCTTCGTTCCGGACCCTGCGCAGCCAGACTGCCGCGTCTACCACACGGGCGATGTTGTGAACTTGCGCGACGACGGGCTCGCGGAGATGGTCGGGCGCAATGACCGCCAAATCAAGATTCGCGGCTTGCGGGTCGATCTCGGTCAGATCGAAGCCGTCTTACGCCGCTGTCCGGGCGTGTCGGATGCCGCGGTCATTGCGCGGTACGACGGCGACGAGGTCAGCGGACTCGCCGCCTATATCGCCAGACGCGAGGGGACGAGAGGCGATCTCATCAAGACGTTGAAGCGCACAGTCGACGCCGATCTGCCGCCCCATATGCGGCCTGCTCGCCTCCACCTGCTTGCCGAGATACCGCGGCTGCCGAGCTTCAAGCCCGACATCAAGGCCCTCACGGAGATGGACCGGCAAGAGCGCTTCGAGCAAGCGGTTGCTGAACCGCAGACGGCTATGGACTCTCCGCAGCATAACGAGGCGTCGGGCGAATCAGACAGAATGGGTGGACTACGGCCCATCATCGAAACCGCGTGGACCGCGTTGCTGGGCCGCGACTCATTCATCGCCGACCGTCCCTGGGACGAGGCCGGGGGCGATTCGCTCAAAGCTTTGGAGCTGTGGTTCAGGCTGGAGCACGCCTTGGGCCAAACCCTGCCGCTTGATGCGTTGCAGCCTCAAACAACGCCGAGCCGTCTTGCAGCGACGCTCGATCGATTTGGTCGCTCCTCGACTACGTTATGCTACGGCGACGGAGCCGCAGCGGGCCGGCCCGTGATATTCCTGCTTCCGGGGATCCTCGGCGACGAACCGATTTTGGTCAGATTCCGGGCGCATCTCGCGGACTCCGTTCACTTCGAGGTTATCGAGTATCCGGAGTGGCGCGCCCTCACCGATGACTCGATCAGTTTCGACATCCTGGTCAACTCGGCCGTCAGGCAAATTATTGATAAAGCGCGGGGGAATCCGTGCTTCTTGGCGGGATACTCCTATGGCGGGTTTGTCGCGCACGAAGTGACACGGCGGCTTCAGGCTGCCGGACAACCCGTTGGACTGCTCGCGCTTATCGACGCGCGACGGACGGTCCTTTCGTTCCGCGACCGGATTCGGCGGGTCAGGAGCCTCCTATCGAAACCGGGAGAGTTGCCGCTTTCTCTCGAGCGCAAGGTGATCGCGCTCTGCATTCGCTTGCGGTTGTTCGCGCCCCTGCGCCTTCTTCTGTCCGAGCGCTTGACATCGCGCTTCCCGAAGCTGGCCTTCGTGTTCCGCTATCACCTGCTGTGGATGCTCCGGCTCAAGGCCATCAAAGGCTGGAAACCCACGCCCCTGTCGGTCCCGACCATCATCTTCAGCTCGGAGGATTTGCTGCCGGGACAAACTTGGGATTTGGGGTGGCGCAATTTTTGCCATCCGCTGCGCATTGCCCATCTTGGCGGCACCCATGCCTCGATTCTCGAATCTCCGCTTCGCGAAAGGCTGTGTGCCGAACTGCTGGACGCTCTCGGCACATGTGATCGGCAGCGCGTGCGCCAAACTTCTGCACAGTCGAATCAAAATCTCCCGGACGCGGCGGCCCGGATTTAAGGCCGCTCAACGCTCGACCGACTTGCCGATATTCGGGGCCGGCTGCAAGCTGAGGTCCAAGGAAGGCGTCGCGGCGGGTTCGCGACGGTAGATTTTGACCGTGACGGGTTCCGGCATTGTAAGCGTGTCGACGACTTTGAACTTCTCCGTATAGGCGGACAGGTATTTCCGGAAGGCGGCCTCGGCCGCGTTTCCCACCTGCAATGAATCCCTTTCGGCGACAACGACGAAGTCGGGCTTTTTCGCAAAGACCGCCTCGACCGCCCTGAGCGGCTGGACGCCCGCGGTGGCGGCAAATTGGCGTCCCCAATCCGCCGGCAGAACGTGCTTGGTTGGCAGCGCCGACCCGACCAGGAAGTAGATGATGGGCTGATAATTGAACACAAAGACCGTTTCCGCAGGCGATATTCTTGCCTTGATCCGATCCGCAATCTCGCGCGCGACGTCGTTGCGCGCGAATGTCTTGACCTTCACCGTATCGCGATAGATCCCCACCGGGTTGAACGAGACGATCGCCGCAACGACAGCAGAGCATGCGGCCCATCGCGGATGTTGCTGTCTCCACGGTCGATCCATAGTCAGCCGATTGACGAGGGTACCGGTGAGAATCGAGGCGCCCGGCAGGAGCAGCAGAAAATAGTGGGGCCAGAACTGGCCAGGCAGAACGAGATCGACTGCCGAGGCGACAATCCAAGCGACGACGAGCGCGTGCGGACGCGTGGGGCGCTTCCAAATCAGACAGGAAGCGAGGATCGCCAACCCAATCGGAAGGATGAAGGAATGTGGCAGGCGCGACAGCAGATGCGAGGCGCTGGGGTAGGAGGTGGCGTAGATCAGGTTCGAGACGACAACCGCTCGGAAATATTCGGCCAGGAGGCCGTTCAGCCAGAAATACCCGACCACCACAATGGTCGGAAGACCGATGAAGAAGCTCGCAAACAAAAACGTCTTGACCCGCCGTGGCCGGTCCACCGTCGCGACCATGGTCGCCAGCAGCAACGCCGTCTCCGCGATTATGACCTGCTTGATCTGCAGGGCAATGCCGAGCAGCAGCGCGGCGAGGCAGTATCGTCGCAGTTTTCGAGCGTAGTCGGTTGCAGCACCCAGCTCGGATAAAACAATCAACAGTGACGGAACGGTCAGAGCGTTGAGATAGAGCTCGCAATTCGCCGGAAAGCCCCACCAGCGCGTCGTCCAAGCGACGTAGAATCCGGCGGCAATGAATGCCGCAACGCGATGCCGCTCCAGCCGAAGCGACGTAAAGTAGATTGCTGTTGCAGCCGCAGCCACGGCGACGCACGCGCTGACGCGGATCGCCGCAATCGAGTTGCCGAAAAGAAACTCGATGGCCGCGAACAGAGCGGGAAGTCCGATCGAGTGTTGATCCCAGGTGAAGCGATAAGGAAGCTCGCCCCGCAGCCAGTGCTGCGCGATGACGGCGTAGAGGCTTTCATCCGAATCGATGACAGAGGGGAAAAAAGAGTTGTACCGCAAGATCACAGCCGTGCCGAGAGCGAGCGCAAATGCGCCCATGATCGCGAATCCCAGCCGACCGCCGCTCGGGACCTCGGCGCGTGATTGATGCATATCGTCGTTGTGGTCCAAGACGAACGTTGTGGCTGCTTTCATTGTGAGCAGCGGCGGTTCACCACCCGCGATGCCTGCCTTGACAAGATAAACCGATTGAGAACGGCGCAGATGGCCCGGGGTTCCACCGACGACACGTTCCGTTGAGGCTTCAGCGGCCCGCTCAGCCCCAAAGGCGGTGCGCGGCGCGCGGGGGCTCCTTCGCCCCTCTTTTGCACCTCATCGCATTAGCGGGGGCGGGAAATCACCTCTCTCCGAAAGGTGTCACGACACCCGACGGCCCCATGATTCCGCCCGGGGTAATCGCAAAATCGGTGTTCGGCGGCAACGGGACGTTCCGCGGCTTTTGTTGCTGCGGCGATTGCGCTTCCGGCGGAGGCGCCGACGGAACAGGTTGCTCCGCGACAGGTGCCTGCGCCGGCGCGCTGGCTACCTCGGTTTGCGAGGAGATGCTGCCCAGCACGCGAGGCTCGCGACCTGCGACATAGTCCGTCCCCTGAATTGTTACGACATCCTGATCGCCGGCGTCGTGTGTCTCCGAATTCTTGCCTGCCGATGTCGAGCCGGAGCGGCGGTGAGCAACGGTGTCAGGCGCATTCTTCGGCGTTGCCGCCAGCTTCCGCGGCGCCGCTTCGTCATCGGCCCCGGCTGGGGTATTGGAAGCCACCACGCGCTTATGCGTTGGCCGCGTCCGATTCGCGACCGCGGATTTCGACGTCTTTTCCGATTCCTTTTGGGTTTCTTTGCTCTTCGCGGCATGCGGCGCGGTGGCCGAGTTTGCGGCGAGCGATGGCGTCTCTGCCGAAGGAGGCGGCGGCGCTGCTCGCTGCGGCGGCGCGGGCTGAGGGGCAGCCCGTGGCGGCGGCGCGGCTTGATTGCTCGGCGCAGCCGGTGCCGCCTGACCCAGAAAAGCCTCATCGACGTTCGGCGCCGAAGCGCCGCGGCCAGGCAAACCGAACTGGGAAACGGTCGGCGCATCGTCTTGGGTCGGCGCTTGCGTCGTACGCACGGTCGGCTTCTCGGGTCCGGTGGTCTCGCGCGGATACGCGAACAAAATAATCGCCGCAGCCACGGCTGAGGCACCAACGAGCCACAAAGGCTGCCGCCGCCGTCGCGGCGGCGCGAAATCCGGGTCGCGCTCAGCGTAAAGCCGCGGGTGCGGCGTATGCATTCCGGGCGGCTCTGGCGCGTGCATTCGCGGCGGCTCTGTCGCCGCATTGCCGCGCGATATCCTGATTTCCTCGCGCTTCGGCGGTGCTTTGGCGGTGGGAGCATGGTCTGGGCGTACCCCGGACGCACCAGCGGCAAAGGCGCTCGGGCGCGAAAAGATTTTCACATCCTCCAAGGCCGGCGGCGGCATGGGAGGGATCTCGATTGGTGCGTCCTTCGGTTTCGCGGCGTCACGCGAGGCATCGGTTACCGAAGGCTGTGTGCCCGTCCCGACGGCCGAAATCGTCTCGGCTGGCGCATCGATGCGCACTGCGCTCGCCTCAGGCAGTTTGCGCGGCGACTCCTCGTGCGACGCGCGGAACACAGGCGATCCAATCGAGGGCACGGGCACGTTGATACCCGCAAACTCGTTGCGCCGCGTTGCGTAGCGCGGAACATCGATGCGCGGCACCGCGAGCTGCGGGCCTTTCGGAGAAGGAGCGCTCCGCTCGGCGGCACGCGAGGTGGGCTCGGATGAGCCGCCCGCGGCGTCTTGCTCGCGGACGTGTCCGATCGGTGCTTGGCGCGAGCCCCGGTTGAAGTGCTGCTCCTCTGCTCGACGCTCCTCGCGAAGCCCATGCTGCAGCGGGTGTCTTGGTCCGGGCGGGTTTGAATTTGGCCGCGCGCCCATAGGCGACGACGCCGAGACTTCGCTTGGCGGCACATTGCCCTTCGGCGCCGGCTGAGCGTCTTGCCCGGCAGGTCGAAAATTCGCTGGCTGCGAAGCATCACGCCGTTCCGCCTGTCTGCTGGCCTGCGGGGCGCCATCACGCCGCAGTGGGACCAAGCCGGCATGCTGCGCCGTGAGGGTCGCCACGGCGACGTCCGGCCAATCTTTGTCGGGCAAGGCGCAAGGCGGCAAGCCGGCAAAACATGCCTCAATGCGCGACACGCAATCGGGAATTTCCTCCGGCGACAGCGTCACCGACATGATCGGCGGCTCGCGCACCGTGAACACCCCGCCACCCGCGCGAAGCAGGGTTACGCGGACCCAAGTGGTCGCCGCGTCGGGCCTTGCCGGTGCAAGATCAACAAGCGCGATTCCGCGCTCGGGATGAAGAGCGACGAACGCCGCGCCGAGCCTGCTCCTATCCGCGGCGATCCCCGTTTCGCGGAGAACCTTCCACGGAGGGCGCAGCGAGCGAAGCGCCGTGTCAATCCGGTCGAGCGCACGCGGCTGCTGACGCGCCTTGTCCTTTCCTTGCTTCAATCGGGTCAAGGGCGACCGACCTTCATCGGGTGAGCCTCCTCAAATTCCAACTTACAAACACGGTCGTGTTGCGGCCGACCGCCACCGAGAGAGGGTTGACGCGATTATATAGGGGCTTATGCGGCAAGCTTGAGGCAGTTCGGGTGAGGAGATCGATCATCGTGGTGTCAAATTTGTGGCAGCTGCGGCCTTTTGCAACAAAATCGCCACGAATCGCGCGCTATTAGAGAACCGGCCATAGTGACACGCGCATTGCGGGAAATGTGCCTCAATGAGTCGATCCAAGGGATCGCGCGCGCATATGTTGCCAGTGCCACAGGGCCTGCTGGCGGATACGCGGCAATGCTGCGGCGACGGCAAAGGTTGAAACCAGCCAAGTCGCCGCGAGGACGGCTAAGCCGCTGATGCGTCCCGCGGCCGGCGGCAGGACCTGCAACATCAACAAGGCGAGGGTCGTCGCCAGCACGCTCGGCACGGCAGCGTCGCGTGAAAGCCATCTCCACCATTCTTCGCGCCGGAACATGCTGCGCAGAACGGCAGCAACGGCGACAAAACCCATGACGAAATACGCGCACATGCCAACCGCCGCGCCTATGGGACCGAATCGCATCGTGCCGAGGCCGACAATCGCCAGCGTGATCGGAGATTTGATCACGCTAATCACGAACAGGATCGTGGTGCGTCCCATCGCCACTTCGAAGCTGTAGGGAATGGATGCCATCGCGTTGAAGATCACGCCAATGGCAAGACAGCGCAGCAACGGCCCGGCGCTTTGCGCGATGTCCCCATTTCCCGTCCAGACCCGCAAAGTCAACTCCGGAAAGACCGCGATCACCGTCGTCACGGGAAGCGCCATGACGGCGACGAGCTGGCTCAGCTGCTCGCATGTCGCGTAAAGCGACGGCCAATTTTTAACGGCAATCAGTTGCGACAAGCGGGGAAAGGCCGCGGAAGCGACGGGTTGCGCGATCAGCAGGAGGTTGGTCGCGATGACGCTCGCAACCATGTAGCGACCCACCACGCTCAGGGGCAGGAGCGCGCCGATGATGATCTTATCCGATTGCAGCACAACGGTTCCGAGAACCGTCAACCCACCGAGGCCCGCCGCGAATTTCCACGTCTCGCGCAAAAGGTTGGTACGAAAACGCGGGCGGCTGCCGCTCGGCGGCAACCGCGACCAAAGCGCGATGAACGCTGCGCCGGCGGTGAACGCGGCGATGACAGCCTGCCACGCCATGAGCATTGCGACGGAGTCTGTAACGCCCCAGAGCAGCGCGACGGCCACGCCGTGGCGAAGGGTCGTCGAGACGATCGTGATTGCGTTCGCGATGTCCTGACGTTGGAGGCCGGCGAGACCGCCGCCATATAAAAATCCCGGCAATTGGAGCGTCAGGCCGAAGCCGGCGAGCCCAACCGCTCGGACGACCTCGGGGTCGGGCGGACCCGCCCCCTTGTCGATTGCAAAGTCGGCGATCCAGGGCGATGCGACGTAAATCGCGAGCGCGAGAATCACGGTCGTCACGCAATAAGGCAGGCTGATGGTCCAGACGAGATCGCGCATGCGCTCCGGAGTCGTCGCTGAGAGCTTGGCGATTTCGCGTGTGATCGCGCCCGAGAATCCGAGATCGAGCAGACCCGCGATCGCCATGTAAGAATTCAGCAGCGCGAACAGGCCGTAGCCCGAAACCCCGAGGAAATGCAGGTAGACCGGGACGAACACGATCCCCGCGAGCGCAGTGTAAAACCGGCCGGCGATATTCGCGGCAATATTCGTTCTCAACGATCTCTGCATGGTTCCGACGCGTAAGCCAATCTGTGGACCAAAGGGCGTGACCGAAATGGTGCGCGAGACGAAGGCGCATATCCGTTCCCGCGTCCGGATGCTTTCATCGTGGATATCGCAGCCTGCGCGAGGCGGAGTGCCGTTACATCTTAGGGCAAGACATCTCGTCCATGGGCGACCGATATCCCAAGCCGACCCCAATCACGCGGTCCGACAGCTCGAGATGTTGACGCAAATGGCTGACGAGCACATCGGCATGAGTCGTGATACAGGTAATATGTTGCCCCGGCACGATCGCGGTCTCGAAACGGCCCGTAAGATGGCGCCACGCCTTGGCTGCAAATTCGACGCTATCTCCGTGCGACTCCGAGACGATGGTCACGGCCTTGATCGCGAGAGGCTGCGGCAGGTAGCGCGCCATTGCCTCTCTGCATTCCTTTTGGACGCGCCGCGATTCGTCGGCGGCTTGCGGATCGCGCTTTGCAATCCTGAGCGTGAGTGCGCGCAGACTGTCGCGCGCCGTGGTTTCGCACGCGCGTGCGTGCATGAGCTTATCCACCGTCCAGATCGCCCGCCAGACGAACGACATCGCCACGCCCAGCCATTCTTCCCGCCGACGGCGATCGGGGGTGGCCAGCGAGAAGGCGCGATCGAACGTCTTGGCCAGAAGCCGCATCAAAGGGCGAGCGTTCAAGGTAATCGGCTCGACCATGGCCACGAATTCGACCGGCTCGCCCGCCGCCACGAGCTGGCGGGCGACCTCCCAGGCAATCACCGCGCCGTTGCAATGACCCGCGAGCCTGTAAGGGCCATGCGGCTGAACCGTCGTAATGAGACCTCGATAGTCCCGCGCCATGCGCTCTATCGTCGGCAGCGATCTGCCGCGAAGCGCGTGCGACCGTAGATTGTAGAACGGGTATTTCGGACCCAAGAGCTGAGCAATTTTGCGCGTGTAATAGCCGCCGCCCCAGAGGTCGCCATCGACGAAGAAGAAGGGCAACCGGTCGGACCCGGTTTGGAGTTTCACCAAGAGGCTTGGGGCGGATGTGCGGTCGTGCTGAACCACGTGCTGCGCAAGCTGGGCGATCGTTGCCGCTTCAAAGAGGATATTGTCCGCCAGAACGAGCCCGGTGAGACGCTCGACCTCAAGCAGCATTTGCGCGGCAAGGAGGGAATCGCCGCCGAGCTCGAAGAAATCGTCGTCGCGCGCGATATCCTCTCGCCCGAGCAGGCGACGCCAGGTTTCGGCGATCTCGATCTCCAGCGGCGTCTCCCACCGGGACGAACGGCCCGCCGTGATGGTGCCGGGGAACATCGCCGCAAGCTCCTGTCGCAGGACCTTCCCCGTCACCCCTTTGGGCAAGGCGGCGACGAAGTGAATGCGTCTCGGGACTTTAAAGGGCGCGAGCGTCGTGCCGAGGAAGCGGCGCAGCTCGAGCGCGGTTACGTCTGGCTGTGGACGCCGCACGACGGCGGCGGCCAAGTCCTCGCCAAGGCGCGGATGCGCGACCGCGAAAGTGGCAGCTTCAGCCACGGCGGGGTGGCGCAGCAGCGCCGCATCCACTTCGGCGGGGGCGATCTTCTCGCCGCCGCGATTGATGAGCTCCTTCAGGCGGCCGACGACGGTAAGAAAGCCGTCTTGATCGAGACGGCCAAGATCGCCGGTACGAAACCAGCCATCCGCAAAGGCATTTTTGTTTGCCGCGGAATCGTTCACATAGCCAGGGGTTACGCACGGGCCTTGCACGACGATCTCGCCCAATTCGCCCGCGGGCAGGACCCGGCCATCCTCGGCCCGGATCGCGAGTTCGCCGGATCGAACCTTCCCAACGGTTCCACGCTTGCGGCCGCTGGGCGCGAAGGTGTTCGCCGCCACAAGCCCGACCTCGCTCAAGCCGTAAGTCTGAAGAACCGGAACGCCGAAGAACTCTTCCAGCGCATCATGAATGGCGTTGGGCAACGGCGCCGCGCCCGAATGAATAAAGCGCAAAGAATGTCTGCGGCGTCCCGACGCCAGAGCGCTCTCCAACACCGACTGCTGCAAGGTCGGACCGGCGGAGTACCATGTCGGCTCGAACGCCGTGAGCCATTGGGCGAAGTCGGCACCGGCCGATCTCACCGGGCAGGCGATGCTGGCACCGACGATCAAAGGCGTGAACAGCGAGACCTTCAGCCCCACCGCGTAATAGAGCGGCATAAAGCCGAGCACGCGATCGTCCGGCGTCAGCGCGAACCAGTCTTCGATGGCAGCGGCTGTCGACAGCAGGTTCCGGTGCGTTACGGCGACGAGTTTCGGCCGATTTGTCGTTCCGGAGGTGCGCAAGATCATCGCCGCGTCGTCGCCCGTGCTCGCGCGGCCTGGGGTTCGCGAATCGAGCGGCGAAGAGCGCAGCGCAAGTCGCACATTGCCGGATTCGCTCAGCGCGGCGAGTTGGCAGATGCCATGGCGCCCGGCAATCTCGCGGGCGCTGCTTCTCGTTTCGTCCGCGAGAATCACCGCCTTGATTTGCGGATAGGCGAACAGGTCGTCGAGCTCAGCGGCCGTCAAGGTCGGATTGAGAGGGACCGCGGCTGCATTGCATGCAACCGCCGCGACGGTGATTGCGAGATCGGGGCCGTCCGGCAGCAAGACGACCACCCAATCCTCGGAACCGATTCCGGCCCGTGCAAGTTGAGCGCCGATCTGCTCGATTTGCCGATGCAAGAGAAGATAGTCAGTCGCCGTGCCGTTCGGCAGAATCAGCGCTGGCGCTGCGGGACGTTTAACAGCGTGACTGCCGATCGCATCGAAAAGTGTCGAAGGCGGCGAGTGATCATCCCTTCGCGCTGACGTCTTCATGAGCATCGAAGTCCCTGCACAAATCGCTTGAGGTCCGTCCCGTCTGGTGGCGCGAAGGGTCAATCGTTCGAGGGTTCGCCGGGCGTAGGCGCCCGCACGACGTAATCAGCCCCCTCCACTTTTCGTCAAGCCCAGCCGCTCGATCCGGCCGCGCTTCAGGAGCGCTGCACATGGATCGCCTACATCGTGGGTGGCGCCCCGGAGGTCGGGCTCGCCCCCCGAGGGGCATTCGCGTTCGCCGCCCCGCTGAGCCCGTGAACTAATCTTGAAATTGCCATCTTTCTGGTTCTCGCTGTCGAGCGTCACTGCAGCGCGCCCCAGAATCTCGCCGTCATTCGATCTCATGTCCCGTTGCGAGCCGCGCCGAGATCAAACAGGCCGTTCCGTTGTCGCGCGGCATGAGTCGAGCCAGGTCCCTCACCGATTTTCGATGATATTGGGCAGGGTAATTGTGTCAGAAATGAGGTATCGGCATTGACGCGGCAAACGCGCAGATGTTCTCGTCGCTTGCATCGCCGTCGACGTCCGCAAATTATCTCGAAGTCGCGAAGCGGTCGCGCATTTGCCGCGTTGCAGGACCGCCCGCTTCCACTGAGACCAATCAACGCGATGTGATACGACGCAACCTTTCGACCGTAGCTCAAATTGCAATTAAGGAGTCGTGCAAATTCCCGCGCAGCCGATGCTGCGAGAGAGAAATGGCGAGGCCAGGACAATACGAGGTAGTCGCTTGCGTTTTGCATTCTTGTCGTTTCGTCCCTTTGTCGCGGATTTTCGGCGCTATCTCATGGAGGCCCTGCAATCCTTGGGGCACTCTTGTGTTCACGTCTATCTGAGACGCCGCGCGATCGAAGTGCGCAGCGGGGCCGGTTTCGACATCGTCGCACCCTTGGGATCGCTGGCAGACCTCGCCGATCACTTGCGACGGTTCTTTGGCGCAAGCCAAGGAATCGTCGTGAATTCCGCCGGGAATTCCGCACCCGATATCGTGCTCGGCCTCTGGGTGAGGCTGCGCGAATGCGTTTGGATCTATGATGTCTATGACTGGATGCTGTACGACGCGACCGGTATGACCTGGCTGCAATGGTGGGCAACCGACCGCCTTTACAGATCGACAGCCTCCCATTGCTGCCTGCTCTCGAAAGACTTGCAAAGCCGCTATCCGAACAGCTTCCACCTCAACAACGCATCGCATCTGGTGCCCGTCCAGCGGCGACGCGCGTTCGAAAATCGGGTCGTTACGACAGCGTCGTTCGATCGGCGCACCGATTTCGAACTCCTGCAGCGCTTCGCCGAAGCAGCGCCCGAAATTACGCTCGACTTGTATGGCTCCATCTACGATGACGATCCCGCGACCACCGAAGCCCTCAGCCGGCTGACCGCCGAGCACAAGAACGTCGCGTA
Source organism: Allostellaceae bacterium (assembly GCA_035277525.1). Lineage (GTDB taxonomy): Bacteria > Pseudomonadota > Alphaproteobacteria > ATCC43930 > CGMCC-115725 > CAIKMD01. The sequence goes on from DATEKH010000223.1 coordinate 25,868, forward strand.
TCACGGAGGGTTTGAAATGGACAAGCTCCAGGACATTTTGAGCAATTATACCGTCGGCCTCGTCCCGTACCGGACGCCCGATATCATGACCCAATACATCAATCCCGATAAGCTCTTTCACTATTTGTGCGCGGGCATAGAGGTCGTGACCACGCCGATTCCCGCGGCCAAACACCTCAGCGCCTATGTTTATCAGGCAGAGGACGCGGCAACCGTCCTCGCGGCAATACGTCGGGTCGTGGCCTTCGGCGAGCGCCGCAATCCGTGCAACCTTCACGAGCGGTTCAACTGGAGAATCCGTGCTCAGGAGTTTTGCATGTTTCTCGGCGCTTCCATCGATCGGGAAGAGCTCCCGCGACAGGCCAAGGCTTCGTTGACATAGAAAGATCACAGCGAGCCGCTGCTTTGTCCCGCGTCTCATGCCAATGCGCGTGAGCAAGTCGGCAGCGATTTCTTATATTGGTCGAGCGGAGCGAGGCCCCACCCCTGTCGATCCGGCATGAGGAACGGAATGTCAAAACGCGACGAACTCTATTCATCCTACGTGACATTCAAGGCTTGGGAAGACGCCGTCGAGACCCCGGACGATAGTTTTGACGTCGAAGTCGCCCGCACCGGCATCGAACCGCCCGCCGCAATTTTGGAAATCGGCTTCGGCCGGGGACGGTTTCTTCTTTGGGCAAGAAAGCACGGCTATGCGGTGACGGGCGTTGACCTCATTCCCGAACTCGTGGATCGCGCGTCGGAGAATGGTTTCGCGGTCTTTTGCGGCCGACCCGAGGACGTGCCCCAGTTGCGCAGCCGGAAATTCGACCTCATCGTGGCTTTCGACGTCTTCGAGCATTTGAGTCGCGACGAGCTCGTGGGGTTATTGAGATTCCTTCGACAGATTCTCGAGCCTTCGGGGAAGATCCTCGCGCGATTTCCCAATGGCGGCAGCCCCTTCGGCCTCGTCTATCAGCACGGCGACGCCACGCATCGAACGGCTCTTGGCGCCGCCGCCGTGGCGCAGGTTGCGATCGCCGCGGGATTGACCGTTCTTTGGGTTGGCAATGCCGCGCGATCCATGGCTAGCGGTAGGCACCATTGGCTCGCGAAACGCTGCGCCTATCTCGCGCGCGACGCGATCGAAATGATCGTCGGAAATCTTTATTTCCAGGGACGCGTGCCGCTCGACCCAAATCTCACGGTGGTGATTGGCCACGACGAGAGAAGGATGCCCGCGTCCGAGACAGCGGAGCTCGAGGCGGCGAAGTAATGATTGGTCGTGCTCGAACGAAACGGGGCCCGTCCTCGTCGGACGGGCCCCTTTCTTGCGTGCATGCGGCGTCCGCCTTATGGCCGCATGTCCCGCCTCTAATGCATGCCGCCGGCGCCGCCCGCGGGCGGTGACATGCCGCCGGAGCTCGGCGATGAGCCCATCGAGCCGCCGCTGCTCGAGCTCGGCGCATTGGACGGCGCACTGGCGCCGCTCCCGCTCGTGCTGCCGCCGCTCGTGAGCTCATTCATGGTGCGGGCGTCGAGCTGAGCCGTTTGCTTGAGGCCGTTCTGACGCTGAAATTGAGAAATTGCTTGACGGGTTTCAGGCCCCATGCGCCCATCAACGCGGCCCTTGTAGAGCCCCTTTTGCTTCAGCGCGGTCTGGGCCGCGCTGACCTCGGATTTCGAGGCGCCGCTCTTCGTCGCTGACGCGGCCGAATTGCTCGGAGACATCCCGCTCGCCGAGCTGTTCGGCTCCGTTGATCCCGACGACATGCCTGCTGATCCCGACATGCCTGCGGCGAGGGCGGCTCCGCTCAAGCTCAACGTGACCGCAGCGGTCGCCACTATCAGTCGCTTCATCGACATGACTCCTCCTTCCAGAACGACAACGACAAAAAGAATGCTGCTGCTCTGGGGAGAACGACATCACGAAGCGTTCGTTGCCGCGGCCCGCGCCGGAGGCGCGGCGAAAACCCGAAATTGTCACGGTCGCATTCCGTTTCAGGGCACGACCCGGTGCGGGCGCCGCGGCCGGCGCTTGGAGGCCTTGCGTGTCGCCTATTGCAAGAAGTCGTAACGCGGCTGGGCGACATAGGGCGGGCCGCATGCATCGGCCACGTTCTTCTTGAACAATTCCCAACCGCTTGGTTCCTCGGACCCGCCTTTGAAGGGAACGACCGCCGAGGCGATCGCGCCTGGCCCCAGAAGCGGCGGCGTGGCGAGGCACAGGGTCACCCGGGAGGCGAGGAGAAGCGGGGTTTCGGCCACGCCAATTGCCGTGCTCGCCGGGCCCGAAGCCGCGCCGGGGTCGCCCGGCTTGTCCGCGCATGCCCAGAGCGGAACCGCCAACAGGACCGCCAACACGCGAAATTTCACGATCTTCTCTCCTGTCGCCCGTCTCCGCACGACACTCCCAGCATCGCATATTTTCTTTCAATCTGCATCATTTCGGGCCGGCTGGCGCGTCTTAAGAAAGTCTTAACTCCCGGCATGCTATTCCGCCCAGACATACCGGTTGCTACGCCTATTTGGCCGCAAGATGACGCTGATCGGAATTTCTTTAATCATTTGTGCCTGGTTGATGCTCCGATCGATGGCCTAACGGCCAGTTCGGACAGGCCACACCAAAGCTCCGCCCCGCGGCCACGGCAGCGCGGTTCGCGGACTTCCCATTCCATCCGCCCCCTAGCGCTTCGGCACGCCGAGCTGCTCCGCCATCCAGTCTGCGCATTGCGTGCGCCAGAGATGCCCCCGGTTATGGCCGACATGGATGCCGCCCTCGAGCGCGACGAAGACGCACGGCCCCTTCACTTCTTTTGCCACGCGCTCGGCATCCTGCCAGCGCGTGATCCGATCTTCCTTGCCGGCGATGATGAAGATCGGACAGATGATGCGCGAGGCGACACCAGTCATATCGAAGGGGCGGGTCTTCTCGCGCGCCTCTTCGACCGTTTTCGAATGGGTGCGCAGCTTGTAGGCATCCTTCAGCGTCTGCGGCCGTTGGTCGAAATTGTCGATCACGCTGTAAGCGCCGCTGTTGGCGATGGCGGCCTTCACCCGCCTCTCGAAGGCGGCGGCGCGCGGCGCGTAATAGCCGCCCATGGAAGAGCCTGAGATCCCGACCCGGCCGCCATCGAGATCGGCGCGCCGTTCGACCCAGTCGATCACCGCGCCCACCGGCTCTTCGAAGGTATGGCGGATCGGCCAGTCATACTCGGCCTCACCCTGGCCGGGGCCGTCGAAGGACAAGGTCGCGATGCCGCGCTCGAGGAAAAGCTGCTCGTAATTGTGCTGCTCTTCTTTGGTCGAATCCATGCCGGAGATGATGAGGATCACCGCCTGCCTGCCCGTGGCACCAATTGGCTTGCGCAAATTCCCGTAGAGATACTTGCCTTCGAACGGAATCGCGACGCGCTCGCCCGGCGGCGTCAGATGCGGCAGCGCCAGGGTGCGGCATTCGACGGCCTTCATATGCGCCGCCTTCATCTGCTTCACGTCATGCGTGAAATAGAACTTCGCGAAATGATATTCGACCGCGGCCGTGGCGAGATGCATCGCGGCCGAAGCATTCTGGTTTTCGGCAAGGCAGGCGCGCCCGATCCTCTCATACATGGCGGCGCGCTCGCACCAAGCCTGGCACCAATCATCCCAGCGATCGATCGAATAGGCGACTTCGAGGAAATCCGTCACCGGCACGCCGCCTGCCGTGAGGCGGGTCATCCAGCCCGCGCGCGCCGCTTTGATATTGGCATCGGGCACGCGTTCGTTGACCTCGGTGGTCATGCTGTCCTCCCCAAAAGGTTTTTGCGCGGACCGTGACATCCGTCCCGGCGGGACTATGGCACCACCGGCAAAATCCGCAAAGGGCGTCGGCAGGCGCAGCGTGGACCACCGGGCGGAATCGGGGCATGGTGGGGAGCGTTATCAGCCCGGAGTAAGCGATGCGCGTTGACATGGTCACGATCGGCGGCGGCCTCTCCGGTCTCGTTGTGGCATGCCGCGCCGCGGAGCTCGGTGTCAAAGTGGCCGTTCTCGAGCAAGCGACCGAAGACCGCTATGGCTGTAGCTCGCGCTACACGACCGGCGTTATCAATGTCATGGGGAAGGCGATTCTGAGCGAGCCCGACATGCTCTACGACGCCATCCTCAAGGGCAGCGGCACCAACGCCGATCCGGCGCTCGCCCGCGCCGTCGCCGATAATGCCAAGCGCGCCATTGATTGGCTCCGCTCCCTGGGCACGCGCTTTGTCCAGCGCGGCTTGCAGCAGGATCAACCGGGCCAGCTCGTGCTGGCGCCGCCGCGACGCCTGCAACCGGGGCTCGACTGGGACGGCCGGGGCGGCGATGTTTTGATGCGAAATCTCGAAGCGCGCATCGCCAACTACGGCGGAAGTGTGTTGCGCGGCGCGCAAGCCCGATCTCTCGTGGTGCAGGGCAATGCTTGCATCGGCGTCGATATCGTCAAAAACGGCCAGCCAACGCGCATCGAGAGCGGGGCTGTCGTGATCGCGGATGGCGGCTTTCCCGCCAATCCGGCGATGGTCGCGCAATACATCGCGCCCCGCGCCGGCCGCCTTCTCTGCCGCGCGGGTTCGGGCGCCCGCGGCGACGGGATTCGCATGGCGGCGGAAGCGGGCGCCGAGATCGGCGGCTTCGGTGCCTTTTACGGCCATATCCACCACCGCAACGCCATGTCGAACACGCAGCTCTGGCCGTACCCGCATCTCGACGCGGTGGCCGAGATCGGCCTTCTCGTCGACCGCGACGGCAAGCGCTTCACCGATGAAGGCTTGGGCGGTGTTTGCATGGCGAATGGCATCGCGCAATTGCCCGACCCGCTGAGCGCGCATCTCGTCATGGACGAGGCGATGTGGCGCGCCGAGCCCAAGCTCAGCACGACGGTCGCGGCCAATCCGAGCATGATCTCGGCCGGCGGCGAGCTCGTCACCGCCGCCGATCTCGCCACGCTTGCCGCGCGCATCGGCGTGCCGGAAGCCGCGCTCGCGGAAACGGCGCTTCAGCACAATGCCGCGGTCGAGCGGCGGAATTTCGCCGGCCTTGCCGTTCCGCGCAGCCCTGGCAAGCACACGCCGATGGCGCTGGCGGTGCCGCCCTTCCACGCCGTCCCGCTTTGTGCCGGCATCACCGGCACCATGGGAGGGATCGTGATCGACGCGCAGGCGCAGGCGCGAACCCGCATCGGCGCCCCGTTTCGGGGACTTTACGCCGTGGGCACGCCCGTTGCGGGGCTCGAAGGCGGGCCGCGAGCCGGCTATGTCGGGGGCCTGTCCAAAGCCTTCATTCTCGGGCTCATCGCCGCCGAACATGTCGCCGGCGGACTCGGTCGGCATGCGCCGCACTGAAAAGCGCGCTGGCGATCAGGCCTCGCCTCTCAAGCCGGCATTGCGCATCGCCCACCAGTAGATCGCGATCAGCGGCACCATCATCGCCATCAGCAGAAGCGTAATCGCCGCCGCCTTGCCGAAGCCGCCATCTTGCCAAATGCTCCAGACGACGACCGGCAGCGTCAGATTGTCTCGCGTCGTCAGCAGAACGGCCAAAGTCAGCTCGCGAAAGGTGATGAGCGCCGTCCAAAGCCACGCATATACCAAGGTCGGCAGCACCAGCGGCGCGAGGATGCGGCGCAGAATCGTTCTAAGGCCGGCGCCGCTGACGATCGCCGCCTCCTCGAGCTCGCGATGGATTTGAATGAGCGCGCCGTTCGTCATGCGGGTCGCATAGCTGAGACGCGCGATGACGAAGGTCGCGAGCAGGACCCACAAGGTGCCGTAGAGCGGCACGACGCGCTGCAGGGCGTAGACGACGAAGAGAAGCACGCCGACGCTGAAGACAATGCTTGGGATCGCATGCGGCAAAAACGCGATGAAATCGAACACCGCCCGACCGGGAATGCGCGAACGCAGCGCGACCCATGAAAATGCGCTCGCGAGCAGCAGCGTGAGGGTCGGCGTCGCCAGCATGAGGATGAGCGTGTTGCGCGCGCCGATGAGCGTGATATCCCAGGGAAGGCCGCGAAAATTGGCGAGCGAGATCGTGGCGATCGCGGCCATCGACGGCAGCTGGAAATAGGGCAAAAGCGCCGCCCAGACGATGATCGTCAACGGCAACAGCTTGGCGAGGGCGAAATAGAGTCCGAGAAAGGTCCAAGCCGAAACCGCCTTGCGGCCGAGCTTCACCGTGCTCGGCCGGTAGGCCTTGCCCGTCACCACTTGATAGCGATAGGAACGGCCTTGCAGCCGCCCGTACCACCAGCTCAGCGCGCCGGCGAGCGCAATCATCACGGTCGACAGCGCTGCCGCCGGACCATAGAGCGGTAGCCCGTCGGCCGGAGCCAGCTCGTTCACAAGGAATGTCGAAAACGTAAAGATGCGGTTCGACCAGCCGATGATCGCCGGTACGTCGAAGGCAGCGAAGCCGATGATGAAGACGTAGATTCCGGCGGCCAGAATTCCCGGCCAGGCGAGCGGCAAGGTCACGCGGCGCAAGCTGCGAACGAAGCCGGCGCCCGCGATCTGCGCCGATTCTTCGAGGCTCGGATCGATGACGCGGAGCACGGCTGCCGTCATGATGAAGGCGATGGGCGCGAGGTTGAGGCCTTGCACCCATCCCATGCCGGCAATGCTGGCGATGTTGAAAGGCGGCGCGGTGAAGCCGAGAATTTGCACCGCGAGCGCATTGAGGAGACCGATGCGCGGATGCATGAGGAAAAGCCAACCCATGGCGGCGGCGAAGCCGGGCATCAGCAGTCCGATCGTCATCACGGTCAGAACGAAAGTTTTGCCCGGCAGATCCGTTCGCTCGATCAGCCAGGCCGCGGGCACGCCGAAGGCGAGCGCGACGGCCAGAGTTACGAGCGCAACGCCCAGCGTGTTCGCCAGCACCCGGTAGACAAACGGGTCGCTGAATACTTCGGCGTAGTGAGCCAGCGAATAGGCGGCGGAGGGGTCGATTGGGCGACCCTCGCGCAGGCTGAGCAACAGCACGATCGCCGGCGGGATCACGATGATCGCGCTGGCGGCGACCGTGAGCGCCGCAAGCGCCCATCCCCAGGGATCGAGGCGCGGCCGAGCGAAGCGGCGCGGGTCCCGATTGAGGGGCAACGGCGCTCCGCCTCGTGCTGCGGTCTTTGCGATCGGAGTGCTCACAGCTTCTTTTTTCGGCAGCTCGCTGGAACGGGATTGCGCCGAGAGACGAAGCGGCGTGTCCGCGCGGAGCGCCGGTTCGTCGTCACTTGCCACGGCGGATGATATCCGCGATCTCCCGCTGCGCCTTGTTGCCCGCCGTGTTGGCGATCTGCCAGTCGATATCGGCGTTCTTGAAGCTTATTCCATATTCTTTCGCGACGCGTGCCAGACGCTCGCCCTCTGCCGAGCCCGGGAATAGGTGGAGATCGGTGGTGGTCTCGTCGAGAATGATTTTCTGCCCTTCCGCTGTCGCGGAAAACGCGACGAAGAGCTTGCCGGCATTGGGATGGGCGGCGTTCTTCGGCACGGCGAGATAGAAATAGCTGACGAGCGGGACTGTCGGCTCGATGACGCGGCCAAGCGGCGCGCCGCGGCGCACCGCCGCTCCCGACGGCCCGTCGCTGCAATCGGTCGCAAGCGCCACGAATTCGCCCGAGCTCAGCCGTTCGGTCTCGCCGCACCGCATGAAGCCGGCAATCTGCTGCGAAAATTTTTCGGCGAATGCGATCGCGCGCTCGGGCCCCCAGGCGTCCGTTGCCGCGATCTGGTCCCAGCCGGCGCCGAAGGACGTCGTTGCGACCTTGCCTTTCCATTCGGGCTTGAGCAGATCGGCGAGGCTCTTGGGCTCCGACGGCGCCAGCTTTTTATTGTAGCTGAAGCCTAAGGTTGCCGAGGTCACCTTGATATAGGCGCCCTTCTCGACCACCGCGTCGGTCAAGCGGTCGGGAAGGTAATCCTTCCATGGCGCCGAGAGGAACAGGTCGTATTTCAGCAACGAGGCGATATCGCGCGAGAAGCCGAGATAGACATCCGTGGGCGACGCGAGGTTGTTCGAATGCGCCATGGCGATCTGGTTGCCGACATTGGGCATGGCGGGACCAGGCGTCCACTTGATGTGGAGATGCGTGCCATAGGCTTTGTTGATCGCGCCCTCGAAGCGGCTCGCCCCATCGGCACCGCCGAGACTGTCGGAGCTCCAGGTCAGAAGGAGCTCGCCCTCCTTGTCGGCCGCCGATGCCAGCGCCTTCATCGCCGCCGTCTGCGCCAGGACAGGCGGCGAGAGACAAAGCATGGTCACCGCGGCAAGCGCAGCGCAGCGGGTCATTCGCGTCATTGGGTCCTCCCCGTCTTTTCTTCTCGCGGCAGGCGCTATCGCAAGCGTCGCCGCCAGATCATTCGGTGCCGATCGCGCCCGCGAGCTCCATCTCCTTGCTGCGCTCGGTAAAGAAGGATCGGGCGGGGCGCCGCCACGGCTTGGGCGCGCGTCCCTCGGCGAGCGCTTTCAATTCTCGCGCCCACATCCGGCGCAGGAAAATGACGGCCTTGTCCGATTGGCCCAGCCGGTCCTTGGAGCGATCGACCATCGGCCCTTGTCCCGCCAGCGCGACGTTGTCTTGCACGTTGAAGAGGCCGGGATAGTCGGGATCGATGTCCTGGACGCGCAAGCGGCCGGCGAGAACTTCATCGGTCAAGAAATTCGGATCGGGCTTCGTTTCGGGCCGCGGCTTCAGCCCTTCGCCGCCGCCCTTGTTGGCGGCGACGATGAAGCTGCACATCTCGGAATCCGTGATCGGCACGCGCCAGGCGAGATGCAGCATCCATTGCGGCCTCGACGGCCGGCCCGGCGTAAAGGTCATGAGCACGTTCGGCATCATCCAATAGGCGGTGCGCGTCACGTTGTGGCCATTCTCCTTGCGCAGACCGCGGCGCAGAATGCCGTAATCCGTCTCGGTCACGTCGATGTCGGGAAATTCGATCAGGCCGATCTCGTCGGTGCTGACCTTGTGAACGAAGTGCAGATGCAGCTCGTCCATATCGTTCTCGATGCGCTGAAAATAATTGCACGGCACGGGATGGCGGTTATAGAGCACCGTATCCCGCTCAATATCGATCTCGGGCATCACGGGGAAATCCGGCGCCGCACCTTCGCCCAGATAGGCGAAGACGAGGCCCAGATATTCGCGCGTCGGATAGGCGCGGATCGCGACCTTGTGTCGGAAGGCTTCGCTCTCGGCCGGCTGCTCGACGCAGCGCCCGTCCGGCCCGAATTTCCAGCCATGATAGAAACAGCGGATGCAGTCGCCTTCGACCCAGCCGAGAAACAGCCGCGTCTGGCGGTGCGGGCACGCATCCTGCACGATCCGCGCGACGCCGTCCGCACCGCGATAGGCGGTGAAGTATTCGTTCAGGACCTGGATGCGCTTCGGCCTGCCGATCTCGAGCTCGTCTCCCACCAGAACGGGTTGCCAGAAGCGCCGCAGCAGCTTGCCCGCAAGGCTACCCGGACCGACATGGACGAAATCCTCATGCGCTTCCATAACTCCTCCCACGCGCCCGCTGGAGATGATCGCGCAACAATAACGCTTGGCGCGGTCGCCGGTCCAGGCGAGAAGCGCTCGCGAGCGCTTGCCGATCGGTGCCCTGACGGCATTAACCGAGCCGGCGCGGCTACCTTGCAATGCCGGCCGAAACGATCCAGTTTGACGTCAACGTGCCGGGCCGGATGCAGGCGGCTCGATCGCGAGAGAACCGAAACGGGGAACGCCGATCGATGAAGCGATCTCTTCGAGCGCTCAGTCCCGCGCTGCTGCTTGCCGCCTCTCTGGCCGCCGGCCTCCTCCTGCCGAGCATCACTCCAGCGCGAAGCGCCGCCGTGCGTGTCGGAAAAAGCTCGGCGGTCGCGTTCAACTTCGATCCCGTCGATATCGGCATACGCGAGAAGTTTTTTCAGAATGTCGGGCTCGATGTCGAGGTCGTGAATCTGGCCGGCAGCGCCAAGCTTCAGCAGGCGATGATCGCGGGCTCGGTCGAGTTCGGATTGGGAGCGGGAACCGACGTCGCATTCCTGGTGAAAGGCGCTCCGGAGGTCGCGGTCGGCGCCATCGCGCTGACGCCGGCTCTCTTCGGCGTGACCGTGCCTTATGATTCTCCGGCCCGCACGCTCGCGGATCTAAAAGGCAAGCGCATCGGCATCTCGACCGTGGGCTCGCTGACGCAGTGGCTCGCTTTGCAACTCGAAAAAAAGCAAGGCTGGCCGCCGAACAGCCTCACCATGGTGACGGACGGATCGAGCCCGCCGCCGCAGCTCGCCGCGCTCAAGACCGGGCAAATCGACGCCCAGATCAGCTCGGTCGGTTTCGGCTGGAATCTGGAACAGCACAAGGAAGGCCGACTCCTCGCGCCTGCATCGGAGTTCGTCGGCCCGTTTCTCATGAACGTAATCTTCACCACGGATACCGTGGTTCAGCAGGACCCGGATACGATTCGCCGTTTTCTTAATGCTTGGTACCAGGCGGTTGATTTCATGGCGCGTCACAAGGCCGAAACCGTCGCGATCGCGCGCTCGATCGATCACTATTCGCCCGAGGTCGAGGACAAGCAATACGATGTCGTGATGCCGTCGATGTCGCTGGATGGACGCTTTCCACCCGAGGCGGTGGCGACAGTGCGGCATTCCTTCGTCGAGCTTCGCATCCTCGACAGCGAGCCCGATATGTCGAAATACCTGACGGAGCGGTTCCTCCAGCCTGCTCGTTGAGCGGCCAGGCCCGGCGCTAGCCGGACGGTTCGCTCGGCTTTCGACGTTTCTCCTCGGTCGCGGCGCGGTCGATCGTCATGGTCGACCGGTCGAAGACGACGCCATAGTCGCGCTCCGCCGCTTCGAGCGAGACATAGCCCTGCTTGACGTCATCTTCGATTGCGGCGAGCGGGCGCTCGTCAGGCGGGCCAAACCCGCCGCCCCCGCCCGAGCGGATCATGATTGCGTCGCCCGCGCGAATCCGGCCCATCAAAAGCTTGGCGTTCGGACCTTCCTTCCACGCGCCATCGACCCGCAGCGTCACGCGATTGCCTTCGCCGGCAAGACCGCCCTCGAGGCCCCAGGGCTTGCATTGCGAGCGTTCGATCCGCGTGTTGATGGTCATCGCCGTCAAGGCCTCGACGCACATCTCGACGCCGAGCCCGCCGCGATGGCGGCCGGCGCCGCCGCTGTCCTGGCGCAAGCGATAGTGATGGATGAGGATGGGAAACTTGGCTTCGAGCTGCTCGCTCGGGCTGTTATGCGTGTCGCCGTCGTTGATGCAGACCGTCGCCGACACGCCGTCCTCATTGTGCTTGGCGCCCCAGCCGCCGCCCAAGGGCCCGAAATGATTCATGAAGAAAACCCCGTCCTTCATGCCATGCATCACCCCGATCACCAGATCGGCATGATGCGCGGCGATGGCGCGCTCGGGGATCGCCGGTGCCAGCGCGCGGAAGATGGTGTCGATCACCGTCATCGGCGTCGACATCCAGTTGCGCAAGGGCGCCGGGCGCACCGCGCTGACGACGCGGCCCGGCGGCAGGATGACCTCGAGCGCGCGGAACGCGCCGTCATTGATCGGATAGTCGGTGGGGGAGGTGAGACACTTATAAGCCACCTGCGCCAGGCCGATGCCCGTCGTGGTGCCCGAATTATAAAATCCGCGCACCTGCTTGCTGACATCGGTCAGGTCGATCGTCATTTTGTCGCCCTTGACCTCGACCTTGACACGGATTGGCGTCGGCTTGCCGATATCGAGACCGTCATCGTCCATGAAGGATTCGGCAACATAAACGCCATCCGGGATCGAGTGCGTGAGCTCGCGGGCGACGATCTCCGACTCATCCATGATCTCGGCGATGCTTCCGAGCACGGCGTCGCGTCCATAACGCCCGATCAGTTCGAGAAACCGCCGCTCGCCGGTCTTGAGCGCGGTGATCTGAGCGCGCAAATCGCCGATCGCGCGGCCTGGAATGCGCACATTCATCAGGATGATGTCGACAAGATCCTGATTGACCACGCCGGCCTTCTGATATTTGAGAATCGGAAGCTGAAGCCCTTCCTGATAGATGTCGGTGGTGACGCCGTCGAGCGTACCGCCGATATCCGGCCAGTGCGCCATGCAGCAGGCAAACGCGACCAGCTCCCGCCCATCAAAGATCGGCAAGGTGAACGTCACGTGATTGAGGTGGCTGCCGGTGACGTAGCCGTCATTCGTCACCAGAATGTCGCCCGGCTCGATCCCCTCGCGCCCGAATTTGCGCAGCTTCGCCTTGACGGTCTCGGCCATACCGTGAATGAACATCGGCAAGCCCATGCCGATCGAGATCGTCTCGCCCTCCGCCGTGTATAAACCGACGGTGAAATCGAGCGCTTCGTAGACGATGAGATTGTAGGCGGTCCGCATGAGATTGGTCTTCATCTCTTCGGTGACCGCAATCACGCCATTGCGGATGATCTCGACGGTGATGGGGTCGACCGGCGAAGCAGCGCCTTTTCCCGCTGTCATCGCTGCAACGCTCCGACCGCGATGAGCAGGTTTCCCAACCGATCGACGACGAGCCTGTCGCCCGGCAGCGCGATGGTGGTCGAGGCGTGCTCTTCGATGAGCGCCGGCCCTTCGATGCGATTGCCGGCTTTGAGACGCGGGCGGGAGAAGACCGCCGCGTCGACAAATCCCTTCGCCTCGCGAAAGAACACGCGGCGCCTTCCGCGCCGCGCCTCTCGCTCGGGCGCGGTCGCGCCTTCCACGATCGACTCGAAGCGCGGCTTCGCCAGAACGCCGATGACCGTCGTGCGCACGCTGACGATTTCGGCGGGCTCCTTCGGCGCGCAGGTGCCGTAGCGCAGCTCATGGAGCTTGTCGAAGCGCTGCTTGATTCCGGCGCGATCGCGCGCATGGAACAGCGCTTCCGGAATGTCGAGCGTCACCGCATGCTCCTGGCCGACATACCGTATATCGGCGGCGCGGCGGACAACGGTCTCCGCCGGCCTCGCCGCAGTCTGCTCGATCGCCTTCACCCCATCGGCCGCCATTGCCCGGTATTCGTGCTCGAGCGCCTCGAAATTTGCCTCGGAGAGGCGCGTCAGACCGGTTCGCACGAAATCGTGGCGAAGATCGGAGAAAAGCATGCCGGTTGCGGAGAAATGCCCGGGCGATGGCGGGACAATGATCTGCTTGATGCCGATCTCGCGGGCAATCAGCGACGCATGGAGCGGACCGGCGCCGCCATAGACGAGCAAGCCGAACGCGCCGGCATCGAGGCCGCGCTCGGTCGTGACCGCCTTGACGGCGTACGACATCGACGTCGCGGCGATGCGCAGAATGCCGTCCGCAGCCTCCTCGAGCGACAGCCCGAGCGGCGCCGCGATCATGTCGCGAATGGCGGATGCGGCCGCATCCGGATCGAGCTTCATCTCGCCGCCGAGGAAGTGATCGGGGTCGAGGCGGCCCAAGACGAGATTGGCGTCGGTCACGGTCGGCTCGGCGCCCCCCATCCCATAGCAGGCGGGCCCCGGCGCGGAGCCGGCGCTATCTGGTCCCACGCGCAGCGTCTTGCCATGGCTCAGCCGCGCAATGCTGCCGCCGCCGGTCCCGACTTCGAAAATATCCATCATCGCGATTTGCACGGGAAGCGCGCGCTCATAGCCGCCGATCAACGCGCTGCCCGTGGTCAGAGCCTCGCCTTGATGTATGACGCCGGCTTTTGCCGTCGTCCCGCCCATATCGAAGGCGATGATGTCGGGCAGGCCGAGCTCGCGGCTGACCGCCCTTGCGCCGATGACGCCGGCAGCAGGCCCCGATTCAAGCATCCGGACGCAATGGCGCCGTGCCTCACCCGCCTCGAACAGCCCGCCCGTCGATTGCACGACGAAGAACGAGCCGCGAAAGCCCGATTGCTGCAAGTGCTGCTCGATCTCGTCGACATAGCGCGCGACTTTCGGGCCGATATAGGCGTTGGCCGCCACGGTCGAGACGCGTTCGAACTCGCGATATTCGCGCGACAGCTCATGCGAGGCCGAGATAAAGGCTTCCGGCATCTCCTCGCGCAGAATGTCGCGCACGCGAATCTCGTGCGCCGGATTGCGATAGGAATGCAGCAGAAGGATTCCGACCGCCTCGATCCCGAGCGCGCGCAGCCGGACGGCGAGCGTGCGAATTTCGGCCTCGTCCAGCGGCTTCAAGACGCTGCCATCCGCCATCAGCCGCTCATGCACCTCGAAGCGCAAGGCGCGCTCGACCAGCGGACGGTGTTTCGCGAAGAAAAGATTGAATGCGTCGGGCCGGTTCACGCGCCCGATTTCATAGATGTCGGCAAAGCCTTCGGTGACGAGCAGCGCCGTCTTCGCCCCGGTTCGCTCGAGCAAGGTGTTGATCGCGATGGTCGAGCCGTGGAGGAAGATGCTGACTTCGGCAAGGTCGAGGTTGGCCTTGGCCACGCCGGCCGCGATGCCCTCGACGAGGGCATGCGGCGTCGACAGCGCCTTGCCGAGCGCGATCCGGCCCTCTCGCTCGTCGAAAGCGGCGATATCGGTGAAGGTACCGCCGATGTCGACCGCAAGGCGAAAGCGCGACTTCGGGCCCTCGTCCCTCAAGGCGAGACCTCCTCGAGTACGCGCTTGCGGGTCTCGACGCCGATCAGCGCAATCATCAGAGCCGAGCCGGCGGCGACCAGCGCGAGCATCAAATAGACGCCGTTGATCCCCGATCCCGCGAGGATGAATCCGACCGCCGCGGGCGAGGCGGCGTTGCCGATGCGCAGGAATACGCCGGCGCTGCCGCAGCCGCGCGAGCGTAACCGCGTTGGGAACAGTTCGGGCATATAGAGATAGATCATGTTGACATTGGGCGCGGCGAAGAACACGGCGATCGAGGCGAAGACCAGGAGGTAAAGCGCCGTCGAGGCGCCGATGGCATAGAGTGTCCCGAAAGCCAGCGCGCCGCCGAGGAAATTGATCATGAACCAGGTCTTGCGGTCGAGCTTGTCGATCAGCAGCGCGCAATAGACGGTGCCGATCAGCGTCGCGGTCGTGCCGATGAGGCCGTAATGCAGCGCGGTCGCGAGATCGAGGTGGAAGACGGTGCGGTAAAGGCTCGGCAACCACTGCGTTGTGCCATGCGCGATGAAGCCGGCGACGAAAGACACCGACCAGGCGACGATCGTGCGCTTCAGATACATGCCACGGAACAGGTCAGTGAAAGGCGCCGGCTCGATCTTCGGCTTGACCGCGAGGGGCGCGGGCGCCGGCAGCTCCTTGCCTTCGGCGATAATCGCCGCCTCGATGCGCGAGACGACGCGTTCGGCCTCGTCGAGGCGTCCCTGCGCCACCAGCCAGCGCGGCGATTCGGGAACGAACCGGCGCAGCGGGATCAGAATCAGCGCCGGGGCCGCGCCGATGACGAAGAGATACTGCCAGCCGAACTTCGGAACCACCCAGGCACCGATCAAGGCGCAGACGAAGATGCCGATCGCGAACACCATCTCATAGGTGAGCACGAATTTCCCCCGCGTCGGCGCTTTCGACAGCTCGGCGATGTAGGTCGCCGCGACCGGCACCTCGCCGCCGAGCCCAAGGCCTTGAATGAAGCGAAACGTCATCAGCGAGTCGTAGTTCCACGCGAAGGCGCAGGCCAACGCCGCCAATGAGAAAATCGCGATTGTCACCATCGTGATTGGCAGCCGGCCCCATTTCTCGGCGAGCCAGCCGAAAACGAACGCGCCGATCATCATGCCGATCGAGCCGGCGCTGAACAAAAGCCCGGCCTGTTGCGGCGCGATGTGCCACAAGGGAAAGAGCGCTGGAAGCGTGAAGGCAAGCGCCAGACCGTCGAACCCATCGAAAAAAGTGGCGATGCCGACGAGGATACGCGCGCGAACCGCCCAGCGCGAGGCCGGCAGGCGCTCGATCCGGGCGATGAGCTGCTCGGGTGCGAGAACCCTCTTCGAAGCGAGATCAATGGCCATGTTTCCTCCGGAAGTTCAAAAAGACAGCACCACGAGGTTGGAGCGCGGGCGGGTAGCGAAAGGCCGGCGTCCGGTCCGCAGCGGGCGATGAAGAATTCCCGCGAAGCGACGGCTCGCTTCGTCAGGGCTCGACGGGAATCGCACCGGCGCGCGGCGCAAGCCAGGCTTTGTCGATCTTCGCGTTCGGATCAACGGCCATGCGTGCGCGGTCATAGGGCTTGCGGCCGAACCAGGCGCAAGAAAAGCCGATCGCGATGATGGGAAGCGAAGCAAGGCCGATCGTCATGCGCAAGCCGGAATCGCCGTGGAAGACGTAATCCGACGACAGTCCGAACATCAGCGGGCCCACGCCGTAGGACAGGGTGGAGCTGCACACATTCCAAGCCGCGATCGAACGCGCGCGCAGATGCGGAGGAAACATCTCCTGCATCACATTGCCGTATTGCATGAAGCCGATGCCGTCGGCAAAGGTGAAGACAAACACCCATACCAGCGATACGAGCGGGCTGGTGGACAGTAGAATGCCGAAAGCGCAGGGTATCCAAGTCAAGAACATGATGAGAAGGGTCGGCAGTTTGCCGCCGCGCATGCCGCGCCTCATCATCCAGTCGGCGATGTAGCCGCCCGCGATGGCGCCAAGCACACCGCTGATGGTCGTCACCCACCCGACCTCGATGCCGGCGGCGATCGGCGACATTTTGAAGGTGCGGATGAAATAGGTCGGCAGCCAGGCGAACCAGCCGATGGCGAGAATGCCGAGGCAGATATAGCCGCCGATGACCAGCCAGAACGCCAGCCAATGCTGCCGCAAATGGCCAAAGAACCGTTCTTGGCCTGCCGCCGCGATCTCACGGCTGTCGATCCGCGGCGGCTCGCGAATTGTCGTCAGCAATAGAGCCAGCAGCAGCGTGATCAATCCGACGGTGATGAAAGCCGCGTGCCAAAGCGAGGTCGCGCCGACCACGGGCAAATGCACCGTGTCGACGCCGCGGAACGTCGCCAACACGGCGCCGCCAATCAGGTAGGAAAGACCGATGCCGCCAAAGCCGCCGATGCCGTAAATGCCGACCGCGGCGCCGCGCCGCGTTTTCGGAAAGTAATCCGAGATCAGCGAGAAGGCGGCCGGCGACAGCGCCGCCTCGCCAATGCCAAGCCCCATGCGCGTCAGCATCAGCTCGGTGAAGGTCGTGGTGAACCCCGAGGCGATCGTGCTGCATCCCCAGAGCGCGATGCCGAAAACCAGCACGTTGCGCCGGGTTTTGCGATCGGCGCACCAGCCGAAGGGAATCGCCATCAGCCCGTTGAAGACCGAAAACGAATAACCCTGCAAAATTCCCATCTGGGAATCGTTGATGCCGAGGTCGCGGCGCACCGGCGCGACGAGGAGCGTCAGGATGTTGCGATCGACGAAATACATGAAATAGCACAGCAGCAGGCAAAACAGTCCGTACCACGCAACCGCGGCCGACGGGAATTTCGCGTCGTCGTAGCGTCCGCCCTGATAGCTCATCCTCTCCCCCTTTTCGGTGCCGCCCTCGTGGTTGAACGCTCCGGCTATTCAGCGGCGCGCGTCATGTGCTCTTCGGAGAGCAGCCTTTCCATGATCCGCCGCGCCTGCAAGCTCCCGGCATCGCCGATCACGTCGATCTGCGCGGCCGCGGGCGCGAATGCGATGCTGCGCTGCTGCGCCTCGAGCATGTGCTTGTCCTCGTGGAACGCCGTGCTCGTGCCGCGGCGGCTGAGCTCGGACAATTTCACGTCATCGATCGCGTAATCGCGTGCGATCGCCCAGAAATAGTGACAGCTCGCCTCGGTTTCGGGCGTGATCGCATCGTAGATGATGATGCGGCGATTCATCCGGCTGGTCGGATCGCCATAATCCTTGCCATATTCGTTCGACAGGATGTCGATGGTGACTTGCGAGGGCGGCTCGAACAGCATGATCTGCGTGCGATCGAAGCGGAAATCGAGACCTTCCTGAAGGTTTCGCGGCGAGGGCGAGAGCCCGCGCGCCACACGCACGCCTTTCACCCAATTGGCGCCGCGTTCCCAGCTGAGCTTCGGATTGATGTCCTCGGGGCTGCCGATGGTCGCGGCATGAAGGAACGGCAGA
>DATEKH010000224.1:0-3116 GCA_035277525.1 Allostellaceae bacterium
TATCGATATCCTCGACACCGTGAACCAGCGATTCCACCCGCATGATGGTCATTGTGGCGCTCCTCAAGAGCCTCGATTGAATGAGTTGACCTTACTTTCTTTGGCCTTTCTAATGCAATCGACTTGGGAAAGAAGACCGGCTCCGACAAGCCGCGATTGAGGGAGGTTTCATGACCACATCCACCCCGTCGGTCGACCAGTTGATGGCGCGTGCGCGCGAATTGATGCCGGCGCTGCGCCGGAACGCGCTCGAAACCGAAAAGCGCCGCCGCATCAGCGCGGAGACGGCACAGCTCTTCCAGGAGGCGGGGTTCTTCCGCGTGCTCCAGCCCAAGCGCCATGGCGGCTATGAGATGGATTATGGCGTCCAGATGCGCCTCGCCGCCGAATTGGGCCGCGGCTGTGCCTCCAGCGCATGGGTGATGAGCGTCATTGGCTGTCACGCCTGGCTCCTCGGCATGTATGCCGCCGAGGCCCAGGATGAGGTCTGGGGCAAGGATTCGACCACCCTTCTCTCCTCCTCCTTCGCGCCGGTCGAGATGAAGGCCGAGCGCGCCCCGGGCGGGATCAACCTCTCGGGCCGGTGGAAATTCTCGAGCGGCGTCGATCTTTGCCGCTGGGCGATGCTGTTCGCGATCCTGCCGCCGCAAGACGGCAAAGGCCCTCCCGATCCGATCTTCGCCGTCGTGCCGCTCGACGGGACGAAAGCCAAGGTCGAGGACACCTGGCATGTCTCGGGCCTTGCCGGCACCGGCAGCAACGACATCGTCGTCGACAATGTCTTCGTGCCCGAGCACCGCATCGCCTCCTTTACCAAGCTGCGCGGCGGGCCGACCGCGGGCTCCGCCACGAGCGACAGCCACCTCTATCGCATGTCGGTCTTCGCGGTCTTCCCAGTCAATCTCATCGGCGCTGCTTTGGGCGCGGCGCAAGGCGCGCTCGATCTCGTGGTCGCGGGGCTTGCCGAGCGCAAGGCCCTGAGCCAGGTGAAGCTCGCCGATCAGCAAAGCGTGCAGCTGCGCGTCGCGCGCGCCGCCGCTCATGTCAACGCCGCCGAAGCGCTGCTCCTGCAAAGCACCGAGACCATGAACCGGCGCTATCGCGCGGGCGATGCGGTGCCGGAACTCGAGCGCGCCGATTGGCGGCTCAACATCTGCTATGCCGCCGAGCTCTGCGGACAATGCGTCGACACGATCTTCCCGCTCCTCGGCGGGCGCGGCCTGCTTGCGACCGACGCGGTGCAGCGCGCCTGGCGCGACGTGCATGCGGTGATGCAGCATGTGGCGATCGTCTGGGACCCGACCGCCGTGCCCTACGGCATGGTGCGGCTCGGCAAGCCCTGGCCGGATTTGCTGGCGATTTAGAGAGAGAGTCCCTCCTCGCGCGAAGCGGACCATCGGCTGTTACCGATGCATTAAGAAAAACCGCCTCATCCCGAGCGCGAGCGCCGTCAAGGCGCGAGCACCTCATCCCGAGCCTCGTCGAGGGACGCAGGATGTCCGCGCGGCGCAGCGGTAACAGCTGCATCCCTTTTTCGGTGAGCGGGCATAGCAACCGTCGCCGCTCAAGGCGCCGAGCCAAAATTGATGAGCGCCTCGCGCTTCTCGACCTTGACCCCGTCCTCCCGCGACTGAGCCCGCGTATCTTACCCTCAGTGCCTACCTCGTCGTCGTCGGGCGTTCTCATCGATAAACCGTCCGGGTCTCACGGCGATCGTGGCTCGAACTACACATTCGACCCGATCCGGAAGCGCATGCCGGACGGTCATCATCCCCCGCAGCGGAAAATCACCGCGCCGAAGTGTCGCGAGGCGCCGAGAGATGGACACGAAGCTGCTACGGCCGATAAGCTGTGCAACGACGCTGATCTTCTTCGTGGCACAAGCGGCGTATCCCCAAACCACCGCGCCGATGCCGCCAGCGTCACAGCCTCAGGCCGCACCGGTCGTTGCAACGGAGCCGCCGCCAGCCGCCGATCAGCAGGAGACGCCGGTCTTCAAGAAGGAGCAGATCGACCAGCTTCTCGCGCCGATCGCGCTCTATCCCGACGATCTCATCGCGATGGTCCTGATGGCGTCCACCTATCCGACGGAAATCGTCATGGCGGACCGGTGGGTGCGCAAGCCGGAGAACGCCAAGCTCAAAGGCGATCAATTGGCGGCCGCTCTCGATAAGCAAACCTGGGACCCCTCGGTCAAATCGCTGGTGCCGTTTCCCCAAGTGCTGCAGATGATGAGCGAGCAGCTCGATTGGACGCAGAAGCTCGGCGACGCGATGCTGGCGCAGCAGCAAGACGTGATGGAGGCGGTGCAGCGCTTGCGCAAATCGGCGGAAAGCGCCGGCACGCTGCAGTCGTCGCCGCAGCAGACGGTGACGAACCAGGGCGACACGATCATCATTCAGCCCTCGGATCCCCAAACCGTCTACGTGCCGGCCTACAACCCGCAAACCGCCTACGGGACGTGGCCCTATCCCTCTTATCCGCCGCCTTACTACCCGCCGCCGCCGGCTTATTACCCCGCTTATCCTTACGGCGGCGCACTCGCCACCGGGCTCTTCTTCGGCGCCGGTCTCGCGATCACGGCCGGCTTGTGGGGCTGGGGCAATTGCAATTGGAACGGGGGCGGCAGCATCAACATCGACAATTCGCGCTACAACAACATCAACCGCAGCAACATCAATGCCGGGCGCGCGCAGCAGCTTCAGGCCGGCAACGGAAATTGGCGGCACGATCCGGGCCATCGCGGCGGCACGCCTTATCGCGATCGAGGCTCGCAACAGAAATTCCAGCGGGCTTCGACGCGGCCTGCCGGCGCAGGGCAGAATTTCCGCGGCTTCGGCGATAACGGCCGCAACGGCATCGGCAATAATCGCGGGGGCATCGGGGATAACCGTGGCGGCATCGGCAACAACCGCGGCGGCATCGGGGATAATCGCGGCGGCGTCGGCAATCGCAACGGTGTCGGCAATGGCGGGCGCAACAACATCGGTAGCGGCGGCGCGAACCGGCCCGGCAGTGGCGGCGCGGGCGTCAATCGTCCGTCGCAGCGACCCGCGGCCGGCGCCAATCGGCCGTCGGCCGGCGCGCGCCCGGCCCAACGCCCCTCCTCGCCCGCT
>DATEKH010000225.1:0-11057 GCA_035277525.1 Allostellaceae bacterium
GCCGGTCTTCTTTCCCAAGTCGATTGCATTAGAAAGGCCAAAGAAAGTAAGGTCAACTCATTCAATCGAGGCTCTTGAGGAGCGCCACAATGACCATCATGCGGGTGGAATCGCTGGTTCACGGTGTCGAGGATATCGATACCGGCAAACGCTATTACGACGATTGGGGCTTGCCGCGCGTCGATCACGGCGCGAGCGGCGCGGACTACCTTCTGCCGTCGGGCCAGAGCATCCAGCTGCGCCAGGCATCGGATGCATCGCTGCCGCCGCCGATCGAGGCGGGCTCGACCGTGCGCGAGATCGTCTGGGGCGTCGACAATTCGGCGGCGCTCGATGCGATCGGCGCGGAGCTGAGCCGCGACCAGAAGGTCGAGCGCGACGCCGAAGGCGGCCTCCATGCGAAGGATCCGGTGGGGCTCGCGGTCACCTTCCGTGTCGCAAAGCCGGTCCCGGTGAAGCCGCAGGCGCCCGATAAGGGCGTCAATCATCCCTTCTGGCCGGTCGATCGCGTGCGGCCCTTGCGCATCGGCCATGCCGTGTTCTTCACGCCGTCATCGAAGCTCAAGGAGACCTCCGAGTTCTATACCGGCCGGCTCGGCTTCCGCATGACCGAGAGCGTCCGCGGCTTCGGCGATTTCATGCGCTGCGGCGGCTCGCCCGATCATCACAATCTCTTCTTGATCGCGGTCGGCGAGAAGCAGGGCTTCAACCATGTCGCCTTCGAGCTCAACAATTTCGACGAGATCATGACCGGCGGGAAATTCATGGAAGGTCATGGCTGGAAGGCGACGACCAAGCCCGGCCGCCACATCATGGGCTCGAATCTCTTCTGGTATTTCAAGAACCCGTCGGGCGGAAACACCGAGTATTTCGCCGATATGGACGTGTTCGACGACACTTGGCAGCCGCGCATTCATGACAAGAATCCCGGCTACGCGCATTGGATGATGACCTGATCGCACGGGGCGCGCTCCGATGGCGGAGGTGAAGGGTGTGGCGCGGATGAACACCGCGGAAGCGGTGGTCCGCATGCTGATCGCCAATGGCGTCGACAAAATCTTCGCGCTTCCCGGCGTGCAGAACGATGTGCTGTTCGCGGCGCTGCACGACGCGCAGGAGAAAATTCGCGCCATCCATACGCGCCACGAGCAGGGCGCGGCCTATATGGCCTTGGGCGCGGCGATGGCGACCGGCAAGCCGCAAGCCTACGCGGTCGTGCCCGGCCCGGGCTTCCTCAACTCGACCGGCGCGCTTTGTACCGCTTACGCCTGCAACGCGCCGGTCTTGGCGCTGACCGGGCAAATTCCGCAAGCGATGATCGGCCGCAATCTCGGCTTCCTGCACGAGCTGCCGGATCAGCTCGGCGTGATGAGCCGGCTCGCCAAATGGGCCGAGCGCATCCGCTCCCCGCAAGAGGCGCCGCGGATCATGGACGAGGCGTTCCGCCAGATGCTCTCGGGGCGCATGCGTCCGGTCGCGCTCGAATGCCCGCTCGATGTCTGGGGAAAATCGGCGCCGCTCGATTTGCCCCCGCCGGCACAGCCCGAGCCGGCGGCGATCGATGCCGACGCGATCGAGGCGGCGGCGAAGCTGTTGGGCGCGGCGGAGCGCCCGCTCATCATCGTCGGCGGCGGCGCGATGGACGCGGGCGAGGAGCTGGCGGCGCTTGCCGAGGCTTTGCAAGCGCCGGTCGCCTATCATCGTTCGGGCTTGGGCGCGCTCGACACGCGCCATCCGCTGAGCGTCTCGGTCCTGCCGGGCATGCGGCTCTGGGCCGAGGCCGATGTCGTGCTGGCGGTCGGCACGCGCCTCCAATTGCAGCAGATGAATTGGGGCGTCGATGCTGATTTGAAAATCGTCCGTATCGATGCCGATCCCGAGGAGATCGATCGCATAAGGCGGCCGGCCGTCGGCATTGTCGGCGACGCCGCGCCTGTGCTGCGCGCGCTCGCCGCGGCGCTGCCGCACCACAACAAGCGCCGCTCCTCGCGTCATGACGAGATCGCGCGGCTGAAGGAGGCGTCAGCCGCCGAAGCCGCGGAGCGCTTTCCGCCGCAAGCCGCTTTCATCGCCGCCTTGCGCGCGGAGCTTCCCGAGAACGGTATCCTCGTCGATGAGGTGACGCAGATCGGCCATGTGATGCGTCTCTTCTGGCAGACTTCTCTGCCGCGGACCTATCTGACGCCCGCCTATCAGGGAACTTTGGGCTGGGGTGTGGCAACCGCCCTCGGCGCCAAGGCGGCGAGGCCGGATGTGCCGGTCCTCTGCATTGCCGGCGATGGCGGCTTCATGTTCAACGTGCAGGAGCTGGCCTCGGCGGTGCGGCACCGCCTGGCGGTCACCTTCGTCGTCTTCAACGACAACGCTTACGGCAATGTGCGGCGCAGCCAGGTGCAGGATTACGGCAACCGCGTCATCGCCAGCGATTTGACCAATCCCGATTTTCTAAAGCTCGCCGACAGCTTCGGCATCATGGGGCTGCGCGCATCGAGCCCCGAGGCGCTGCGCCAAGCCTTGCGCAAGGCGCTCCAATCCAACGAGCCCGCGCTCATCGAAGTGCCGGTCGGCGAGATGCCCAACCCGTTCAGCCTGTTGCGCTTCACCAAGCCGGTCCGGCCGAAACCGAGAAACTAGGATTCGAACCACCAAGGCACCAAGGCACCAAGATTAAACACAGAGACACGGTGAAGAGGGAGAAGGATTCACGCGTTGCGCTTCGCGCATGAATTCCTATCTCCGCGGCCTCTGTGTCTCCGTGGTAAATCGTCTTCTTGGCGCCTTTGTGTCTTGGTGGTTTTCTTCTCAGCGGAGCCGCTGCCCCGCTCCTTTGCGCTTTACGAAGCCGGTGCGGCCAAAGCCAGTCTAAGGCTGCAATTCGATCGCGGGTCCTTCGACACGCGCTCCTTCAGAGCGCTGCTCAGGATGAGGTGAAAGTATTTCCGGCATCTAAGGGCGATGCCATTCTGGAAATTTCCTCGTCCTGAGCTCGTCGAAGGACCCACGATATTCATGCAGCGCATCGCCGCATTACCCCCGCGGCGGCAGCTTCACCCAGGCGCCGCCTTGATCGGAGGAGGCGATGATCGACCGCATCACCGCGACATTGTGGAGCGCCTCGGCCGGGCGCACCGGGAATTTCGTCCGGTTGGCGCAGGCCTCGGCGAAAGCCTTGAGCTCCTGCTGCACCGTGTCGTCGATCTCGTAGCGCTGGCGCGTGACTGGCTCCTTCGCATCGACCGGCGTGACGATCAGCTCCTTGAAATTGTCGCGTGCCTCGAGGTTGCATTTGGTGCCGTAGAATTTGAGCGTCGCGTTCATCGCCGAGGCGAAGACGCAGCCCAATGTGCCGGTGATCCCGCTCTCGAGCTCGAACAAGCTTGCGCTGGTATCGTCGAGCTCGACCTTCACCGCCTGACGCTTGCAGATGCTCGAAATCCGCGCGATCGGCCCCAGAATCCAGGTGAGCGTGTCGACGACGTGGAGCGCCATCGGCGCGATGCCGCCGCCGGGGCACTCCTCGCGTTTGGCGCGCCACATTCCCGGCACGTAATGCATGCCGCCGGCGCTCGAATAGTTCGCCTCGACATGGAGGACCTTGCCGCATTCGCCGCTCTCGACCATCTCCTTCATCCGCCGTGCGACGCGCGAGTAACGCCGGTTGTGGCCGATCCCGATCGCGATATGCGCCTCCTCGCAAGCTTTGATCGCCTGCGCGCCGGTTTCCACCGTCAAGGCCAGCGGCTTTTCGACGAAGACGTTCTTCCTCGCCTTTGCGGCGGCGATCATCTGCGTCCAATGGGTCGAATGCGGCGTCGCCAAAAGCACCGCGTCGACCGTGCGGTCTTCGAGCGCTGCCTCGTAGCTCGGGAATACGGCGCCGCCGAAGGCTTTCTGAAAGGCCGAGGTCTCTTTCTCGGTCAGCGCGCAACAGCCCGCGATCTCGATCAGGTCTTTGAGGAGGAGCGAATTCTTCGCCAGCTCGGTGCCCCACCAACCGGTGCCGATATAGGCGAATCGCAGCATCTCTTCCTCCCTTTTACGGCTTTGTTTTTCGCCGCGGCGCTTTCGTACCACGAATGATAGGAAGAAGCCCGCGACAGCGTCAATTGCGCTGGCCCGCGTGGTCTTGTCTCGATCGAACCGTTCTCGATAAGATGCGCCGGCCCCGAAAGCCGGAGCGAGAGGAAGGTGTGACATGCCCGTCGCCAAGGTTACCGATATCGCGTTCGGCCGCCTGCAATCGCCCGATCTCGATCTCGCCGAGGAATTCCTCACCGATTTCGGCTTCGTGCGCGCCGAGCGCACCAGGGACGCGCTCTATATGCGCGGCACGGATTCGGCGCACCACCTCCATGTGACGCATCTGGGCGAGCCGAAATTCATCGGCTTCGCCTATTACGCGCGGAACGAAGAGGATCTGGTGCGCCTGGCGCGCCTCAAGGGCGCCTCGCCGGTCGAGGCGATCGACGAACCCGGCGGCGGCAAGCGCGTGCGCCTCAAGGACCCGCACGGCTTCCAGATCGAAATCGTCCATGGCATCGCGGCGCTGCCGCCTTTGCCGGTCAAGCGCAACGTCCTCAATTGGGGACCGGAGAAATATCGCCGTGCTGGCGAGTTGACGCGCCTTCCGCCGGGTCCCGCGCAGGTGAAGCGCATGGGCCATGCCGTCATCGCCACCACCGATTTACCGAAGACGCTCGCCTGGTATCGCGAGACTTTGGGCCTCTTGTGCTCCGACGATGTCTGGGCCGGCGAGAAGGCCAATGTGGTCGCCTCCTTCAACCGCTGCGACCGCGGCGAGGATTTCGTCGATCACCATGTCTTCTTCACGATGAAAGGGCCGAAGGCGGGGCTCAATCATTTCTCCTACGAGGTCCGCGACATCGACGACGTGATGATGGGCCACGAGCATCTCAAGAAGAAGGCCAAGTACCGGCATATGTGGGGCATCGGCCGGCATCGGCTGGGCAGCCAAATCTATGATTACTGGTGCGATCCCTGGGGCCGCGTCCACGAGCACTGGACCGACAGCGACGTGCTCAACGCGGCAACGCCGCCGGGCCTCGCCGAGGCCGGGGTCGGAACCTTCGCGCAATGGGGCGAATCCATGCCGGCGCGGTTCCAGACCTACGCCGTCACCTGAATTTGTAAGTTCCTCGCCCTATGGTGCGAGGGTGGCCGCACATGACTGCAAGAGCAGCCTGCGCCCTTCGACTTCGCTTCGCTCCGCTCAGGGTGAGGAAAAATGATTGATGGCACAAAGAAAAGTGCCTCATCCCGAGCGAAGTCGAGGGACGCAGGGCCTATGTCCAGCGGCTTGCGGTTGTCCTGCCTTGACGCGCATCCCGCGCCGCTGCGGGTTGCGCCCTCAATCTGTATACGATAAAAATACACGACATGAGAGGCCGGGAAATGAAGCCCAATCCCGATCATGAGACGCGAGCGCGCAGGCGCGAGGCCGATGCGCCCGCGCGCCGCACCGGCAGCCAGATCGTCCATGACGCGCTGCGCCACGCCATCATCGCGCTGGCGATCGAGCCCGGCTCGGTGCTCGAGGAAGAGGTCCTCTGCCGGCAGTACAAGGTGTCGCGCACGCCGGTGCGCGAGGCGCTCATCCGGCTGTCGTCGGAAGGGCTCGTCGAGCTTCAGCCCAATCGCGGCGCGCGCGTCGCGACACTGCAATTCATCGACGTGGTGGATCATTACGAGGCGATGGAAATCTTCCAGCCCGTTGCCTGTCACTTCGCCGCGGTGCGCAGCGCGCCCGCGGATGTGAAGGACATCAAATGCAAGCTTGCGAAATTCTGCGATGCGGTGGCGCGCGAGGATTACGAGGGCATCATCCGCACCAATCACGATCTCCACGCCGCGATCGCGGCGGCGAGCCACAATCGTTGCATCGAGCGTGGCTATCGCCAGATGCTCGTCGACAAGCTGCGCATCGCGCAGCATGGACTTCCCGGCGCCTCGCGGAACCGTGCGGCGGCGCTGGCCGCGCGCTTTTCGGGCACGGTGCGGATCTCGCAGCGCCTGGTCGAGGCGATCGCGCGCGGCGATGGGTCCCTCGCCGAGCGCACGGCCCGCGAGCTCAACGCCTATGTCCGCGAGCAAGTGGTCGCGCATTTCTCGCCGCGCCTTGCACATCAGGTTCGCTTACCCGCCGCGCGGCCGCGTGCCGAGACGCAGGGCGCTGCCGCGGAAAAGGTGGTGAAGCTTTCTTCCCGCCTCGCCCAGCGGAGAGGCGCATGAGCGAAGCGACGCCGCCGACCTCTATTTCGCACCCATTCGATCTTGGGATACCGTCATGACCGATCATCCGCTCCGACTGGCCGCCGATATCGGCGGCACCTTCACCGACATTGCCGTGTTCGACGAGGCGAGCGGCAAGCTCACCTTCGGCAAGGCGCTGTCGACCCCCGACCGGCTGGTCGAGGGCATCAATAACGGCGTCGCCAAGGCCCAGACCGATTACCGCAATGTCGGGCTGTTCCTGCACGGCTCGACCATCGCCATCAACACGATCCTCGAGCGCAACGGCGCCAAGACCGCGCTCATCATCACCAAGGGCTTTCGCGATATCTACGAGATCGGCCGCATCAACCGCCCGGATTCCTACAACCTGTTCTTCCAGAAGCACGAACCTTTGGTCGAGCGTGCGCTGCGCTTCGAGATCAACGAGCGCGTTCTCGCCGATGGCGAGGTGGAAAAGCCGCTCGTCGACCAGGAGGTCGAGGAGCTCGGCGCAAAGCTCGCCTCCATCGGCATCGAGGCGGTGGCGATCCTCTTTCTCCATTGCTATCGCAACGCCGATCACGAGAAGCGCGCCAAGGCGATCCTCGAGAAGCGCCATCCCGACATGTTCGTCTCGGCGAGCCACGAGCTGTCGCAGGAATATCGCGAGTTCGAGCGCTGCTCGACCGTGGTCGCGAATGCCTATATCGGGCCGAAGGTCGACCGCTATATCGGCGAGATCGACGACCACCTGCGGCGCTCGGGCTTCAAGGGCTCGTTCCTCATCGTGCAATCGACCGGCGGCCTCTATGAGGCATCGCAGGCGCGGCAATATTGCGTCCGCATGCTGGAATCGGGTCCGGCCGCGGGCGTGATCGGCACGCGCACGCTGTGCCAGACGCTCGGCCTCAAGAACGCGATCGCCTTCGACATGGGCGGCACCACGGCGAAGGCGGGCGTGATCCATGACGGCGAGCCTCTGACCACCGGCTCGGCGCTCTTGGGCGGCTATGAGAAGGCGTTGCCGGTGCAGATCGCGATGATGGACATTTTCGAGGTCGGCACCGGCGGCGGCTCGATCGCGCGCGTCGAGGAGGGCATGCTGCGCGTCGGCCCGCAAAGCGCCGGCGCCGCGCCCGGTCCCGCCTGCTATGGGCTTCGCGGCACCGCGCCCACCGTAACCGATGCCAATCTCGTGCTCGGGCGTCTCGGCGCCGACCGCTTCCTCGGCGGCGAGATGAAGCTCGATGTCGCGGCGGCGCAGAAGGCGATCAAGACTCATATTGCCGACCCGCTCGGCATGGACGCAACGGCGGCGGCCGACGGCGTCTTGCGTATAGCCACGACGGCCATGTCCTATGCGGTCAAGGGGGTCACCACCGAGCGCGGCCTCGATGTCGGCGATTATGTGCTGGTCGCCTATGGCGGCGCCGGGCCCCTGCACGCAGTCGATATCGCCCGCGAGCTCGGCATGCGCCGCGTGATCGTTCCGACCGCGCCGGGCGTGTTCTCGGCCTATGGCATGTTGTTCTCGGACCTGCGCTACGATTTCGTGCGCACCTGGTTCACGCGGCTCGACGACGCCTCCTTCGACGAGATCGAGGCGGTCTACCAGCAGCTCGAGGACGAGGGCCGCAGCGCCATCGCCTCGACCTCGGTGCGGCCCGAGCAGATCGCGATCCGCCGTGCCGTCGATATGCGCTATGTCGGGCAGGAGCACGCGGTGACGGTCGATCTGCCGATGGAGGTGTTCGAGTTGAAGGATCGCGCCGCCATCAAGCGCCATTTCGATGCGCAGCACGAGCAGCGCTACGGCACCTGCGCGCCCGAAGAGCGCGCCGAGATCGTCAGCCTCCGGACCGCGGTGAGCGGCGTCATGCGCAAGCCCGCGCAAGAGAAGATCGAAGCGGGCGGCGCCGAGCCGGCGAAGCAAGCCTTCACCGGCAAGCGCCCGGTCTATTTCGAAGGCGCGGGCTTCATCGAGACGCCCACCTATGCGCGCGATGCGCTCGTTGCCGGCAACCGCATCGAGGGGCCGGCTCTCATCGAGGAGCACGCCTCGACCACCGTGCTGGCGCCGGGCGATCGGCTCACCGTCAACGCCTACGGCCACCTCGAGATCGCCGTGGCGGGGAGGAAATGATGGCAACCGTAAGCAACCGCAAGGCCGATCCCGTCGTCACCGAGATCGTGCGCAACGGCGTCATCGCCGTGACCGAAGAGATGAAGACCAATCTCATGCGCACGGCCTACAACACCATTATCTACGAGGCGCTCGATTTCACTACCGGCCTCTTCACGGCCAAGGGCGAGACGATCTCGATCGGCATCGGCCTGCCGATGTTCATCCGCGGCATGGCCGAGACGGTGAAGGCCAAGATTCGCCATTTCGGCTACGACAAGATGGAGCCGGGCGACATCTACATCACCAACGATTCCTACACGACCGGCAGCCATCTCAACCACGTCACCCTGACCATGCCGATCTTCCACGAGGGCGTGCTGGCCGCCTTCGCATGCTGTATGGCGCATTGGATCGATATCGGCGGCGTCTTGGGCGGCGTTACGACCGACATCTATTCCGAAGGGCTGCAGATCCCGTTCCTAAAGCTCCATAAGGCGGGCGTGGTCAATCAGGATCTGGTCGATTTCATCCGCATGAACGTGCGCATCCCGACGCGAGCCTTGGGCGATCTGCGCGCCCAGGTGACGGCGGTCAAGACCGGCGAGCGGCGCTTCCTGCAGTTGCTCGAGCGCTATGGCCGCGAGGCGGTGCTCGATGCCATCGCCGCGATCATGGATCATTCCGAAGCCGCGGCGCGCGCCCGCACGCTGACGATTCCCGACGGCGTCTATGTCGGCGAATCCTTCATGGACGATGACGGGATTTCGATCGGCAAGCCGATTCCGATCCGCGTCAAGATCACGGTCGCAGGCGAGGAAATGACCGTCGATCTGACCGACGTCTCGAATCAGGTTCAGGGCTTCTACAATTCGGGCATCACCACCGGCCATGCCTGCGCGCAGGTCGCCTATAAATGCCTGACCTCGCCGACCGATTACCCGATCAATGACGGCTCGTTCCGCAGCCTCAAGACCATCGTGCCGCCGGGCAAGGTGGTGAGCGCGGTGCGGCCCGCACCGATGCGCTGGTGGATGACCTTCCCCATGACCATCGTCGATACCGTCTTCAAGGCGGTGTCGAAGGCGATCCCCGATCGCGTCATCGCCGGCCATCATGCCGATCTGCTCGCCGCCGGATTCCACGGCTTCAACCCGCAGACCAAGGAGTTCTATTTCGGCAATTTCGGACCCTTGGGTGGCGGCTGGGGCGCCAAGAAGAGCGAGGACGGCGTCTCGGCGACGGTGTGCATCAATGACGGCGACACCCATAACAGCGCCTGCGAGATGGCGGAGGTGAAGACGCCCTGCGTGGTCGAGACCTTGCGGCTTCTGCCGGATTCGGGCGGGGCCGGGCGGCATCGCGGCGGCTTGGGGGTCGAGCGCATTGTGCGGGCGCGGACGCCGTTCGTGTTCTCGAGCCAGATCGAGCGCGCGCATTGCAAGCCCTGGGGTCTCGAGGGCGGGCTCGAAGCCGCGGGCAATTCGATTGCCCTGCGCGTCGACGGCAAATGGCAGGAGGATTTTCCCAACGCCAAGATGGTGATGGCCAATCTGAAGCCGGGCGATGCCTATGCCGTGCGCTCGGGCGGGGGCGGTGGCTATGGGCCGGCCTGGGAAAGGCCGGCGGAAACCGTGGCCGAGGATGTCCGCCAGGGCTATGTCAGCGCCGACGAGGCCGAGAAACTCTATGGCGTCGTGATCGATGCCAAGAGCTTCAAGGTCGACGCCGCCGCGACGGCGAAGCGCCGGGCGGAATTGCGGAAGACCGCTTCCTGAAAGTGCGCGGCGATCTTTGATTTTGCTTCGCACGACGCCATCGGCCTCAATTCGGCCGATGGCTGTGCTACGCCCTAATCCTTCAGCTTGATGCTGAGCGAGACGCCGGACGCGCCGCAGCACGGGCACTGCATGGCGACCAGAATCTCCTGCTTCTGCTCCTCGCTCAGATTCGATTGCGCGAGCATCTCGGCGATCTGCTTGCGCATCGCTTCATGCATCGCCTGATCGGTGGTGAAGGTCTGAATTTGATTGTCGGAATCCGCCATGGCCGCACCTGCGCCGCTGTCCTCTCAATATGGCGAGCGCAGGGCGGTCCCGCAACCGGCCGAGCACTCTGTTAAAAAAGTCTGGCCGGGTTCAGCCATCAAGAGCCCTCTCCGCCCTTGGGGGCGGAGAGGGTTGGGTGAGGTGGGGGCCCCTCCAAAGCGCGCTTGATGGTCTCCATCACACCTTCGATATTTTCGACCCGCCTCGCAAGAATGGTTCTCGGTCTCAAGTCTCGCACCGCGGCAGCCCACCTCATTCCAAACCCTTCTCCGCCCTCCAGGGCGGAGAAGGGCTTTATCGCGCGATGATCCGTTCGGCACCTGCTAGACCAGTTTCCTTAAGCGTGGAAACAGCTTCAGCGCGTTCTCGCGGTCGATCTCGGCGCGGAGCGCCCGCGACAGCTTGACCTTGCTCATCTTCTTCGCCGCCTCGACCGCGCCGAGGAACGGATAGTCGCTGCCGAACATGACATGCGCGCTCGGCACGATGGTCAGCAGCGCGGCCATGGCGCCGTCGTTCCACGCGCTCGCCGTGTCGTAATAGAAGCGCCGCAATTCGGCATGCATGCCGGCGGGAAAGTTCTTGCCGATCGGACGATGGTCGAGCTCCTCGATCCGCCCGATCAGCATCGGCGTCGCGCCGCCATTATGCGCGAA
>DATEKH010000226.1:0-12791 GCA_035277525.1 Allostellaceae bacterium
GCGGGCGTCCGCCCGCGCGCAACCCGAAGGGCCGGGGGCTTTTGCGCCGTGCGTGCGTCGAAGGGCTCGCCCGTAGTCCCGCTACGCGCTTCGCCCTTCTCCTACTCACATCGCAAAAGCCCCTCGGCGCAGGCGCTTCAACCCCAGGAGATCATGCTCTAGAGCTTCATCCCGCTCCGGAGCGCCCAGCGGACCTGCTCGCGCAGGATCACGGTGGCGAGCATGGCGGCCGGCGTGTCGCCCAGCGGCGCCGTCGTGGTGTCAAAGCTCGATTCGACGGTCAGCGTCTCCTGACCCGGTTTGCCGTTGACCTCGTACCGAGCGGAATAGGTCTTGCCTTCGAATGCTATCTCCACATTGCCGCTTGTCATCGCTTGCCAACCGCAATTCTCACGATTTCCCCAACGATCGATCCGTCATGGTATCAGACATCCGCGCGGGCGACGACAAGATCGCTCGCGCCCGGATGATGGGCGCCGCTGCGCTGCGCCATGAAGGGAGAAAGAACGATGCGGACGCGGATCCTTGCCGGCCTTGCGATTGTCGCGCTCGCCGGACCGGCTGCGGCTCGGCCAGAGATCAAAATATTGATGCCGAGCGAAGACACCTGCGCGGCCTTCACCGCGGCGATGGATTCGGGCGATGCGCAAAGGGTACTCGGCCTCGGCGGCTGGGCGCTCGGATTCCTCTCGGGGATCGCGCACGCGAGCGGACAGGACATCCTGCGCAACGCGACCAGCGAGCTGATCTTCGACCAGCTCTACGACCGATGCAAAGCGCAGCCGACCCGGCCGATGACGGTGCTGCTGCAGGAGATCGCGGAGTCGCTTTCGGCACAGCGCCACGACTAGCTCGCCATCGCCGAAGCTTTCGGCGCCCCGATCACCACCAATGAAGCGTCTCGAGGACCGCCACGCCGGCGGCGATGCCCGTGGCGATGGCGGCGGCGACCGTCCATCCCGCCGCCCGCCTGCGGCGGCGGCGCGCGACGCCCGCCTCCGTCTGGCGCAGCCACTCTTCGACGTCCTCGCGCGCCGGGTTGCCGCCGGCCGTGTCGAGACCCACGGTCGATCGCGGCGCCTTGACGGTCATCTGAACCATCACGCGCACGTTCTCGACGCCGCGACGCTCAAGCTCGGCGATCTGATTTGGGAGCAGAGTCATCCTTCCCTCCTCCACCATGCGGGGCGTTTCATTTGCGGTGAACGTTCGCGTTGGCGGCCGCTTGCTTCAGCTCGCCGCCGCGTCGTCCAGGGCGAGCTGCGCTTCGAGTTCGTTTGCGCGCTCCTGAAGCTTCAGCCTCGCGAGCGTGAAGGCGATCTTGATATCGGGGTGGTTCGAGGCCTTGGCCGCCGCCCCGAGCCGAATGACTTGATGACGCAGCTTTTGCAGCTCCGGAACGATGTCTGCCATCCCGCACACCTTCACCGCTTGGGTGAAGAAGATTGGTGTTTTTGTGGTTAATGTCCGGTTAACGGGCGCCGGCCGCCGCGCCGAAGCGTCGAAAGTGTCGCATAAAAGTCGCAAGGCGCCGCGAGCGCTTGCGCATCACGGGCGCTTGGCGCGCCGGAACCATTCGCGGCCGCTCTCGTTAAGGGAGCATCGCTGCTACCCGAGGCGGCGGGCGTCCGGCGCGCTCGCGGCGGCAAGCATTCCCTCCCCGTTTGGAACTCCCTTCAGAAAGGACTCATCATCATGCCCAGGACCGGACGAGTGACTCTGTCGAAAGCGATCGTCGCCGCGGCTTTGCTGGTATCGGCATGCTCGCCCATGGAGGGGCGCGAGACCAGCGGGCAATATGTCGATGACGCGACGATCAGCACCAAAGTGCGCGCCGATCTCGTCAAGGAGCAATCCTTGAAGGGCTTCGACATCAACGTGCACACCGAAAAGAACGTGGTGCAGCTGAGCGGGTTCGTCAAAACGTCGCAGCAGAAGATCGAGGCTGAGAACATCGCGCGCGGCGTCAATGGCGTGCGCAGCGTCGAGAACGACATCATCGTACGCTAGCGATCCGGCGAAACGGGTGCGGCTCACCTCTCCGCGCTTCGCGCGGAGAGGGGCGGGCGCGGCGCATCTCGTCCGTTGCAGAGACTGAGACTGCGGCGCTCGCGCGCCCTCCCCCGATCCGGTATGCTTCGTCGCCGGAGCC
This sequence comes from Allostellaceae bacterium, assembly GCA_035277525.1. Classification (GTDB taxonomy): domain Bacteria; phylum Pseudomonadota; class Alphaproteobacteria; order ATCC43930; family CGMCC-115725; genus CAIKMD01. The sequence continues at coordinate 2,153 of DATEKH010000226.1, forward strand.
GGACTGCGCCGAAGCTTCGTCTCGAGGGGAGAAAATCATGAAACGCGCCTTGCTCGTCGCTGTTGGCCTCTCCTTTCTCCTCGCGGGGTCGACGTTCGTCTTTCGAGACCAAGCAGCCGCGCAATCGGCCGGCGACATCGTCGGTACATGGGCGCTCGTCTCGATCACCAACGAGAAGGATGGCCAGAAGGTCTTGCCATACGGGCCTGACGCGAAGGGTTCCTTCACGCTCGATGGTAGGCGGTTCTCGCTCATCGTCGTTCGACCCGGCCGCCCGCATTTCAAATCCGATAACCGGCTGACCGGCACAGCGGAAGAGAACCGGGATACGGTGCAGGGAAGCATCGCCTATTTCGGAACCTACTCGGTCGATGAGCAGGATAAGACTCTCGTGACCTTCCACATCGAGGGAAGCACCTTCCCGAACTGGGACGGGGCCGAGCAGAAGCGCGTCTTGAAGGTCGCCGGCGAGGAGATGGAATACACCAACCCCACCATCTCGACCGGCGCGGGCGTCGCCCGTCTGGTGTGGAGGCGCGCCAATCCTAGCTAGCGGCTCGCTCCCGGCCGCGGCGTCGGCTCAAAAACGAGAATGCGGATGCACAAGGCGGGCGTCACCGGCTCGTTGTCGTGCTGCGCCGAGATCATCGCGTTGAGAACCGTGTCGGGCATGGCCGTCGCGAGAAGGCCACCGAGATCGCCGCCCTCGCGCACCGCCTCGCGGCGCATCTTCTCGCGCAGAATGCCGCAAGGCTCGATGGTGCCGTAAGTGAGATAGAGGAAGCCAGCGCCGAGCACGGCGAGCACGACAAGGAGCGTGACGATCCGCTTCATCGGCGCGGCCGAGCGGTCTTCCACCGCCGCCAAACAGATTGGTTGGTCATGGCCGGGCTCGTCCCGGCCATCCACGCCTTTGCAGGCGCACGACGAAGACGTGGATGCCCGCGACAAGCGCGGGCATGACGATGGCGAGACCCGGGAAAAATGCGATGCGCCCGCCTCACGCCGGGTGGAAGATATCCTCGGCGAAGCGGACATTGTGCGCGTCCATCATGCGCTTGGACGGCCCCGCATTGATGCCCCATTGGTCGTTGCGGCCCTTGGCCCAGCTCCAATCCTGCGGGCCACCGACCTTGTAGCTCTCGTCCACCTGCTCGACCTCGGCGGTGTATTCGATCACCATCTCCTCGGGCCCGATGAAATAGGCGAAGACGTTGTTGCCCGGCCCGTGCCGGCCGACGCCCCATTCGATCGGATGGCCGTTGTCCTTGAGGCGTCCGCCGCCGCGCATCACGCCCTCGATCGAGGGCATCTCGAAGGCGACATGGTGCAGAGTCGGACCCGAGCCTTTGACGATCGCCACCGAATGGTGATCGGCGCTGGCGTTGATGAAGGTCATCGCCTGGGTGCGGTCGATGACGCGCACGCCCAGTGCCTCGCACCAGAATCCCACCGCGTTCTCCTGGTCGCCGGAATTCAGAACGCAATGCGAGAGCTTCCTCGGCCGGTCGTTGTTGTCCTTCTCGGGGCTATGTGCCGCCATCTCGGCGATGACGCGCACGGTGCGGCCTTCCGGATCCTGGAAGGCGAAGCCATAGCCGCCGCCGGGCTCGTCGATTTGGCCGGGCTTCTCGACGCGGCGGGTGTTGGTCTTGCGCAGGCGGTCATGGATCGCGTTCACCGCCTCTTCGTCGGGCGCCGACAGATTGACGCGCAGGAGCTCGCCCTGGTTGCGTTGATGCAGCCCCAGAATGTGATGCTCATAGCCGGTGCCGCGCAGAAAGACCGAGCCCTTGCTCGACGCGACGGCTTTGAGATTCCAGACCTCGGTGTAAAAGCGCTCGGCGGCTTTCAGATCGGTGACGCCGAAATCGACGCTCCTGATGCCGTCCACGCGATGCTGTGCCATGGTTTCCTCCTCGCTGCTATTCCTCGGTCGTCACCCCCGCGGAAGCGGGGGGTCCAGCGGATGACCACGTTGGCAGTCCTGGATTCCCGCTTGCGCGGGAATGACGATACGAACTCGCTCGATCTCATTATAGCGCCGATCCTCGCGCCGCCGCGATTGCGCGCCAGACGCGCTCGCCGGTCGCCGGCATGTCGAGCGCCTTGACGCCCAAGGGCGCCAGCGCGTCGAGGATCGCCAGCATCACCGCCGGCAGCGCGCCGACCGTGCCCGCCTCGCCCGCGCCCTTGGCGCCCAAGGGGTTGAGCTTTGTCGGCACCGGCCGGCTCTCGATTTCGATCTCGCAGAAATCATCGGCGCGCGGCATGGCGTAATCCATGAAGGAGGCCGAGAGCAGTTGGCCCGAGCGCGGATCGTAAGCGACGCGCTCCATCAGAACCTGGCCGAGGCCCTGCGCGACGCCGCCCTGGATCTGGCCTTTCAACAGCTTCGGGTTGATCACCGTGCCGACATCGTCGACCACGGCATAGCGCTCGAGCGACACGGCGCCGGTCTCGGGATCGATCTCGACCTCGCAGACATGGCAGCCATTGGGAAAGGTGTCCTGCGGCGGCGAGAAAGTGCCGGTCTCGTAAAGCCCGGGCTCCATACCCTTTGGGATACGGTTCGGCAGGAAGGCGGCGCGCGCCACCTCTTTGATCGAGAGACCGCGATCCGTGCCGGCGATCGAGAAGCGGCCCCCGGCGAATTGCACATCCGCCTCGCTCGCCTCGAGCATATGCGCGGCGATCTTCTTCGCCTTGGCGATGATCTTGTCGGCCGCCATGGTGATGGCGGTGCCGCCGATCACGGTCGAACGCGAGCCATTGGTGCCGGTGCCGAAAGCGACGACATCGGTGTCGCCATCGACATAGCGGATGTCCGAAGGATCGACGCCGAGCTTCTCGATCGCGATCTGCTTGAACGCGGTCTCATGACCTTGGCCCTGATGGATCGTGCCCATGAGCAGCGTCGCCTGGCCGCCGGTGTTGAAGCGCAACTCGGCGAATTCCGGGCCGGGGCTTGCCGCGCGCTCGATTGCATTGGCGACGCCGAGGCCCCTGAGCTTGCCGCGCTTCTTCGCCGCCTCGCGCCGCGCGGCAAAGCCCTCGACATCGCCGAAGGCGAGGCCCTTTTCCATGATGCCGGGGAAATCGCCGCAATCATAGGTGAGGCCGAGCGCGGTTTTGTAAGGGAGCTTTGCCGGCGCGATGAGGTTCTTCTTGCGCAGAGCGATGCGATCGAGCCCCAATTCGCGCGCCGCGTCCTCGATGAGGCGCTCGATGATGTAGATCGCCTCGGGCCGGCCCGCGCCGCGATAGGGCGCCGTCGCCGGGCAGTTGGAGAACACCACCGTCAGATGCGCGTGGCCCGCCGGAATGTCGTAGACGCCGACCATGGCGCCGAGGCTGCCGAAGGTCGCGAGGAGGTTGCGGTCCGACGACAGATAGGCGCCGATATTGCTGATGGTCCGAACCTTGATGCCGAGGAACTTGCCGTCCGGATCGAGCGCGAGCTCGGCATCGGCGATGACGTCGCGGCCATGCTCGTCGGAAAGCAGCGCCTCGCTGCGCTCGCAGCTCCATTTGACCGGCCGGCCGAGCTTCTTCGCCGCCCACAACGTCAGGCGATGCTCGACATATTGCCAGCCCTTGGTGCCGAAGCCGCCGCCGACATCGCCGGTGACGACGCGGATTTTGGTGTTCGGAATCTTGAACACCGTGCCGGCGAGCATGTCGCGCACGCGATGGGCGTATTGCACATCGGCATAGAGCGTGTAGCGATCCTCGTTCGGATCGTAGACGCCGAGGGTGCCGCGCGGTTCCATGAATTGCGCATGGACACGGCTGATGACATAGCGCCGCTTCACGACATGCGCGGCTTGGGCGAAAGCCGCTTCGGCCGCTGCCTTGTTGCCGGTCTCGAACACATGCGAGACATTGTCGGGGATCTCGTCCCAAACGCGCGGGCTGCCTTGTGTCGCCGCCTCGGCGGTGTCGGTGACCGAGGGTAGCGGCGCGTAATCGATATCGATCAGCTCGGCCGCGTCCTTGGCCGCGGCGAGGCTCTCGGCGACGATCAGCGCCACCGGATCGCCGACATAGCGCACGCGACCGCGTGCCAGGCCGGGATGGGGCCGCGCGAACAGCGGCGAGCCGTCGGGGCGTTTCCGCGGCAGCGCCACCTTGGTGGTGCCGAGCCCGTCAGCGGCGATATCGGTCTCGGTGAAGACGCCGAGCACGCCCGGCGCGGCGTTCGCCGCCGCCGTGTCGATGCGCCGGATTTCCGCATGCGCATGCGGCGAGCGCAGGATATAGGCGTAAGCCTGCCGCGGCAGGCTTTGATCGTTGACGAACCGGCCCGCGCCCCTCAAGAGCCGCGGGTCCTCGAACCGGCTTACCGCTTGCCCGATACCGTATTTCTCGCTGTCCATGCCCGCCATTATGGGGTCCCGAGCGCGTTCCTCAAGTCCCTCCCGGAGAACTGCGCAAAGCGGGAGAGTTCGTTTGCTCACCGAGTGTTTGCGAGCCGCTCCGCATAGGCATAGATTTGGCGTCTCCCGCAACTCCGGCAGGACGGCGACCCATGGCAAGCGCCCATAGCCTCGAGGGGCTGATGAAATGGCTGAACCGGGAGGAATGGCGCGAGGCTTTCGAGGAGGTTCTGAACTGGCACCTGGCTGCGGCCTGCACCGACGCGGATGTCAGCCTTGACGAATTGCCGTCTCTGATCGGCGACGACGTTTTTAGCGTGCTGTGGGGGTGTGCCTTCGAGGACATGCTCGCGACCAACACCGAGGATGGCCGCAACATCGTCGACGATTACCTGAAGCGGCGCGGATGGACAGAAAGCGTCACGAGCCGGAATTACATGCTGGCGCTGCGTTCCTCGGTGATGAGTCTTTACGAGATCAGCGACATCGTGCCCGAGGAATCCTTCCTCGCCCGCGATCTGGTCCGCGGCGGCGAACCGGTGCGGGTCAGCGAAAAATCGGGCACGCAGTCGCTGAAACAATGGGATCGACTCGCCGCACGGATTGTGCATACCGGTTCCAGAACCGAGATGGCCGGCGGCGTCTTGCCCTTCGACCACGATGCGAGCGACGATCTCATCGAAGCGATGCGCGAAGCCGGCAGAAAGGCGCGCGCGGAGGCGCTGAAAGCGGTTCGCGAAGCGGGAACGCCGCTTGATCGCGCAAAGATTGCCGCGATAGACGAAATTTATTCGGATACCGAGATTCTGCGTGCCTCCGCGTTCGTGTTCACGAACGCGTGGCTCGAGCCTCGGCTGCAGGAAATCCTGAATCCGCAGCTGCCAGAGCTTTGCAACAGCGACGGCGACCCGCTCGTGTTCATCACGGCGCATTATCCCCTCGCAGAAACGAGCGGCGAATCGGTCCGAACGGCGCTCGCCGGCATCCCGGCTCTTCAAGCGGCGGATGAAAGTTTCTGGAACTGGACCGGGCCGCAGCGCCGCCGCGGCCGAAAGCGGCCGGCCGGCGCCCGCGCGCTCGTCTCGACGCTCGAGGACGGTTCAATTGTCCTGGGCACGCTGGAACTGAAAGAAAGGACGCTCGAGCTCGGCGTCAATTCGGAGGCGCGCTTGCGGCAGGGGCGCACGCTCATCGATCCTCTTCTCGCGGGGCTCGTGGGCGAACCGCTCATCGAACGCAAGACCGTCCCCGAGTTAATGGCAAACGCGCCGGAAAACCTGGAACCGCTCGCGTCAGGCCTGCCTCCGGACGAAGAGCGCGCGCTCATCGACGACATGCTGACCGACCATTATCGCCGGACGCTCGACGAACCGATCGCGGCACTTGGCCATCAATCGCCGCGCCGGGCGGTCAAGACCGCTAAAGGTCGGCAGAAGGTCATCGCTTGGCTGAAGCTGTTGGAGAATCAGGCCGCGCGTGAACGGCACAACGAGGCGATCCATGCCTACGATTTTGGCTGGATGTGGCAGGAGCTTGGCTTGGCCGATCGGCGGCGGTGAATAATGCGGAACGGCCGCCTGGGATTTCTTCACCCGCCCTTCGCGTCGTAGGGGTTCTTGCCCTTGCGCAGCATCATGCGGATCGGCACGCCGGGCAGGTCGAAGTTCTGGCGCAAGAGATTGACCAGGTAGCGGCGATAGCTCTCGGGCAGGTCGCCGGGCTTGGAGGCAAAGAGCGCGAAGGTGGGCGGCCGGATATTGGCTTGCGCGATATAGCGGAGGCGCAAGCGCCGCCCCGAGACCAGCGGCGGCGGGTTCCGGTCCTGCGCCTCGGCGAGCCAGCGATTGAGAAGCGGCGTCGCGATGCGGCGGTTCCAGGCGTCGTAAGCCCGCAGCACCGCCGGCATCAGCGCATCGACGCCCGCGCCGGTCTTCGCCGAGAGCAATACCGCCTCGAGCCCTGAGAGCTGCGGCAGGTGGGTTTCGAGCTTTTCCTTCATCTCCGTGCGCTTGGCACGCTTATCCGCGACGAGGTCCCATTTGTTGACCGCGAGCACCAGGGCGCGGCCTTCCTCCGCCACCTCGCGCGCGATCGTCAAATCCTGCTTTTCCAGGAGCTGCGTTGCGTCGGTGACGAGCACGCAAAGCTCGGCAAAGCGGATCGCCGAGAAAGCATCGGCGACCGCCAATTGCTCGACCGTCTCCGCGACTTTGGCGCGCCGGCGCAACCCCGCCGTGTCGATCACGCTCACCGCGCGACCGTGCCACTGCCATGGAACCGCGATCGCATCGCGCGTGATGCCTGCCTCGGGACCGGTCAGCATGCGCTCGGCGCCGAGGAGCCGGTTGACCAGCGTCGATTTGCCGACATTGGGCCGGCCGATGATCGCGAGCTGCAACGGCTTCTCCGCCTGTTTTTCCTCTCGCGTCGCCGCGCCGGAGAGCGCCGGCGCCAGCGCCGCATAAAGCTCGGCCATGCCCTCGCCATGCTCGGCCGAGATCGCGATCGGCGCGCCCAGACCCAGCGCGAAGAATTCATCGAGCGGCGGCGCGCCCCGCTCGGCCTTGTTGGCGACGAGCACGACCGGCTTTTCGAGCCGGCGCAACGCGCGTGCGAAATCGCGGTCGTCGGGCATCAACCCGGCGCGCGCATCGACGAGCAGCAGCACGAGATCGGCTGTGGCGAGCGCGGCTTCGGTCTGCGCCCGCGTGCGCGCGCTGAGGCTCCCCTCGCGCCCCTCTTCGAAGCCCGCAGTGTCGATCAAGCCAAAGCGGAGATCGCCGAGCGCGCCCTCGGCCTCGCGCCGGTCGCGCGTGACCCCGGGCAGGTCGTGAATGAGCGCGAGCTTGCGTCCGGCGAGGCGGTTGAAGAGGGTCGATTTGCCGACATTGGGCCGCCCGACAATGGCGAGTGTCTTCGCCATCGCCGTCGCCTCAACGCATCGCGATAAGATCGGCCTCGTCGGTCATGACGTAGAGCGTCTTGTCGGCCACCACCGGATCGAGATAGACGCCGTCCGGAAAATCGGCGCGGCCGAGCGCCTCGCCGGTGTAGGGTGAGACCGAGATCGCATCGCCCTCCGAGGAAATCACGATCAGGCGGTCGCCGGCGAGCACCGGACCGCTCCAAAAGATCGGATCCTTCTTTTCCTCGGGATCGTCCCACTGCGGCAGGGAAACCGCCCAGCGTACGCGACCATCGGCGCGCATCAGGCAGAGCAGCTCGTTCTCGGCGCTCAGGACATAGATGAAATCGCCCGCGACCCAGGGAGCGTGCACGCCGCCGATATCCTGCTCCCAGATGCGATCGCCGGTGCGCAGATCGATCGAGACCATGAGGCCGCTATGGCTGATGGCGAGAACACGGTCGCGATCGATCACCGGCGCGCCGCGAATATCGGCGAGCGACGACAAGGCGCCGACCGGCTGCGCCGCGGCGAGGCTGTCGTTCCAGAGCGGCCGGCCATTCTCGATCCGGAGCGCATAAATCTCGCCCGAACTGTAGGGCACGACCACGACATCGCCCGAGACCGCGGGCGCGGCACCGCCGATGAGCCCCGCGGTTTCTGGCAAGCCATTATGGGTCCAGAGCTTGCGCCCATCCGCCGCCGCGAGAACATCGAGCTCGTTCTCGACCGTGACGACGAAGACGCGGCCATCGGAGACGGTCGGCGCACTATGCACCGGCGCCGGCACGCCGACGCGCCAGATCACCTTGCCCGTCGCCGCCTCGAGCGCGAGCACCTGGCCATAGCCGGTGGCGAGATAGACGCGGTCGCCCGAGGCCGCGATCCCGCCGCCATAGGCGGTGGCGTCCGCGTCGTCGGGCTGCGGATCGAAGCGCCACAGGCGGTTGCCGTTCTTCCCATCGAAGGCCGAGACCACGTCTTGCGAATCCACGGTGAAGACCCGGCCGTTCTCGACCACCGGCTGGGCGGTGACCCGGCCATAGCGCGACGCGCCCTCGCCCGCATTCGCCTTCCACACACGCTTGAGCTTGTCGCCCAAGGCCAGATGATACATGGCGTGGTTGGGATAGCCGCCGGAATCCGGCCAGGCATTGTTATCGAACGGCCGCGGCAACGCAATCGGCGTCGCGTTGAGCTTCGGATCGGGCTTCAAGTTGCGCTCGAGATTGAGCACCGAGATGCGCTGGCCGGGCAAGGGCGTCTTCGCCGTGCCGGTAAACACGCCCTTGATCGAATCGCACCCGCCGAGCGCCAAAGCCGCGAGCGCCAGCACCACAAAGGCGCGACCGAACCGCTTGCACCCTATCATGGCGCGAGCGCCGCCTGCATCTCGAGCGCGCGCTGGCGCACGCCCGACGGCGCGGTGCTGTCCTTGGTAAGGGCTTCGAAATCGGCGCGCGCCTTGGCGGTGTCGCCCGCTTTGAGCTCGGCCACCGCGCGCAGCTCGATCGCCAGCCCGTGCCACGGGTTGCTTGCATTGGTCAAAGGCTCGAGCTGGGCGATCACCGCGTGCGGATCGCCCTTGTCGAGGCTGTAGCGCGCCGCCAGCAAGGTCGCGATGTCGCGGAACACCGGATCGGCCGAGCCGTCGGCGGCGAGCTGATCATAGGCGGCGATCGCCCCGGCCGTGTCCCCGGCCTGCACCTTGGCCGCCCCGGCCTCGAGTTGCGCCAGCGCGGCGAGCCCGCCGCTCGCGCTCTTCGCCAGCTGGGCGAAGGCCGCGCCCGCCTCGGCGTTCTTGCCCTGACGGGCGAGCTCGAGCGCCGCGACATAATTGACGCCCTGGGCCTGGCGCTGATGGAGCTGATACTGCCGCCAGCCCATCACCCCGGCGGTCGCCACCACCGCCAGGACGGCAAGGCCGATGATGTATTTGCCGAAGCGCGACCAGAGCTGGCGGATGTTTTCGCGCCGCAGCTCTTCATCGATTTCGCGAAATATGTCGCTCAACGCGTGTCCCTGCTCGAAAAAGCGGCGCTACCATAACGCTTGGGCGGGACCCGCGCAAACCTGCCGCCGATTGGTGCGGCATCTTGGTGCGGACGGCCCGCGACGGGCTGGACCTTGGCGCGAAAATGGGAAAAACTGTGATTCCCTTGAGCGCCCGAGCATTGCCCGTCCGTATCGACCCATGAGCGTCGTCTTCAGCCTCAGCGACTATCGCCGCCGCACCAAGCGGACCTTCTTCACCCGGCCCGAGCTCAACCAATTGCTGTCGCTCTACAGCCGGCAGGTGATGCGCGGCGAATGGCGCGATTATGCGATCGACCAGCAGGACGGTATGGCGCTGTTCTCGATGTTTCGCCGCACCCAGGAATTGCCGCTCTACACCGTGGTCAAGATGGCGCCCGGTATCAGCAGGCAGGGCGATTACGCGCTGTTCTCCGGCAAGCAGCGGATCGCGACCGCGGTGAGCCTCATCGATCTCCTCGCCCGGCTGCAGCGTCTGCTGCGCCGCCCGCAGCGCCTCGGCGGCACGGTCGGTTAACCGCGCCGGCCGAGGCCCGCCGACACCCGGCGTCTATTTCTTGAGAGCCGATAACTGCTCTGTATCGTAGCGGCCTCTCAGGTCCGCGATGGCGCTGGCATCCGGCCCGCCGCTGCGCGCAACCAGCTTCACCAGCTCTTCGAAATAATGTTCATGACCGGGCGGCGATACGGTCATGATCATCCTGGCCGGCTTGTCGCTGGCATTGGCGATGTTGTGCGGCACGCCCGGTGGAATGAAGACGTAGGTTCCGGGTGTCGCGCAGATATGCTGCTCGCCGATCTGCCACTGACACTCGCCCTCCAAGACGTAGAAGGTTTCTTCCTGGACACGATGAACGTGAAGGCCGGTGGCAAAGCCGGCTGGCAGCGTCCAATCGAACATTGACGTGTGCTTCGTGTCCTGTCCGGTCACAAGGAACATCAAAGGCTTGCCGGCTAAATTGACCTCTTTCCCTTCGCCCGGCATCCGAACGACAGCATTTGCGCTCATGATATCCTCCCTGAATAGGTGACTCGTCAAAAGGCGACAGCAGCAAAGTGATCCTGCCGCAGCCGAAAGTCGTGAAGCGGCGCCGAAACTGTTGCAAAAAATATCCGAATCATGCCGATTCGGATCATGACGACGATGCACGAATTCGGCCCATTCCGCCTCGACGCCGATGCCGAAATTCTGTTTCACGGTTCGGAACCGATCGTTCTCGGCCAGCGCGCTGTCGCGCTGCTTCGTACGCTGCTGGAACGGGCGGGAGCGCCGGTTTCCAAAGATGCCTTGATTGAAGCCGCATGGCCGGGCCTCGCGATC
>DATEKH010000227.1:0-3731 GCA_035277525.1 Allostellaceae bacterium
GCCCGAGCCGCGCCCGCCGGTCGCCGCGCGTCCGCGGCGGCTGTCGGTGACCGAGATCGAGACGTGGCGACGCGATCCTTATGCGATCTACGCCAAGCACGTCTTGCGCTTGCGGCCGCTCGATCCGCTGGACGCCGATCCCGGCGCCGCCGATCGCGGCGTCATCATTCACGACGCGCTGGCGCGCTTTCTGCGCGCCTATCCCTCCCGCCTGCCCGAGGACGCCGCGATGCGCCTCGCCGCCCTCGGGCAGCAGAGCTTTGGCGCGACGCTGAGCCGGCCGGGCGTTTGGGCGTTCTGGTGGCCGCGCTTTTTGCGCATCGCCAAATGGATCGCCGCAGAGGAAGCGGCGCGCCGGCCCTTGCTCGACGAGGTTCTGGCCGAAATCAGCGGCCGGCTCATGCTTGCGGGTCCGGCCGGGCCATTCGAGCTCATCGGACGCGCCGACCGCGTCGAGCGCCGCCGCGACGGCCGCATCGCACTCATCGACTACAAGACGGGTGCGCTGCCGCAGGCGGGCGACATTGCGCAAGGTTATGCGCCGCAATTGCCTCTTGAAGCCTGGATGATCGAGCATGGCGGCTTCGCGCCGGCCTGCCAGGGCCTGGTCGGCGACATCGCCTATTGGCGCCTTTCCGGCGGCGATCCCGCGGGCGAGGCGAAACCGCTCGAAGCCGACGACGCGCAGATGCGCGCGCTCATCGCCGCGGCCGGCCGCGGCGTCGAGACGCTGATCGCGGCTTTCGATGACCTGGCAACGCCCTATCGCGCGGTTCCAGCGCCCGATAAGGCGCCGGCTTATTCCGATTACGCCCATCTCGAGCGGCGCAAGGAGTGGCTCGCCGCCGCGCCAGAGGAGGAGCCGTGAGCACGCCGGCGAGAGATGCCGCGGCTCGGCAGCGGCGCGCCTATGAACGCGGCGCTTCTGTCTGGGTCGCGGCCTCGGCCGGAACCGGCAAGACCACGGTGCTGACGAACCGGGTGCTGACGCTGTTGCTCGCGAAATGCCCGCCCCCGCGCATCCTCTGCCTCACCTTCACCAAGGCCGCGGCGGCGGAGATGGCGAACCGCATCAATGAGCGCCTCAGCCGCTGGGTCGTCATCCCCGATGGCGCGCTCGCAGGCGAGCTGCAGGAGTTGACCGGCGAGGCGCCGGATGCCGATGCCCTCGACGAGGCGCGGCGGCTCTTTGCGCGCGTGCTTGACGCGCCGGGCGGCATGACGATCGCGACCATTCACGCCTTCTGCCAGTCGCTGCTGCGTCGCTTCCCGCTCGAAGCCGGCGTGCCGCCGCATTTCGAGCTGATGGATGAGCGCTCGAGCCGCGAGGCGCTCGATGCGGCGCGTGACGCGGTGCTCGATGAAGCGCGCAGCGGCGGCGCGCCCGTGCTTGCCGCGGCGCTCGAAGAGATTGCGCGGCACAGCCAGGAGACGCGCTTTGCCGAGCTGCTCGGCGCGATGGCGCTGGAGCGCGGGCGCCTCGAAGCCGCGCTGGCGTCGGGGTTTACCCGTTTCGAGAAGGCCTTGCGCCGCGATCTCGGTCTTGGCGCGACCGACACCGCCGACGGCATTCTCGACGCGGCCTGCGCCGAGGGCGCTTGCGATGAGGCAGGCTTGCGCGCGGCGGCCGCGGCGATGGTTTCCAGCAAGAGCGTCACCGATCAAAAGCGCGGCGCGATCATCGCGGCATGGCTCGAAGATCCGCAGCGGCGCAGCGAGAGCTTCGATGCCTATCTGTGCGCGTTCTTCACGCAAAAGGGCGAGCCCTTCGCCAAGGGCTTCATCACGAAGAATTTGGCGGAGGATCGTCCCGCGCTCGCGCACGCGCTCGCTGTCGAGGCGGATCGCCTGCAGGCGGTGCGGGAGCGGCGTTGCGCCGCCGAGATATGCGCGGCGAGCCTGGCGCTTGCCCGGCTCGCGGCGGCCGTGCTGGCCGAATATGCGCAGCACAAGGCGCGGCGCGCGCTGCTCGATTACGACGATCTGGTGCTGAAGGCGCGCGATCTGCTGCAGCGTCCCGGCATCGCGCCCTGGGTGTTGTTCAAGCTCGATGGCGGGCTCGATCACATCCTGATCGACGAAGCGCAAGACACCAATCCCGAGCAATGGGACATCGTGCGTCTCATTGCCGAGGAATTCTTCACCGGACAAGGCGCGCGCGAGGTACCGCGCACGGTGTTCGCGGTCGGCGATGCCAAGCAATCGATTTACAGCTTCCAGCGTGCCGATCCGGCGAAGTTCGTCGAGATGCGGGCGCATTTCGAAGCGGCCGTGATGGCGGCGCGCGCCGCGTGGCGGGTCGTGCCACTCGACCTCTCCTTCCGCTCGGTCGAAGCCGTGCTGCGCGCGGTCGACGCCGTTTTCGCCGAGCTGCGCGCCAGCAACGGCGTCGCGCTCGATGGCGGGCCGATCCGGCATTCGGCGGTCCGCGCCGGTCATGCGGGATGCGTCGAGCTATGGCCACCGGTCGAGCCCGAGGAGTCGGAAGACATCGATGGCTGGAGCTTGCCGCTGACCCAGCGGCAAACGCGGGCACCGCGAGCGCGGTTGGCGCTCGCCATCGCGCGCACCATCCGGCGCTGGATCGACACCGGCGAACGCCTCGAAGCGCGCGACCGGCCGGTTCGCCCGGGGGACGTGATGGTGCTGGTGCGCCGTCGCGACAGTTTCGTCACCGAGCTGGTGCGCAGCTTGAAGCAGGCGAAGGTGGCGGTGGCCGGCGTCGATCGCATGTTGCTCACCGAGCAGCTTGCGGTCGAGGACATGATGGCGCTCGGTCAGTTCCTGCTCTTGCCCGAGGACGATCTCACGCTCGCGAGCGTGCTGAAGGGACCGCTGTTCGGCTTGTCCGAAGACTTGCTGTTCGAACTCGCTTGGCACCGGACAGGCTCGCTGTGGGGCGAATTGCTGCGCCGGCGCAACGACACCCCCGAATTCGCGCGCGCCGCTGCCGAGCTCGGCGAACTGCTGGCGCGCGCCGATTTCGTCCCGCCTTACGAGCTCTTCGCCGAAATTCTGAGCGCCCGGCAAGGCCGCAAGGCCGTGCTATCGCGGCTCGGCAGCGAAGCCGGCGATCCGCTCGATGAATTTCTGTCCGCGGCGCTGGCTTATGAGCGCATGCATGGCGTGTCGCTGCAGGGCTTTCTTCATTGGCTCTCGGCCGGCAGTGCCGAAATCAAGCGCGATCTCGATCAGGCCGGGCGTGACGAGGTGCGCGTGCTTACGGTGCACGGCGCCAAAGGGCTCGAAGCGCCGATCGTCTTCCTTCCCGACACGATGCAGGTGCCGCAGCATGCGCAGCCGGCATTGTGGAGCGAGCGCGGTCTGCCGCTCTGGCTTGTCAGCCGCGACGCGCTGCCGCACGCCGCGCAGGCGGCGCGCGAGAAAGCAAAGCTGCTTCGCGAACAGGAATATCGCCGGCTGCTCTATGTCGCGATGACTCGCGCCTCGGATCGGCTTTACGTTTGCGGCTGGCGCGGCAACCGCACGGCCCCTGCCGGGAATTGGTACGAGATGGTCTCGGCTGGCATGAAGGCGGCGGGCGCAGAGCCCTTTGCGTTCGACGAAGAGGCGCTCTTGGGCGATGCCGGCTGGACGGGGGAGGGCTTGCGGCTGACAACGCCGCAAACCGAGAAACCCGTCCCCGACGCGCCGCGCATAGCCGAGCCGGGCGGCGGCGTTCTCGTCCCCGACTGGTGTTGGCGCGAGCCGCCGCCCGAGCCGGCGCCGCC
>DATEKH010000228.1:0-8784 GCA_035277525.1 Allostellaceae bacterium
TACCAGCAGAATGATTTCTTCTGGAACGATCGCGGCTGGCAAAATCGCTCGTATGAAGAGCGCTCCTATGGCGAGCATCAATACTATCGCCGTTCCGAGGGCCCGTTCGGCCGCGCCTTCAGCCTGTGGTGATTGAAGTCCGGTGGACGATAGAATTGCCCGGCCGCTTCCGGTCCGGGCAATTTTCTTTTCCGCCCTCGCGGCGGATCAGCGGCTTGGTTCAGCCACCTGGTCTAGCGGCTTGCCATTGCAGAGCCGTGCGGATTGACGAAAGTATAGCCGCGCACATCGCGCACATGCACGCGCGACATTCCGCCGCCGGAATTGTAATCGCGGACAACCCATTCGCCGTTGCCGGCGGCCGCTTCGATATACATCACGTGATGATTGCGCACCGCCGCAAGTCCCGCACGCGGACCCGCCTCATGCGGGAAATAGCGCGCCCAGTTTGATGCGAGATTGAGCCGCGCATCGGAGAGGCCGAGATATTTGCGCAGGCCGCAGCCGCAATAGGCATGTGGACATCCGCTCGGGCGCGAGCCGATGAGCGTGCCCTGATCGACCATCGCATAGCCGCGGCGTCCATAGACCCGGCTGTTGCGCTCGATCATGGCATAGGCGCGATTGCCGTCGGCATCCATCGGCATCGCCGTTGTTTCCGACACGGAACCGCGGCAGATGCTGTGTCCGTCATTCGTCAGCTTGCAGGCTTCGGCACTGCGCAGGCCCGCATTGCGTGCGCGGCGCACGCTGGTGAGGCTGTTGCGCGCATAGCGCCTCTCGTTACGCGCCTGATAACTTTCCTGGAAATTGCCGGCCTCATGCGAGGTGTGCCGGTAGTGATGATAATGGTAATGTCTGGCGTTGCGGGCGTCGGCCGAGGTGAAAGTGAAGGCGATGAGGAGCGAAACGATTGATGCCCCCGTGATACGCATACAAGTCATAATGTCCCTCTTCTGATCTGATGAGATAGTCCCGCTGCGCCGCCTCCTCCGGCGCGGATTTGTCTGCTTGAATGACGGGCGCGACAACGCCCGCGTGCACATGCGGACCGCAGTGCGGTTCGCCGGTATGAACGCGGCGGACCGGATCCGCGGCGGCAACACTTTCAATTGCATGATTCCGTCTGGAAACCAGACGCGGAGAAACCGTCTCCCCTGAAGACCTCTGCTCCTAACGGTCGAGATGAACTAAGGTTCCACGAGGCATTCCGCCGCAGGCGGGCAAAGCGTTTACGATTTGCTAACGAGGCAAATACTTGATCGAACTCTCCTATACGCAAAACATGGAAGACTACCATCTGTGGCTTGCCTTCGGGGGCAAGCACAGCGGCACCTATATTGATATCGGCGCCGGTCATCCCGTCGCCGACAATGTGTCGTTCTTCTTTTATGAGCGCGGCTGGCAGGGCGCCGTCGTCGAGCCGCAGCGCAACCTCATCGCCCTTTACGCATACTTGCGTCCGCGCGACATCGCCGTCGCCGCCCTCATCGGCACGCGCAGCGGTGAGACGGATTTCCACGTCTTCGATGCCTTTCACGGGCTTTCGACAACGAATGCGAAATATGCCGATGCGGCCGCCGCGCTCGGCGCCGGCTATCGCACCGTCAAGGTGCCGATGCTGACGCTCGCCGAACTCTGCAGGGCGCATGCGCTGACCGCGATCGACTTCCTCAAGATTGATGTCGAGGGCGCCGAGGCCGACGTGCTGCGGAGCGGCGACTGGAAGCGCTTCCGGCCGAAGGCGATCGTCATCGAGGCGATCGCGCCGGGCTCGAACGAGCCGTCGTGGCAGGAATGGGAGCCGTTTCTGCTCGCGCAGGGCTACCGTTTCATGCTGTTCGACACGCTCAACCGCTTCTACGTCGCCGAGGAGGCGCAGGACGTCGCCGCGCGCTTTCCGCGCGAGCGCGCACCCTGGGATCGCGTGCGCCACATGTATGAGATCGGCCGCGCGCCGGACAATGCGGGCCACCCCGATCACGCGCTGGCGAAAATTCTCGCGCGCGGATTTTGGTCGTCGCTGCCCGCGCTCGACGGTGGCCTGCTCGCCGCGATGCTGGAGCGCGGGCGCACGCCGGCCAATTCTGCGAGCGTCGATGCGGCGCTCGCCGCGCTCGAAAGCGAGCAATTTCGCGCATGCCTTGGCCGCATCGCCTGCGGCTATGACGGCGGGCAGATCTACAATGAGGATGCGGAGGAGAAGGAGTAGCGCTCCGCTCTCATTACGCGAACGGCGCAAGCCCGGAATGACTCCGTGGAGTTGTCCGGTGCTGTGAACCAGTCGATCCGCGATTGCGCTAAGACAACGGATACCGCGTGCCGAGATACGATAGCGTGATGACCGTACCGATGAACCCAAACAGCATCGCGAGCTTCAGATATTCGGCGATGAAATCGAGCATGACGCGCTCCCGGGCGACATTCTTCCCGCCATCCACACGGAGGATTTGCGGACGCCGCGAAGTCTAGCGCGGCGATCGCGGCGGCAATGTGAAGCCGCTCACAGACGGCCGGCGCGATTTCGGCCAGTGTCCCGCCCGCGAAGCCGGACCTCCCTCCTTCGCCCCGCCGGCAACGGCGGGTTTTTTTATGGAAAATTTGCGCCGATATCGTCGTCAATCACTACTCGCGCAATTTTTCGGCAAATAATACCAGCGTCTTGCGATAGGTCTCCGACCGATTCCACTCGCGCATCACCTGGAAATTGTCGGTGCCTTCACCGTACGGCGCGCCGGCCTTCCAGCCGTTCACTTTCAGGAGATTGGCGGTGGAGGCGAGCACGTCGGGCACGCTGTGGCGCAGATCGACGCGGCCATTGCCGTCGAAATCGACGCCGTACTTGACATAGGACGACGGCAGGAACTGCGTCTGGCCGATCTCGCCGGCATAGGCGCCGATGAGGTCGCGCAGCGGCAGATCACCGCGCTGCAGGATCTTGAGCGCGGCGATGAGCTCGGTCTGGAACAGCTCGCTGCGCCGGCAATCATGCGCAAGCGTCGCCAGCGTTCGAATCACCGGCAGCTTGCCCATGTCGCCGCTGCCATTGTCGGTCTCCATGGTCCAGATCGCCATCAGCAATTCGCGCGGCACGCCGAAGCGCTGCTCGATGCGCGAAAGCAGCTGCGCGTGCGACTGCATGAGCCTCTTGGCGCGGTTGATGCGCGCCGGGATGACGCGGGTGCGCGCATATTCCTCGAAGCTCTTGGTGTGGAACATGCCGCGCTGGCGGCGGTCGAAGGCGAGCACCGACTGGTCGAGGGTGACGCCGGCGAAGGCCTGGTCGACGACGCTGCGCGAAATGCCGGCGGCTTCCGCCTCGCGCCCCATGGATGAAAGGAATGTGCGAAAATCCCCGCCACATTGGGCGGCAGCGGCGGGGGCGGCGATGATCAGTATGGCAAGGAGGCCCAGTACCAGACGCACAATCATGGCCGCTCACCTCCAGATCGAACCATTTCCCGCCTCCCTCCACTCCAGTCCGCCCTGTCAACGCGGACCGGGATGGAATAGCACGCCCCGATGCAGCGGGGATAACTTGGGGGCTCCCGATCTCGGACGACATCGACCCCGCTTCCGCCCATCCCGACGCGCGCGCTAGAATCGCGCGGCAACACAGGAAGAAACGCATGCCCAAGGCCTACTGGATCACCACCTATCGCGAGATCAAGGACCCGGCGAAGCTCGCCGCCTATGCGAAGCTCGCCCCGCCGGCGCTCGCGCCCTTCGGCGTGCGCTACCTCTGCCGCGGCATGCCGAGCGCCGCCTATGAGCAGGGCATCAAGGAGCGGCTGGTGGTGTCGGAGTTTCCCTCTGTCGAGAAGGCGATTGCCGGCCATGACAGCCCCGCCTACCAGGAGGCGCTGCGCGCCCTCGGCGACGGCGCGGTGCGCGACATCCGCATCATCGAGGCGCTGGAGTGAGCGTCCCGGAACGACGAAACGAGGGTCGGCCATTGACCGACCGAGGCAATGCAACAAGACGTGAATGGCCGGAACACAGGCGTGCGAAAGCACGCTGTCCTTCGGACAGCTATGTCCGGCCATGACGGCTGAGAGGCTTGTCCAACTCAGCCAATGGCCGATACAGTCTCCGCTTACCCCGCCAGCTTGTCGAATTCGTCGATGGGCACGGCCGGCGATGTGGTGAAGCCGATGCCGGTCGCCTTCGCCAGCGCAGTGGAAACCGCCATCGCGCGCGCATTGTCCGGCAGCTCGACTGCCATCATGAGATCGATGCCGCCGAGCGTCGCATAGGCGGCCTTGAGCTCACCGCCATGCTTCTTGATCAACGCTCTCGCTTCTTCCGAGCGCCGGGCGCTGATGCCCTTGAGCGCCTCGGGCGAATATTTTCCGAACAGCAGATAGATTGCCATGACACAACTCCGGTTTGCGGTGGAACGCGCTCCGCCTTCGCGCGGACGCGTCCCGTTTCAGGAGGAACGTGGCCGGGAAATTATAGTCCCGCGCGCGTGGCTGCGGCAGGGCCCGCAGTCACACCGCTCATTCCCGCGACCCGCCCTACGCTCGCCACGCGAGCTTCGACGGGTTTGAGTACGCGGAGCGCGAAGGCGGAAAGAGGGAACCCAGCAATATCAGCGGCCTTTCCAGTCTTTCCTGGACCTCCGCTTGCGCGGGGGTGAGCGGAGCATTGAAATAACGCGCCTGTCACACAGTCGTGTAAGATCGTGTAATGCCGGCGGACGCGAAGGCCCGTATATGAAGGCAACACCAGTTACACCGGGGCGCCGCCGCTCAAGGATCGCAAACACGGACCGGAAACATGAATCGCATGAACCGCACCATGAAAACCCGCACCGCCCTGCTGCTTGCCGCCCTCGCAAGTGCTTTCCTTTGCGCGCCGTTCGCCGCACTGACCGCCCTTGCCGCCGAGCCGGCCGTCACCATTCCGCCGCCCACCGCGGCGCCGGCGGACAATGCTTCGTCGGAAACCGCGGTGCTCGCAGGCGGATGTTTCTGGGGCGTGCAGGCCGTGTTCCAGCATGTGAAAGGCGTCACAACCGCCGTGTCCGGCTATGCCGGCGGCGCGCAGAAGGACGCCTATTATCAGACGGTGAGCTCGGGCCGCACCGGCCACGCCGAAAGCGTGCGGGTGACCTTCGACCCGAAGCAGATTTCCTACGGCAAGATCCTGCAGATCTATTTCTCGGTCGCGCACGACCCGACGCAGCTCAACCGTCAGGGCCCCGACACCGGCACGCAATATCGTTCGGAGATTTTTCCGCAGAGCGAGGCGCAGGCGAAGACGGCGAAGGACTACATCGCGCAGCTCGACGCCGCGCATGTGTTCAGGCGGCCGATCGTCACCAAGGTCGATACCGTGAAGGCCTCGTTCTTCCCAGCCGAGGCCTATCACCAGGATTACGCGACGCTGCATCCCTACCAGCCCTATATCGCCTTCAATGACACGCCGAAGGTCGAGAACCTGAAGAAGACGTTCCCCGACCTGTGGCGCGAGAAGCCGGTGCTGGTAAGCGAGGCCGAGAAGACGAATTAAAAAAGCTCTCGGTGGGCAAAACGGCGGCCTTATCACGCGCCGTTTAAATTCCTTAAGTATGGTACCGCGCCAGCGCGCAATGACCGGAAACAAACATCGTCATTCCGGGGTGCGAGCGCATAAGCGCGTTTACGCGCGTCTTCGACGCGCTATGCGAGCGAACGAGATTGCCGGCACAAGGCCGGCGACAAAAACCCCGGCCTTCGCCAGGGTTTTGTTTTGAAGACGTGGATGCCCGCGACGAGCGCGGGCGTGACCGAAGAGGTCAGTTGTCGAGGAATGAGCGCAGCTTCCTCGACCGCGACGGATGCTTCAGCTTCCTCAGCGCCTTCGCCTCGATCTGGCGGATGCGTTCGCGGGTCACCGAGAACTGCTGGCCGACTTCCTCCAGCGTGTGGTCGGTGTTCATGCCGATGCCGAAGCGCATGCGCAGCACGCGCTCCTCGCGCGGCGTGAGCGAGGCGAGCACGCGCGTCGTCGTCTCGCGCAGGTTCGACTGGATGGCCGCGTCGATCGGCAGGATCGCGTTCTTGTCCTCGATGAAATCGCCGAGATGCGAATCCTCCTCGTCGCCGATGGGAGTTTCCAGCGACAAGGGTTCCTTGGCGATCTTGAGCACCTTGCGCACCTTCTCGAGCGGCATCCCGAGTTTCTCGGCAAGCTCCTCCGGCGTCGGCTCGCGGCCGATCTCGTTGAGCATCTGCCTCGAGGTGCGCACGATCTTGTTGATCGTCTCGATCATGTGCACGGGGATGCGGATGGTGCGCGCCTGATCGGCGATCGAGCGGGTGATCGCCTGTCTGATCCACCACGTCGCGTAGGTCGAGAACTTGTAGCCGCGGCGGTATTCGAACTTGTCGACCGCCTTCATCAATCCAATGTTGCCTTCCTGGATGAGGTCGAGGAACTGCAGGCCGCGGTTCGTGTATTTCTTGGCGATGGAAATGACGAGGCGGAGGTTTGCCTCCACCATTTCCTTCTTCGCCTGGCGCGCCTCGCGCTCGCCTTTCTGCACCATGTGCACGATCTTGCGGAATTCGTCGATACCGACGCCGGTCTGCGCGGCGAGATCATGCACCAGCGAGCGGATTTCCTTGATGCGGTCCTTCTCACGCGCGACGAAATTCTTCCAGCCTTTCGCCGAAAGCTTCGAGACGCGGTTGAGCCAGCGCGGGTCGAGTTCGCCGCCCATATATTGCTTGAGGAAATCCTCGCGGATGACGCCATAGCTTTCGGCGAGACGCATCAGCCGGCCTTCGTTCGACACGAGCCGCTTGTTGATGTCGTAGAGCTGCTCGACGAGTGAATCGATGCGCGCCTGGTTGAGCCGCAGCGACTTCACCTCGGTGATGATCTCTTCCTTCAGCTTCTTGTATTTGCGCTCCTGCGCGGGCGAGAGCGAGGTGTTCTTCAGGCGGAATTCGATATCCTGCTCCTGCAAACGTCGCAGGCGCTTGAAGGAATCCGCGATGGTGTCGAAGGTCTCGACCACCTTCGGCTTGAGCTCGGCCTCGATGGCGGCGAGCGAAAGCGAATTCTCCATATCGTCTTCGTCATAATCGCTCTCGGCCGCGGCCTCGCCGGGATCCTTCGGCTCCTCTTCGTCGTCACCGCCTTGCGCCTTGAACGGCGTCGCGGCGGCGGGCGCAGAAGGCGGCGCCGGCGTCTGCACGACCTGAAGATGCGGGGCGCCCGGCACGGGCGTGCCGACGGCCTGCGCGACCGGCTTGCCGTCGGGACCGATCACCACCGGCACCTGCATCTGCTTGGCGTCGGGGCCGGCATAAGTCGCTTCGAGATCGATGATGTCGCGGAGGAAGACCTTTCCCTCGTTGAGCTCGTCGCGCCAGATGATGATGGCCTGGAAAGTGAGCGGGCTTTCGCAAAGGCCCGCGATCATCGCCTCGCGGCCGGCCTCGATGCGCTTGGCAATGGCGATTTCGCCCTCGCGCGACAGCAGCTCGACCGAGCCCATCTCGCGCAGATACATGCGGACCGGATCGTCGGTTCGTTCGGACGGCTCTTTCTTTTCCGAAGTGGCCAGCGACTTCGATTTAGCTTCGACGACCTCGGTGCCGGTATCTTCCTCCTCGTCGTCGCCCTCGTCGGCGCCCTTCTCGCCCTCGTCGTCGGAGGCATCTTCCGTCTCGACGACATTGATGCCCATCTCCGACAGCATCGCGTAGATGTCCTCGATCTGGTCGGAGGACACTTCGCCCGAGGGCATCACCTCATTGATCTGGTCGAGGGTGACATAGCCGCGCTTCTTCGCGGCCTTGATCATCTTCTTGACGCCGGCATCGGAGAGATCGAGAAGCGGCAGCGGCGTATCGGGCGCGCCTTCTTCCTTCTCCGGGGCTTCTTCTTTTTCCTTGGCCTGCGCCGCCTTGGTCTTGCTCGCCATTCCGCCTCTCTCCTGGCCAGTCCTGGCCGTCAATCACTTATACCGGCGCGCCGTCCCTTGGAACGGCGAAAAAGGGCCTCAGCCGCTTCGGCGAAGCCCTACGAATCAGGTCATCCAGTGTCGCCGGAACCGACTAAGCTCCGATTAACCCAGAAGAATACCGCCGGAATGACCCTTTATTCCATGTCGGCCGGAGTACACCCACCATTTTTGGGGCCATGCACCCGCTTTCCAGCGCATGGCCTTGTCCGAAAACGGGGCCATGCGCCCTATAAAGTACGAACACCCCGACCGGAAGAGGCTCCGAAGCCTTCAATAAGCGCCTCGGTTCCGTCCATACGCGCCAGGCGAGCCTTGACGTCGCGCAACCTCAGATAATTGGCTTCGCTCGCGTCCTGGCCCAGTGCCTGCTCGGCGTCCTTGAGCTCCTTAGTTAGTGAATGCCACTGCCGATGCAAGCCGACAAGCTGCGACCAGGTCACCAAAACATCGTCCGGCGCTGCCTCCGGCCCCGCCCCCCAGACCGAGGGCGTGGTGATGGCGGAAGCCATCCGCTCCATCACGCCGGACAGGTCGCGGGCCGCGAGCTCGGCCTTCAGCGCGCCGGGATCGAGCGCCGCGGCATGCGCGGCAATGTCGATGAGGGCGCCTTTCAGCTTTTCGGCATCGCCATGGCGGAACTCGAGCGAGGCGAGCTCCTCCATGTGGTCGTGCAGCAGCCACGGGTGATTGAGCGTCGCCAGCAGAATGAGCGCCTCGCGCCGCGGCACCGCCGTGCGATGGCCGCGGTGCAGCGGGCTCGCGGCGAGCTGCTGGCTCGCCACGATATAGGGCATGGAGCGGCCGCCGCTGCGCACCGCATC
>DATEKH010000229.1:0-21782 GCA_035277525.1 Allostellaceae bacterium
GCGCGCTGGTCGCCATCCTCGATGCCGACAAGGAAGGCTATCTGCGCTCGCGCACGGCGCTGATCCAGACCATCGGCCGCGCCGCGCGCAATCTCGACGGCCGCGTCATTCTCTATGCCGATCACGTGACCGAAAGCATGCGCCAGGCGCTCGACGAGACCAATCGGCGGCGCGAGAAGCAGCAGGCCTACAACATCGCCCACGGCATCACGCCCGAGAGCATCAAGCGCGGCATCTCCGACATCCTCGACAGCGTCTACGAGCAGGATCACGTCACGGTGGGCCTGGGCGAGAGCGCGGCGCCGCATTATCAGGGCTCGAACCTCAAAGCCGTGATCGCCGATCTCGAAAAGCAGATGCGCGAAGCCGCGGCCGATCTCGAATTCGAGGAAGCGGCGCGATTGCGGGACGAAATCAAGCGCCTCGAAGAATTCGATCTTGGGCTCGGCTCGCCGCGCGATCCGATGCAAGCGCAGGGCCAACCCGTGCGCGGACGATCGATCGCCGGCCGCGCCGGCACCTCGGCCAAGGAGATCGCCAAGCGCAAGGCGCGCCAGCGCTACAACCGCGACCGCCGCGCATGAAGGCGAAATCGGCTCTTATGGCCGCAACGCTTTTCA
Source organism: Allostellaceae bacterium (assembly GCA_035277525.1). Classification (GTDB taxonomy): domain Bacteria; phylum Pseudomonadota; class Alphaproteobacteria; order ATCC43930; family CGMCC-115725; genus CAIKMD01. The sequence goes on from DATEKH010000229.1 coordinate 621, forward strand.
CGGTCGTCATTCGCGCGCAAGCGGGAATCCAGGTAACCGCTCGTGCCGTATCCCTGGGTCCCCGCTTTCGCGGGGACGACGATCGAGTTTGGGCTTCGAGCGATCGGAATTGGCGATGAAGGGCACAGCGCTCGTCACCGGCGCCGCGCTGCGCATCGGCCGCGCCATCGCGCTGGCGCTCGCCGAGGACGGCTATGCGATCGCCGTCCACTACGGCACCTCGCGCGACGCGGCCGAAGAGGTCGCCGCCGCGATCGCGGCGAAAGGCGGACGGGCCAAGCCCGTCAGCGCCGACCTTAGCGACGAAGAGGCCACGCACGGGCTGATCGCTGCGGCCGCCGCGGCGTTCGGCCCCGTCACCTGTCTCGTCAACAACGCCTCCGTGTTCGAGCGCGACGAGGCGATGAGCGTGACGCGCGCGAGCTGGGACAAGCATCTTCAAACCAACCTGCGCGCGCCCTTCGTGCTGATGCAGGAATTCGCGCGGCACCTGCCCGAGACCGCGTCCGGAGCGATCGTCAACATCCTCGATGAGCGGGTGTGGAATCTGACGCCGCATTTCGTCTCCTACACCCTCTCGAAGGCGGGACTCTGGGCCTTGACCCAGACCATGGCCCTGGCGCTCGCGCCGCGCATCCGCGTCAACGCCGTTGGGCCGGGGCCGACTCTGCCCTCGCCGCGGCAAAGCAGCGAGCAATTCGCGCGGCAAAGCGCGAGCGTGCCGCTGCGGCGCGGCGCCACCCCGGACGAGATCGCCGCCTGCGTCCGCTTCACTGTGAATGCCGCGGCAATGACCGGACAGATGATCGCCTTGGATGGCGGCCAGCATCTCGGCTGGGCGCAGCCGGGCGCCGGGCCGCCCTCCGAATAATCCTCTTCAGAATGCTGTTTGCCTGCTGCTAAGCGGCGGAACTCGGCCAGAGATTCGGCTTTTGCCGCGGCACCTCGGCGAGCCTCAAGTTGTTCACAAGCCCGCGGACCAGCCTTTGATTCGGTCGAATTCAAGGCGAAATTAAGATATGTGAACGTTGTCTTACGCCCTCTGGAACAAAATTCCTTGAATTCCAATATGATGATGGAATTGCTCAAATTTTGGGCAATCACGCCAAATCCGCGATTTAACGCCATTGCCGGGCCGGCCGAAGGTGTTTCTCAACAGAGTTCCCCACAGCTTTCGTGGATATCCGGAAACGCCCGGTGGCACAGCGCGCCGAGCGGCGGCGCGGCAACGCTCGATTGACGCCGCCCGAGGCCGAGGCAATCTGAGAGCGCGATGATCGACGAGACCGACGATCCCATTCCCGTGGCGGAAGAGGCCGAAGAGGAAGCGGCGCCGCTGAGCGGACAGCTCGGCGAGGGCGTCGCGGCCATCCGAGCGGTGCTGCGCACGCTGCCGCCCGCGCCCGGCGTTTATCGCATGCTCAACGCCAAGGGCGAGCCGATCTATGTCGGGAAAGCGAGCAACCTCAAGAATCGCGTCGCGAACTACGCGCATATCGGCAATCTGTCGAACCGGCTGCGACGCATGGTGGCCGAGACGCGGTCGATGGAAGTGGTGCTGACCCATACCGAGGTCGAGGCGCTGCTGCTCGAATGCAACCTCATCAAGCGCTTCCTGCCGCGTTACAACGTGCTGCTGCGCGACGACAAGTCGTTTCCCTATATCCATCTCACGGGCGACACGGATTTTCCGCAGCTGACGAAGCATCGCGGCGCGACCGGCGAGGCCGGCGATTATTTCGGCCCCTTCGCCTCGGCCGGCGCGGTCAATCGCACGCTCATCGCCCTGCAGCGCGCCTTTCTGCTGCGCTCCTGCTCCGACAGCATCTTTTCGAGCCGCACGCGGCCTTGCCTGCTCTATCAGATCAAGCGCTGCAGCGCCCCTTGCGTCGGACGCATCGACAAGGAGGGTTATAACCGCCTCGTCGACGAAGCGCGGGCTTTCCTTCGCGGCCGTACCAAGGATGTCCAGGAGCAGCTCTCGGCACGCATGACCAAAATGTCGGAGGCGCTCGATTTCGAAGGCGCCGCCGTGCTGCGCGACCGCATCCGGGGCCTGACCCAGGTGCAGGGGCATCAGGACATCAACGTGCCCGGAATGGGCGATGCCGATGTCATTGCCGCCCATATCGCCGCCGGTCATGCCTCGGTCCAGGTGTTCTTCTTCCGCGGCGGGCAGAATTGGGGCAATCGCGCCTATTTCCCGAGCCATACCCAGGAGATGGGCGTTGCCGATCTGCTCGCGGCGTTTCTCGGCCAATTCTACGCCAACCGCATCGCTCCGCCCCTGGTGCTGGTGAACGAAGCGCCGACCGATCTCGCTCTTCTCTCCGAAGCGCTTGCGACACGCGCCGGCCGAAAGGTCGAGATCGCGGCGCCGCGCCGCGGCGACAAGCAGAAGCTCATCGAGCATGCCCTCGTCAATGCGCGCGAAGCGTTGGCGCGGCGCCTGGCGGAAGGCGCGGCGCAGGTGAAGCTGCTGCACGGCGTGGCCGACCTCTTCGGGCTCGACGCGCCGCCGCAGCGCATCGAGGTCTATGACAACAGCCATATTCAGGGGAGCCACGCGGTCGGCGCCATGATCGTCGCCGGGCCGGAAGGCTTCGTGAAGCCGGCCTATCGCAAATTCACCATCCGGGCCGAGGACACCACGCCGGGCGACGATTTCGCCATGATGCGCGAGGTGCTGAGCCGGCGCTTCGCCCGCGCCTTGAAGGAAGATCCCGAGCGCAGCGCCGGCAGCTGGCCGGACCTGGTGCTGATCGATGGCGGGCAAGGCCAGCTTTCGGCGACGCTTGCGGTCCTGGCCGATCTCGGCATCGACGACCTTCCCGTGGTCGGCGTCGCCAAAGGACCGGATCGCAATGCCGGACGCGAGCGTTTCTTCCGTGACGGCATGCCGCCTTTGAGCCTCGATCCCAAGGACCCGGTGCTTTACTACCTGCAGCGCCTGCGCGACGAAGCCCACCGCTTCGCCATCGGCGCCCATCGCCAGAAGCGCGCCAAAGCCATCACCGGCTCGCCGCTCGACGAAATTCCGGGCGTGGGCGCGCGCCGCAAGCGGGCGCTGCTGCACCATTTCGGCTCGGCCCGGCAGGTGGCGACGGCGGGCTTGAGCGATCTCGAACGAGTCGAAGGCATCAGCAAAACCGTCGCAAAAAAGGTTTATGACCATTTCCACGCCGAGGGTTAGACTGCACCGTGAAAATGCTGATCACGCTTCCCAATTTGTTAACCATGTCGCGGATTCTGGCGATGCCGCTGGTGGTGGCGACGTTCTACCTGCCGGCACCGCTCGGGCCTTGGACCGGCTGCGCGATCTTCGCGATTGCCGGCGCGACGGATTGGCTCGACGGCAGGCTCGCGCGCGCCTGGGAGCAGCAATCGGAGCTGGGCAAGCTTTTGGACCCGATCGCCGACAAGCTCCTGGTCGCCGGAACCTTGCTGATGCTGACGGCGACGCAGCGCATTTCCGCGCCGGCGGTGCTGCCGGCGCTCGTCATCCTGTCGCGCGAGATTCTCGTCTCGGGCTTGCGCGAGCATCTCGCCGGCATGCGCGTGACGGTGCCGGTGACCAATCTCGCGAAGTGGAAGACGGCCATCCAGATGATCGCGATCGGCGTGCTGCTGATCGGCGATTCCGGACCGACTTTCCTCCACGTCAAGCTGATCGGCGAATTGCTGCTGTGGATTGCCGCCATCTTCACCATCGTCACCGGCTACAAATATCTCCATGCCGGCATCGTTCATGTCGGCAGCGAGGATATGCGGCGGCAGGCGCGCGGAATGAAGACCGCCAAGCCAAGCCAAGCGACGTAAGCAAGATGCGGGTCTTCGGACTTGCGGGTTGGAGCGGCAGCGGCAAAACCACCTTGGTCACCCGGCTGGTGCCCGCCTTCACCCGCCGCGGCCTCAGCGTCTCGACGCTCAAGCATGCGCATCACGATTTCGACGTCGATCAGCCCGGCAAAGATTCCTGGCGCCATCGCCAATCGGGCGCGACCGAGGTGATGGTATCAAGCGACCGCCGCTGGGCCTTGATGCATGAGCTGCGCGGCGCGCCCGAGCCGAAAATGGAGGAATTGCTCCGCCGCATAAGCCCGGTCGATCTCGTGCTCGTCGAAGGCTATAAGCGCGGCGATCATCCGAAGCTCGAAGTCTTTCGCGCGTCGCTTGGCAAGACGCTGCTCGCGCCCGAGGATGACAGCATCGTCGCGATCGCTTCGGACGCGCCCGTCGCCGCATCGCCCCTGCCGTTCTTCGCGCTGAGCGATATCGATGCGATCGCCGAATTCATCATCGCCTATTGCCGCATCGAGGCGGTTGGGGATGGCGCAGCTCAGCGATGATTGCTTCGCCTTTGGCGGCGAGCTCATGTCGGCCGGAGCGGCGCTGGCGCTGCTCCGCTCGAAGCTCGTCGCGGTGGCCGATATCGAGCGCGTAGCGCTGAGCGTCGCCTCGGGCCGCATCCTTGCCGACAAGCTGGTCGCAACGCGCGACGTGCCGCCCGCCGACAACGTCGCGGTTGACGGCTACGCGGTATGCTTCGACGATCTCGACCCCAGCGGCGTGACCGTGCTGCCGATCGGCGGCCGCGCCACCGCGGGTCACCCGCTGCGCGAGCGGGCACCGCGCGGCGCGGCAATCCGCGTCTTCACGGGCGCGCTGTTGCCGGACGGCACCGACACTGTGATGATGCAGGAAGATTGCACGGTCGCGAACGGCGCGGTGACAATCCCGCCGGGCATCAAGCGCGGCGCCAACCGCCGCAGCGCCGGCGAGGACGTGAAGGCGGGCACCACGGTGCTTGCCGCCGGTCGGCGCCTGCGGCCGCAGGAGATCGGGCTTGCGGCTTCGCTTGGCCTCGCCTCGCTCGCCGTCTATCGCCGGCTGCGGGTGGCGTTGTTCTCGACCGGCGACGAGCTGCGCGAGCCGGGCGATGCGCTTCCGCTCGGAGCGATCTTCGACGCCAATCGCTACACCCTGCAATCGCTACTGACGGGCTTGGGCTGCACCGTGTCGGATCTCGGCATTCTCCCGGACCAGGCCGAGACCGTCCGTGCCGCGCTCGCCGAGGCCGCGGCGAATCACGACCTCGTCCTGACCTCGGGGGGGATTTCGAGCGGCGAGGAAGACCATGTCAAAGCGGCGGTCGAGGCAACCGGCAAGCTTCATTTCTGGCGGCTCGCGATCAAGCCGGGGCGGCCGGTCGCGATGGGCCAGATCGGCCGCGTGCCATTCATGGGCCTGCCCGGCAACCCGGTCGCGGTGATGGTGACCTTTCTTCTGCTCGCGCGCCCGCTCGTGCTGCTGCTCGCGGGCGCCGCCGAAGCGAGCCCGCGGCTTTATCGCGTCCGCTCCGGCTTCGAGTACAAGAAGAAGCCGAGCCGGACCGAATACGTCCGCGCGCGCCTGGTCCGCGCCGAGGACGGAAGCTGGGTCGCCGAGAAATTCGCGCGCGACGGCGCCGGCATTCTGACCTCGATGGTCGAGTCCGACGGCTTGATCGCGATCGGCGAAGGGGCGACGCGGCTCGAAATTGGCGCGCCCGCCGATTTCCTGCCCTTCGCCGAGGTAATCCCCTGAAGCTTGCAACCCGAGGCGCGGGGGCCTAGCTCTAGGCTATGAAACTGCTCTATTTCGCGTCGATCCGGCAGAAGATCGGCAAAGCCGAGGAGACCCTCGCGCCGCCGCCCGAGGCCGTGACGGTCGCGACGCTGATCGAGTGGCTGAAGACGCGCGGGCCCGCCTATGCCGAGGCGCTGAAGAATCCCAAGCTCGTGCGCGTCGCGGTCAATCGCGAGTATGTGCCGGCGGATCGCCGGATCGCGCCCGGCGACGAGATCGGACTCTTCCCCCCTGTCACCGGAGGGTGATGCCCGTGATTCGCGTGCAACGCGAGGATTTCGATCTCGGCGCGGAACTGAAGGCGCTGACCACGGGCAATCCGTCGATCGGCGGCGTGACATCCTTCGTCGGCCTCGTCCGCGATAAGGCCGGCGGCGAGCCAATTTCCGGCATGACGCTCGAGCATTATCCCGGCATGACGGAAAAGCAGCTCGCCGAAATCGAAGCCGAGGCGCATCACCGCTGGAAGCTCGACCAGGTGCTGATCGTTCATCGCTATGGTCCGCTGAGGCCGGGGGACCAGATCGTTCTGGTCGCGACCGCTTCGGCGCATCGCGACGCCGCCTTCGAAGCCTGCCGCTTTCTCATCGACTGGCTCAAAACCAAGGCGCCGTTCTGGAAGCTCGAGGAGACTGCGGCCGGGCCCCGCTGGGTCGAGGCCAAGGACAGCGACGACGATGCCGCCCGGCGCTGGGACGGCTAACCGCGGCGCACCCCAAGCCCTCGAGAATCTTTCCGCGCCTGTCGAAACCGGCCAGGCTCGCGCGTCATGAGGGCGGCGGCGCATGATGCCCGCCGCAACCGAGGACGGAGAGACCGATGAAGTACATGCTGATGATCTATGGCAATGAGGCGGCCATGGCGGCTGCGCGACAGGCGGATATGCAGCAGCTCTTGGGGGCCTATAGCGCCTATACCGAGGCGCTCAAGAAAGCCGGCGCGTTCATCGCCGGCGACGCCCTGGAGCGATCCGCCACGGCAACGACGGTGCGCATCGCCAATGGCAAGAGCCAGGTCCTGAATGGCCCCTATGCCGAGACCAAGGAACAGCTCGCCGGCTATTACCTCATCGATGCGCCCGATCTCGACGCCGCGCTCGCCTGGGCGGCGCGCTGTCCGGGCGCGAGCCATGGCGTGATGGAAGTTCGCCCGCTGCGCGCGATGTGACGAGGCGTCGGATGGCGTGCGGGGGCGACGAGGTTGCCGGCAGAGCCGCGGAGGCCGCGGCACGGCGGAGCTATGGCAAGCTCGTCGCCCTTCTCGCCGCCCGGACGCGCGACCTTGCCGCGGCCGAGGATGCCTTGTCCGATGCCTTTGCGGCCGCGCTCGTCGATTGGCCCCAGCGCGGAATTCCGCTCAAGCCCGAGGCCTGGCTGGTCGCGGTCGCCAAGCGCAAGGCGATCGACGCCGCACGTCGTCGGCGCCGCGGCGAAGCGGTGGGCGAGGCCTTGCGGCTACTCGCCGAGGAGATCGAGGATCGGGCCGCGAGTGCGGGCGACATTCCCGATCATCGTCTCGCGCTGATGTTCGCCTGCGCGCATCCCGCGATCGATCCCGGCATTCGCGCGCCGCTGATCCTGCAAACCATCCTCGGCCTCGACGCGGCCGCCATAGCCTCGGCCTTTCTGGTGGCGCCCGCTGCCATGGGCCAGCGGCTGGCCCGGGCCAAGCACAAGATTCGGGGTGCCGGCATCCCGCTGCGCGTGCCCGGCCGCGGCGAGCTCGCCGAGCGGCTCGGTGCGGTGCTCGATGCGATTTACGCGGCCTTCGCCGAAGGCTGGTCCGATCCGGCCGGCACGGATGCAAGGCGCCGCAACCTGGCCGAGGAAGGGATCTGGCTCGGCCGCCTTCTCGTTTCGCTCTTGCCGGAGGAACCCGAGGCGCTGGGGCTGCTGGCGCTGATGCTCCATGCCGAGGCGCGCCGATCCGCCCGCCGCGACAAAGCGGGCGCCTATGTCCCGCTCGATCGGCAGGACCCCGCTGATTGGGATGCCGCGCTCATCGACGAGGCCGAGGCGCTGCTGCGCCGCGCCAGCGCCAAAGGCGCGATCGGCCGTTATCAGCTCGAAGCGGCTGTGCAATCGGCTCATGCCGTGCGGCGCCGCGCGGGGCAAGCCGACTGGAGCGCCATCGAGCGGCTTTACGACGCGCTGTTCGAACTGACCGCGTCGCCCGTGGTGGCGATCAATCGTGCCATTGCCCGCGCCGAGGCCAGCGGCGCCGAAGCCGGGCTTGCGGCGCTCGACGAGCTCGCCTCGGAACCGCGTCTCAGCGAGTATCAGCCCTATTGGGCGGCGCGTGCGGGATTGCTTGCGCGGGGCGGCCGCATCGACGCGGCGGATTACGCCTATGCGCGGGCGATCGGCCTCGAGGCCGATCCCGCGCTGCGGCGCTTCTTGCAGGAGCGGCGCGCGGAGTTAGAGGGCGCCAGGCTGCGCGCGACGTGAACGACGATTAGGCGGCGCTCGCCTTATCCGTCACGCGCACGAGCTTGTCGAAATCATCCATCAGCTGCCGAGTCATCGGCCCGACCGGGAATTTCTGCTCGGCGATTTGCGTCACGGGCGTGACCTCGGCGGCCGTGCCGGTGACGAAGATTTCCTGCACGCGGCTGAGCTCGCTCGGCATGATCGCGCGCTCCACCACTTTGAGCTGCCGCGCTTTCGCCAAGCCGATGACGGCGCGCCGCGTGATGCCGTCGAGAAAGCAATCGGGTTTGGGCGTGTGCAACTCGCCATCGATGCCGAAGAAGATATTGGCGCCTGTCGCCTCGGCGATCTGTCCGCGCCAATCGAGCATCAGCGCGTCGTCGAAGCCGTCGGCCTCGGCTGCGTGCTTCGACAAGGTGCAGATCATGTAAAGGCCCGAGCATTTGGCGGCGGTCGGCGCGGTATTGGGCGCGGGCCGCGCCCATTTCGCCCAGGCCATACGGATGCCCTTCAACCGCGCCTCGGGCGAGAAATAGGCCTTCCAATCATCCCACACCGCGATCGCCATATGGATCTTGGTGAGCTGCGCCGCGACGCCCATTTGCTCGGGGCCGCGCCAGGCGATCGGGCGGACATAGCCATCGGGCACGCCGGAGGCGCGGACGGCGGCGTTCGAGGCCTCTTCGATCTGCTCGAGGCTCCAGGGGATGGTGAAGCCGAGAATACGCGCTGAATCGATGAGACGCTGGCTGTGCTCGCGCAGCTTGAAGATGCGGCCGCCATAGACGCGCTCGCCCTCGAAGACCGCGCTCGCATAGTGGAGCGCGTGCGTCAGCACATGCACGCGGGCGTCGCGCCACGGCACGAGCTTGCCGTCGAACCAAATTGTCCCGTCGCGATTGTCGAAGGGTCTGGTGGCTGTGGCCATCTTCCGCGTTCCTCGAGGATTGGCGTCTCTTGCGCTTCACAGGGGGCCCTGCGAGGGGCCCTGCGACGCACCTTGCCTAAAATGTAGCAACCCTGCTAAAAATAAGTCAACATGTCTGACATAAAAACCGAGGACGCCCCCCTTTATCTGAGCGAGGACGAGGTCCGACAGGGCATCGAGCTTCTGTTCTATGCCTATCGCGACTTCACCGCGGAGCCGGACGCGATGCTCGTGCGCTACGGGTTCGGCCGCGCGCATCACCGCGTGATCTATTTCGTCGGACGCCATCCGCAGATGAGCGTCAGCGAGTTGCTCGACATTCTCCAGATCACCAAGCAAAGCCTGTCGCGCGTGCTCGGCCAGCTCGTGCGCCAGGGCTTCATCCAGCAGCGCACCGGCAAGAGCGACCGCAGGCAGCGTCTTCTCGAACTCACCGCCAAAGGCGTCGAGCTCGAGCGCCAATTGTCGGAGAATCAGCGCCGGCGGATCTCGCGAGCCTATGAGCATGCCGGATCCGCCTCGGTCGAGGGCTTCCGCAAGGTGATGCTCGAGATCATGTCCGACGACATCGACCGCGCCCGTTTCCGCCGCCGCCGCTAAGCGGCGTCGGTGGATCGGGTGTATAATCCATCGATGAACGACGTTCGCGAGCTCGACCAGGTCGAGGCGCATCTCCTGGTCGTCGACGACGATGCGCGGCTGTGCGATCTGTTGCGACGCTACCTCGTCGAGTCGGGGTTCCGCGTGACGACGGCGGCCAATGCCGTCGATGCGCGGGCGCGCCTGCAAAGCCTCGCCTTCGACCTTCTCATCATCGACGTGATGATGCCCGGCGAGGACGGCCTCGCGCTCACGGAAAGCTTGCGACGCACGAGCCCGGTGCCCATTCTCCTGCTGACGGCGATGGCCGAGGCGGAGAACCGGATCGATGGGCTCGAGCGCGGCGCCGACGATTATCTCACCAAGCCTTTCGAGCCGCGCGAGCTCGTGCTGCGCATCCGCAACATTCTGCAGCGCACGATCGTGCCGGCCGAGCGCCGCGAGGAGGTGCATTTCGGCACGTGCCGCCTCGACCTGCGGCACGGGATGCTCTATCGCGGCGGCGCTCCCGTGCATTTGACCGCGGCCGAATCCGCCCTCCTGCTCGCCCTGGCGCGGCGTCCCGGCGAGCCGGTTTCGCGCGAGGCCCTATCGCAGGAGGCGCAGTGCAGCGGTAATTTGCGCACGGTCGATGTGCAGATGACGCGGCTGCGGCGCAAGATCGAACACGATCCGAAATTCCCGCGCTATCTTCAGACCGTGCGAGGGACCGGCTATGTCCTCAAGCCCGATTGACGACACGCAAAAGCCGCTGACCCTGTTTCCGCAAACGCCGGCACGCGAGGCCGGGCGAAACGCCGCGGGCGACACGCATCGCCGCTGGTTCAAGCGGATTCTGCCGCGCTCGCTCTGGGGCCGGTCGCTGCTCATCATCGTCTTGCCGATGGTGCTGACCCAGATCCTTGCGACCTGGATTTTCTACGACCGGGTCTGGGACACGATTTCGCGGCGCCTGTCCACCGCCGTGGCCGGCGATATCGGCTTTACCGTGAGCACGCTCGTCTATGCCGACGATCCCTTGCAGCGGCGCCAGATCCTGGACCGCGCGGCGGGCGTCACCTCCCTCTCCTATACCTTCCATCCCGATGAGAGGCTGCCCGCCGGCTTGCGTTTCACCAACGGCTCGCAGATCGAAACCCAGCTCGCAGCCGCAATGGCCGAGCGCGTCGGCCGGCCATTTCTCATCGACGGCGATTTCGACCCGCGCGATTTGCTGGTTTCGGTCGAAGTGCCCGGAGGGGTCATGGTCGTCGCGGTTCCGCGCGAGCGGCTGTCGACGCCGACGACCTATATCTTCATCATGTGGATGGTCGGCTCGGCGCTCGTCCTCCTCGCCATCGCCTCGCTCTTCATGCGCAACCAGGTGAAGTCGCTGCGCCGCGTCGCGGCCACGGCCGAAGCCTTTGGCAAAGGGCGCGACGTGCCGAACTTCCGTCCCGAGGGCGCGACCGAGGTCCGCCAAGTCGCCCGCGCCTTTATCCGCATGCGCGATCGCATTCAGCGTCAGATCACTCAGCGCACCGAGATGCTGGCGGGCGTGTCGCACGATCTGCGCACGCCCCTGACGCGCATGCGGCTCGGTCTCGAGCTGATGCACGAGGATGCGAGCGTCGCGGAATTGAAGGAAGACGTCGCCGCGATGCAGCGCATGGTGCAGGGCTATCTCGACTTCGCGCGCGGCGAGGGCGAGGAGCGGCCGCGCGAAACCGACATCGTTCTCCTCATAAACGAGCTGATCTCGACGCTGCAGCGCGATGGCCGGCCCATCCTCGCCGCGCTCCCCGAGCGCTACGTCCTGCTGCTGCGCCCGGATGCGACGCGGCGCTGCATCGCCAACCTCATCGGCAATGCGCGGCGCTACGGACGCCATGTCTGGGTGACCGGGATCGAGTTGCGGGACGGTTTCGACATACTGATCGACGATGACGGGCCGGGCATCGCTCCAACTCTACGCGAATCGGTGTTCCGTCCGTTTTTCCGGCTCGATGCCGCGCGCAACCCCGGCTCCGGCCAGCTCGGCCTAGGGCTGACGATCGCGCGCGACCTCGCTCGCGGCCAAGGCGGCGACGTCACGCTCGAGGATTCGCCGCAAGGAGGCTTGCGCGTCCGGCTGCGCTTGCCGCGCTAGCGACCACGCGACCGCTTGGCAAGCTGTGCCAGGAACGCGAACGCCGTCCCGCGCGATTGCGCGGAACGGCGTCGGAGGATGATCGTGTGAAGGGAATCGCGGCCGGCGAAACCGCCGGCTGCGAGCTTCAGGCCGCCTTGGTCGAGGCGACTTCGCGAATTTCCTCGAAGCTCTCGGCGACGCGCTTGGTCAGCACGTCGAAGGCTTCGGCATTCGCCTTGGTGACGAGCTCGGTGAGCTCCTTCGCCGTGGCAAGGCCCTTCTCGAAGGTCGCCTTGGCAATCTCCGTGTTCTTCGCGAGCCGTTCCTGCGGTGCGCCGGGCTGGCTGAACTCGCGGAATAGCGAGCGCGCCTCTTCCAAGGCCTCGCGCGCAATTTCGACCTGGCGGCGCGCCAGAGCCTGCGCGCCCTCGATGGCGAGCTGGTTGGCCTGGGTGAGCGCCTCGACGTTCTTGCGCTGCGACGCCATCATGGCTTCGACGTTGAAACTCGGCATCGCAAAGCCGGCGAACGCCTTGCTCATGTCGTAATCGAGAAACGATTGTTTGCTGTTGATCATGGCCTCATCCTCGGTGCGGCGGAAGGGGAAGGGGAAGGGGAAAGGTTTATGTTGCAGTGCACAATGTCTAATATGAGGTGATTGCGGGTCTTCGTCAAGGCCAACTGATCAAAAGTTTTGCATTGCACAAAAATGCCCTAGATTCTAGGGCTTAGCCGCCCGAGCTGCGAGCGGACGGAAACTTCCGAGCAACGTCTCGGCTTGGCGCAGGCGGCGGTCGAGGGCGGCCATGGTGGTGCCGAGATCGGCGCTCTCGTCACGCAGGAAGACCGGCATGACCGAGAGATAGAGCGCTGCGGTGAACCGAGAGGCGAGGCGACCGCGGCATCCCCAGGCGGGAAGTCCGGCGGCCTCTCGCATCCACGCCATCGAGCGGACCAGACCAGGCAGCCCCCGCATCAGCGCAGGACCGCCGACCGCATCGCGCAGGATCGCTCGAAGGCCGAGCCGGTAGGGCTTCAGCAATTCGAAACGCCGCATCAGCACGTCGAACAGGCGATCGCGGGGGGACTCCTCGGACGCCGGCGCGCGCTGTGCGAGGACCGCTTCGTCAATGCTGCGCCGGAACCCGCGCAGGATGGCGAATTTGGATGGAAACAGCGCGTAAGCCTGGCCGAGCGGGACCCCGGCCGCAGCCGCGATCTCGGCCATGCTGGTTTGCTGCCAGCCCTTGGTCGCGGCAAGCTCCAGCGCGGCAGCGATGAGACCTTGCCTCGGATCGGCGGGCGACCGGCGTGCCCGGCGGCGGTTCGGCATGGCGTCCTCCGTAACTCAAAGATAAGGAGGAAGGCCGAGTCCCGCAATCGGAACGACGGCTGACGGGTCAATCCCAGGACGGGCGTCAATCGGCGAGGTCGCGCGAGCGCTGCGTCGCCGCGGCGACGGCGCGGCGCAGCAAGGGACCGAGCCCCCCCTCTCCCATCAGGATGGCGAGAGCGGCCTCGGTGGTGCCGCCGGGCGAGGTCACGTTGCGCCGCAATTGAGCCGCATGCTCGGGCGCGAGCCGGGCGAGCTCGCCCGAGCCGGCGACGGTCGCGCGAGCGAGCTTCATCGCCAGCGCCGCGGGCAAACCCGCAGCGACCCCCGCTTCGGCGAGGCTCTCGATCAGCAGGAAGACATAGGCCGGGCCGCTACCCGACACGGCCGTCACCGCGTCGAGCAGAGCCTCGTCCTCGACCCAAGCCACCTCGCCCACCGCGGCAAGCAGCCGGCTGCACAGCGCGCGGCCCGCCGCGTCGACCTGGGGAGTGGCGCAGGCAACGGCGATGCCGCGGCCGATCGCGGCCGGCGTGTTGGGCATGGCCCGCACCACGGGCGCGGCAGCGCCAAGATGCCGAGCGAAAAAGCCGAGCGTCTTGCCCGCGGCGATCGAGAGGAACACCGTTCGGCCCGAGGCGAAGCGCCGATAGGCGGGCAAAACCTCGTCCAAGGCTTGCGGTTTGACGGCAAAGATGATCGCGGCAGGTTTGAGGGCTTTCGGCAACGCCTCGGGCGTGGCGTAGCGCCTTGCGCCTCCGGGCGGCTTCACCGCCGCCGGCTCGACCACCGCGAACGGCCCCGCGAGCCGGCGCTTCGACCAGCCGGCGAGCAGCGCTCCGCCCATCTTGCCGCAGCCGACCAGGAGGATTCCCCGCGGCGGCTTTGCCTCGGCGGCGCTCACGCCTCGCCGATCGGATCGATCATCGCCGCGGCGATCGCCTCTTCCGCGTTCTTTCCGCCCCAGACGACGAGCTGAAAAGCAGGGAAAAAGCGCTCGCATTCGCCGAGCGAAATCTCGACCAGATCCTCGATCTGCTCGACTGTCGCGCCATAGGCGCCGCGCAGCAGCACGCCCTGGCGAAAGGCCGGCGAATGATCGTCGCTCGCGAGATCGAAATGTCCGAGCCATAGCCGCTCATTGATGACGGCGAGAAGTTCGAACACCGCGGCACGGCGCATGCGCGGGACCTTCATCTCGAAGCCGCATGAAAAATGCAGCGCGTTGAGCTCGCGCTGCCACACGAAAAGCAGGCGATAGTCGCACCACCGGCCAGTGATCTCGACCATCATTTCATCATCGCTGGCGCGGTCATGAGCCCATTCATTGGCTTGGACGATTTCTTCCACCAGATCGATGGGATTGACCGAGCCGACCGTGCTTTCGAGCGACAAGGCGGTCATCGCGCTCTCCTCGCCAGCCGATACCCACGAGATTTGGTAGGTGCCGGACGGTGAACCACTAAATATGAGCCTGCCAAAGACCGGAGTCGCACGCAAGGCCGAATCGGGGCGAACGCGCCCACGCCGCGCGAATAGCCGGGGATAACGCAGATTCCGGGCTTTCGGGCCGGTTCAGCGCCGCTTCGCCACGGGCTTGCGGGCGGGGGTGCGGCGCGGGCTCGGCCGCTTTGCCCCGCCGCTTTTGCCGAGCTGGGCCTCGAGCGCGGCGAGCCGCTTCTCGAGCGCCTCTTGCGTCGCCCGCGCCTTCGCGGCCATGGCTTTCACCGCGTCGAACTCCTCGCGCCGCACGAGATTCATGCGGCCGAGAATGCGCTCGAACTGGTCGCGCAGCCGGGTTTCGACCTCGCCGCGCATGCCGGTCAAGGTTCCGAGCGCGCCCGTCGCCACGCGCGCGAGATCGTCGATGAAGCGGTTCTGGGTCTGCATGTCTCTGCCCTCGATCCTGCTCCTAGCACGGGGCTGAGCGTAGGGGAACGGTTCCTTGTGACGCTCGCCCGGCTGTGCCTATAAAGGGCGATGATCCTCATCACGGGCGGCGCCGGATTCATCGGCTCGAACCTGGTCGCGAGCCTCGAGGAACGCGGCATTGGCGAGCTGGCGGTGTGCGACCGCCTCGGCCGCGACGACAAATGGCGCAATCTCGGCAAGCGCGAGCTCGCGGCCCTGATCGCCCCCGAGGCGCTCACCGGCTTTCTCGACGCGCATGCGACAAAGCTCGCGGCGATCTTTCATTTGGGCGCATCCTCCTCGACCACCGAAACCGACGCCGATCTCATCGTCGCCTCGAACTTCACGCTGTCGCAATTCCTGTGGGATTGGTGCGCGGCGCATGGCGTGCGCTTTCTTTATGCCTCCTCGGCCGCGACCTATGGCGACGGCGCTGCGGGCTTCGACGACGATGGCTCGCCCGCTGCATTGGCGCGCCTCGCCCCGCTCAACGCCTATGGCTGGTCGAAGCATTTGTTCGACCGGCGAGTGGCGCGCCTTCTCGCACAAGGCGGCCCGCATCCGCCGCAATGGGCCGGCCTCAAATTCTTCAACGTCTACGGCCCGAACGAATATCACAAGGGATCGCAGATGAGCGTCGTCGCGCAGATCTTTCCGCGCGCCGCGAAGGGCGAGGCCTGCACCCTCTTTCGCTCGCACCGCAAGGGCGTGCCGGATGGCGGCCAGACACGCGATTTCGTCTATGTGCGCGACTGCGTCGAGGAAATGCTCTGGCTCTACGATCACCCCGAGGTGAGCGGCCTCTTCAACGCCGGCACCGGAAAGGCGCGCAGCTTCGCCGACCTCGCCGCTGCGGTCTATCGCGCGCTTGGCATGACCCCGCGCATCGATTACATCGACACGCCGGTCGCGATCCGCGACAAATACCAGTATTTCACGGAGGCGCGGATGGAGCGGGCGAAAGCGGCGGGCTTTAGCAGGCCGCCAACCGGCCTCGAAGACGGCGTGCGCGACTACGTCCAAACCTACCTCGCCGCTGCCGATCCCTACCGCTGATGCTGGCGATCCCCTATCCCGCCTTCGACCCCATCGCGGTGTCGTTCGGCCCCTTCGCCATTCGCTGGTACGCGCTCGCCTATATCGTCGGCCTGATCCTCGGCTGGCGCTATTGCCTCTGGGTCGCGAAGCGTCCACCCGCCGTCGCCTCGCAAGCCGCGATCGACGATTTTCTCGTCTGGGCCACGCTCGGCGTCGTGCTTGGCGGCCGCGCCGGCTACGTGCTGTTCTACAAGCCCGATTATTATTTCGCGAACCCGAGCGAAATTCTCAAACTGTGGCATGGCGGCATGTCGTTTCATGGCGGCGCGCTCGGCGTTCTCGTGGCGCTGTGGCTGTTTTGCCGGCAGCGCGGTCTGTCGCTTCTCGCCTTCTCCGATATCGTCACCAGCGCGGTGCCGATCGGGTTGTTCTTCGGCCGGGTGGCCAATTTCATCAATGGCGAGCTGTGGGGCAGGCCGACCGATGTGCCTTGGGCGATGGTCTTTCCGGATGCCGGGCCCATCGCGCGTCATCCGAGCCAGCTCTACGAGGCCGGGCTCGAGGGCCTCGTGCTGTTCCTGCTGCTTTTCGTCTTGCTGCGCTGGACGCGGATTCGCGAGCGGCCCGGCATGCTGTCGGGCGTGTTCCTCATCGGCTACGCGACCGCCCGGATTTTCGTTGAATTCTTCCGCGAGCCCGACGCGTTTCTGGGCTTCCTCTGGTTCGGCGCGACAATGGGCCAGCTGTTGTCGATTCCGGTGCTTTTGCTCGGCCTGTGGCTCGTCTGGTCCGCACACCCGGAAAAATGACGGCGCTCGCCGATCGCCTCGCAGAGCGCATTCGCCTGGCCGGCCCGATCAGCGTCGCCGAGTTCATGGCAGAGGCGAACGCCCTCTACTACGCCACGCGCGACCCGTTCGGCGCTGCGGGCGATTTCATCACCGCGCCGGAAGTGAGCCAGGTTTTCGGCGAGCTGATCGGCGCGTGGTGCGCGGATTTCTGGCAGCGCCGCGCGCCCGATCCCGTGCTGCTGGTCGAGCTGGGGCCGGGGCGCGGCACCTTGATGGCGGACGCTTTGCGGGCGACGCGCAAAGTTTCGGGCTTTGCCGAAGCGCTGCGTCTGCATCTGGTCGAGCAAAGCCCGGTGCTGCGCGCCAAGCAGGCGGCGGCGCTCGGCGCCTATGCGCCGCAATGGCATGAAAGCATCGACACGCTTCCGCCTGGGCCGATGCTCCTCATCGCCAACGAATTTCTCGATGCGTTGCCGATTCGGCAGTTCCAGCAGCGCGAACTCCTTTGGCATGAGCGCTTGATTGGGCTCGAAGCGGGCGGCGGGAAACTCGCGTTTTGCCTTGCGCGGCAGCCGACGCTGCTCGACGGCATCAGCGGCGCGCGCCTGGAGAACGAGGGCAAAATCCGAGCGATCTGCCCGGCTGCCGAGACGCTCGGCGAGCGGCTCGGCACCCGCCTGCGGCGCCAGGGCGGCGCCGCGCTCTTCATCGACTACGGCTATGACTGGCGCGCGGGCGAGATCGCGCTCGGCGACACGCTGCAGGCGCTGCGCGGGCATCGCCCGGTTCCGGTACTCGATGCTCCGGGCGAATGCGACCTCACGGCGCATGTCGATTTCACCGCTTTTGCCGAGGCGGCACGGTTCGGCGGCGCGGCGGTTTACGGACCGATAACGCAGCGCGTGTTTCTGTTGGCGCTCGGCCTCGAAACCCGCCAAGCGATGCTTCTTCAACACGCCACGCCAAGCGAAACGCACGCCATCCAGTCCGGCTGCCGCCGACTGATCGAGCCGGCGCAGATGGGCACGCTGTTCAAAGCGCTGGTCCTCGCCGGGCCCAACGACCCCGTTCCCGCCGGTTTCGCGCCAGGACCATCATGATCCGCACTCCCCTTCTCGAGTCTCCAGCCACCCGTCACGGTTTCTTCACGCGCGAGGGCGGCGTCAGCGGCGGAATTTTCGCCTCGCTCAATTGCAGCCTCGGCTCAGGCGACGCGCCAAGCAACGTTGAGGAAAATCGCCGCCGCGTGCTGGCGCAGCTTGGTCTTCCGCCGGGCGGCCTCGTCACCTGTCATCAGGTCCATGGCAGCGACGTCGTCGTGGTGGATGAGCCCTGGTCGCAACCCGAGCGCCCGCGCGCCGATGCGATGGTGACGCGGCGAAAGGGCTTGGCGCTCGGCATCCTTACAGCCGATTGCGCGCCGGTGCTCTTTGCCGATGCGGAAGCCGGCATCGTGGCTGCGGCTCATGCGGGATGGCGGGGCGCCTTGGCCGGAGTGATTGCCGCGACCGTCGCGGCGATGCGACGCGAAGGCGCGGAACTCACTCGTATCAGGGCGGTGATCGGGCCCTGCATCGGCTTTCAATCCTACGAGGTCGGGCCGGAATTCCCCGCGCCGTTCCTGGCGCAGAGCGCCTCGAACGCCGCGTTCTTTCGCGATGCCTCGCGGGCCGGTCATTATCTCTTCGATCTCGCCGGCTTCGTGCGCGCGCGGCTCGCCGCGGCTGGGATCGCCCATATCGACGCAACCGGCGGCGACACCGCGGCGGAAGCGGGACGCTTCTTTTCCTATCGTCGCTCCTGTGTTGCCGGCGAGCGCCAGTTCGGGCACGAGCTCTCGGCGATCTGCCTTGCGCCATAACACGGCACGGCTATCATCGCCGCCCATGCGCCTCATCGCTGTCGCCGGGTTGCTGTTGCTCGCCGCGTGCCAGCCCTTGCCGCATCCCTTCGCGCATGATCTGCCGCCGCCGAACGCGGCGATTCTCACCCCGCCCGACAGCGCCGGCGTGATCGTCGAGCCGGTCGCCGGCGCGCCGCAGCCGGCGGCGCAACAACTCGCCGCCGCGATGGCAAAGGCACTGCAGGATCAGGACGTCCCCGCGGACACGCACGCGCGCAATAAGGGCTCCTACCGCCTGACCGGGACCGCAACGACACGCGAAGTCGGCAACGGCAATCTGCTGGTCACCATCGCCTGGCAAATGCGTGAGGCCTCCGGCATGCCGCTGAGCCGCCAGGACTCGACGCTGACCGTGCCGGCCGCCGCATGGCGGCAAGGCGATACGGCGCTCGCGGCGCTGGCGCGGCAATCGGCGCCCTTCTTCGCCAAAGCGGTCGAGAGCACGGCACCGGCGCCGATCGCCGATGCGAGCCCGGTGATCGCAGTGCAGAGCGTGACCGGCGCCCCCGGCGACGGCGCGCAATCGCTGGCGCGCGCCATGGAGGACGCGCTGCGCCGATCGCATTTGACCCTCGCCGAAACCCCCGCCGACAAGGCCAATTTCGTCGTGGTCGCGACGGTCGAGGTCTCGCCGCCCGCGGACGGCAAGCAGGAGGTCAAGATCGCCTGGCTCTTGCGCCGCGCCGATGGCGGCCAGGTCGGCGAGGTCCAGCAGGACAATGCCGTCCCCGCCGGGAGCCTCAACGGACGTTGGGGGGTCACCGCCTATGAGGCGGCCAACGCCGCGGCGCCCGGCATCGCCGCCCTCATCGCTGAGATCAAGAGGGCGGCCACGCCCTCTTAATCGCGGCGAGGCGCGGGTTTACAGCCCCAGGCCCCTTTGTTACAGTCCGCCCGGCGCGCAAACCGGCATCCATTCGCATGAAAATTCTCGCCTGCAACAGCAATCGGCCGCTCGCCGAGGCGATCGCCGCCTATCTCCACCTGCCCTTGACCGACGCCAGCGTGCGGCGCTTCCAGGACCAGGAAGTGTTCGTCGAAATCCACGAGAACGCC
This sequence comes from Allostellaceae bacterium, assembly GCA_035277525.1. Lineage (GTDB taxonomy): Bacteria > Pseudomonadota > Alphaproteobacteria > ATCC43930 > CGMCC-115725 > CAIKMD01. The sequence continues at coordinate 20,348 of DATEKH010000229.1, forward strand.
CGCGGCGAGGACGTATTCGTGATCCAGTCGACCTCGTTTCCGGCCAATGACAATCTGATGGAATTGCTGGTCACGCTTGACGCCTTGAAGCGGGCCTCGGCGCGGCGCGCCACCGCTGTGATTCCCTATTACGGCTATGCGCGCCAGGACCGCAAATCCGGCCCGCGCACGCCGATCTCGGCCAAACTCGTCGCCAACATGATCACCGCGGCCGGCGCCGACCGCGTCTTGACCCTTGATCTGCATGCGGGACAGATCCAGGGCTTCTTCGATATCCCGTTGGACAATCTCTTTGCCTCGCCGGTCTTCATCGAGGATATCAAGGCGCGCTATGACGGCGGCGACCTCGTCGTGGTGTCGCCCGATGTCGGCGGCGTGGTGCGCGCGCGCGCGATTGCCCGCCGGGTCGACGCCGATCTCGCCATCATCGACAAGCGGCGCGAGCGCGCCGGCGTCTCCGAGGTCATGAACATCATCGGCGACGTCGAGGGACGGCGCTGCATCCTCATCGACGACATCGTCGACAGCGCCGGCACTTTGTGCAACGCGGCCGAGGCGCTGATGGAACGCGGCGCGAAATCGGTCGCCGCCTATGTCACCCACGGCGTCTTGTCCGGCGGCGCGGTGGCGCGCGTCGTCGCTTCGCCCTTGGAAGCGCTCGTCGTGACCGATAGCATCGCCGCGACCGAGCCGGTGCGCACGGCGCGCAACATCCGCCGGCTGACGATTGCGCCGCTGATGGCCGAGGCGATCTTGCGCATCAGCGAGGAGCGCTCGGTCTCGAGCCTGTTCGTCTAGCGATCCGTTGTCTCACCGGCGCGCGGCACCCCTGGAGGCCGCCGCCCTCTCAAGCGAAGGAGCAGTTTGATGGCCGATATCGTGACGTTACGCGCCGAGGCGCGCGACCGGGCTGGAAAGGGGGCCGCCCGGGCCGCTCGCCGCTCCGGCCGCGTTCCCGGCGTCCTCTATGGCGAGGGCAAGCCCGCCACCCTCATCTCGCTCGACCCGCGCGAGCTCGGCCGCGAGTTGCAGCGGCCGGGCTTCTTCGCCCGCCTCCTCAATGTCGAGCTCGACGGCACCCTGCATCGCAGCCTGCCGCGCGACGTGCAGCTCGATCCGATCAAGGATCTGCCGATCCATGTCGACTTCCTGCGCGTCCATGCCGGCACCAAGATCACGGTTGCCGTGCCGGTCAAATTCACCGGCCAAGAGAGCTCGCCCGGGATCCGGCGCGGCGGCATGCTGAATGTCGCGCGGCACGAGATCGATCTCGTCTGCGCAGTCGAAAGCATCCCGGATCAGATCACGGTGAGCCTCGACGGCCTCGATATCGGCGACAGCGTGCATATCGGCGCGGTCGCCTTGCCGGTCGGCGCGCGGCCGGTGATCACGCGCAATTTCACCGTCGCGTCGATTGCGGCGCCGACGGCGATCC
>DATEKH010000230.1:0-11865 GCA_035277525.1 Allostellaceae bacterium
CGAGGGCTTGACCTACATCACCATCGCGAGCTGGCTCGCGGTGGTGCTCGAAACCGCGGGCCTGTCGCCGACCGAGGCGCGGCTCACCTTTTCCTACGCCGCGGCGGGCGGCATCGTCGTGGCGCTCTTGCTGATGCGTCCGCTCGACCGCTTCGGGCCGCTCGCGAGCGTCGTCACGGCCGTCATCGCGATCGCGGCGATCATCACGCTCGGCACGCCCGGCATTCCCGCCTGGCTCATCGTCGTCTCGGCGATCGGCGTCCATTCCTTCTGCTCGGCGACGCATTCCTCGCTGAACGGCACGGTCGGGCTGTTCTATCCCACGAGCATTCGCAGCAACGGCGTCGGCTGGGCCTCGGGACTCGGGCGCATCGCCTCGATCATCGGCCCGATCTTCGTCGGATATCTTCTCACCTGGAAGCTGCCGCTGCAGGAGGTGCTCTATATCCTCGCCCTGCCCTATCTTGTGCTGGTTCTTGCTTGCATCGGACTGGGGCGGCTCTATCAGCGCAAATTTGCGCCGAGCGCCGCAGCGGCGACATCAACCTTGGCGACGGCGAAGTAAAGCGCGCGAGAACGGACGCGAGCAGCGTCGCACGGATCAGGCCTTCACCAGATCCTCTTCCTTGACCTCGTCTTTCATCTCGACGGTGGTGCCGCGCACCTTCACCGCCGACATCGAGATGTCGAACTTGTTGCCGTCCGCGTCTTTGGCCGCATCCTCGACGTAAGGGCGTCCCGGCGGCGGCTTCATGACAAAATTGCCGCGCTCTTTCATGCGGCGATAGACGTGCTCCTTCTCGTCGGCCTCGATGGTGATGCCGAAATGATGCACGCCCTGCGGCGCGAGCTCGTGCCTGCGCGGAAGCAGCGCGATGTCCATGTAGCCATCGGTCATCCAGACCGCGCCTTCCTTGCTGCGGCCGTTGATCTTCATCTTGAAGACATCGGCGTAGAATTCGGCGAGATTGGCCGGGTCGTCCGAGAAAATCGCGATGTGGCGGATTTTGGCCATGGCGCTCCATCCTCTTCCTTGGTCGAAACCGACGCTAAACCTCGACCTCGGCCGGGTCAACGCCGCTCAAATAGCGCTACGAGTTCGAGATTGGCGGACCAGACGAACGCATCGAAGGGCCGAATCTCGACCAGGCGATAGCCGCCATCGACCAAAGACCGGGCGTCGCGCGCAAAGCTCGCCGGATTGCATGAAACCGCGATGACGCGCGGAACGCGGCTCGCTGCGAGAGCTGGACTTTGCTCGCGCGCGCCCGCATAGGGCGGATCGAAGATGACGGCATCGAATGTCGCCAATTCCTCGGCATCAAGCGGCCGCGCCGCCAAATCGCGGTGCTCGGCTGAAACCCTCTCCGCAAGCCCGGCGCGCGAAGCGGCGCGGGCAAGGGCCGACACCGATTCCGCCGCGCCCTCCACCGCGTGAAGCTTCGCTTTCCCCGCAAGCGCGAAGGTGAAGGTGCCGATGCCGGCATAGAGATCGGCGACCGAGCATGCCCCGCCCGCCATCTCTATCACGACCTCGCTAAGCGCGACCTCGGCCTCGAGGCTCGGCTGCAGGAACGCATCCGGGGGAAGATCAACGGCGACGCCCGAGAGCGTCGCGCGCGGCTGGCGCCGGCGCGCCACCGGGGCGATTTCGCCGCCGCAGCGCCAGGAGAGCCGAGCCAGATTCTCCGCCGCGGCGAAACCCGCCAGCGCTTCGAGGCGGCCGAGATCGGGCGCTTGCGGCAGCTCGATCACGAGATCGATCCCGGTCTCGCTCAACGTCGTGTTGGCGGTGCCGCCCTCCGCGCGCTCGAAGAGCACTAGCGACAGGCGGCGCAGCGGCGCGAGCAGCGCCAAGAGCGGCGGCGCTATGACGGCACATTCCGCGACATCGATGAGCCGATGACTCTGCCGCGCGTGATAGCCGACGCGTCCGCGTGCGAGATGAAACCGCGCGCGGCGCCGCGTCCCGGGCTTCAGCCGCCGCAGTGGATGAATCGACCCGGCGCGCAACCCGTGATGCGCGAGTGCAGCCTCGAGCCAAGCGATCTTTGCGGCTGAATAGGCGCGATCGTCGAGATGCTGCAACGCGCAGCCGCCGCACGCGCCGAAATGGCGGCAGACCGGCGCCGTTCGCAAGCCGGGCACGAGGACCGCGTCAACCTGGGCGCTCCAGCCATCGCCGCGCCGCTTCACGAGCCGCGCCCGCAGCCGATCGCCCGGCGCAGTGAAAGGCAGATAGACCGGCTCGCCGCGCCAATGCGCGATCCCGTCGCCACGCTGGCCCACGCGCTCGACAGTCAGGAGCACGTCCTCGCCGGGAGGCTCAGCGGCTTGCATAGATCAGAAACTCGACATTGCCTTCGGGGCCGGTGATCGGGCTTTCGGCAACGCCTTCGACTTTCCAGCCGAGTCCTTCGAGCCAGCGCACGATGCGCGCGCAGACCGCACGATGAAGGGCCGGATCGCGCACCACGCCGCGCTTGCCGACATTCTCGGGTCCCACCTCGAATTGCGGCTTGATGAGCGCGACGAGTTTGGCGTGCGGCTTTGCGAGAGCGAGAGCGGCGGGCAGCACCGTTTCGAGCCCGATGAAGCTCGCATCGCAAACGACGAGATCGAGCGGCTCTGGGATTTCCGCCGCGGTGAGGTGGCGCGCATTGACGCGCTCAAGCACCGTCACGCGCGGGTCCTGCCGCAGCTTCCAGGCGAGCTGGCCATGGCCGACATCGACGGCGTAGACGCGCGCGGTGCCCTTCGTCAGCAGCACATCGGTGAAGCCACCGGTCGAGGCGCCGATATCAAGCGCGATGGCGCCCGCGACATCGATGGAGAAATGCTCCAGCGCATGAGCGAGCTTGATGCCGCCGCGCGATACCCAGGGATGATCGCGGCCGCGCAATTCGAGCGCGACGTCGCCGGCGACCGGCATTCCCGCCTTGTCGAGCTTCCTCTCGCCGCTCCACACCGCGCCGGCGAGGATCAGCGCTTGCGCCTTGGCGCGCGTCTCGGCAAGGCCGCGCTCCACCAAGAGCGCGTCGAGACGCTTCTTCGGCTTCAGCGCGATCTCACGCCCGGGCCGAACGCTCGGCCTCGGCCCGGCCCAAAGCGGCGAGGGCAGTCCCCGTGATATGCCGGGCGTTGAGCCCCGCTTGGTCGTATTGCGCAGCGGGCGAGTCGTGATCGATGAAGCGGTCGGGCAGGACCATCGGCCGCACCTTCAAGCCGTGATCCAGCATGCCGGCATTGGCGAGATGATGCAGCACATGACTGCCGAAGCCGCCGATCGCGCCCTCCTCGATCGTGATCAGCACCTCGTGCTCGCGCGCCAGACGCTCGACCAGATCGCCGTCCAAGGGTTTGGCGAAGCGCGCATCGGCAACCGTGGTCGAAAGCCCGTAACCCGCGAGCTCGTCGGCCGCTTTCAAGCATTCCTGCAGGCGTCCGCCGAGATTGAGGATGGCGATCTTCGAGCCTTCGCGGATGATCCGCCCCTTGCCGATCGGCAGAGCCTCGCCGCGCGCAGGCAGATCGATGCCTACGCCCTCGCCGCGCGGATAGCGCACCGCCGAGGGCCCGTCATCGATCGCGGCGCAGGTCGCGACCATGTGCATGAGCTCCGACTCGTCGGCCGCCGCCATGATGACGAAGCCCGGCAGGCATCCGAGATAGGCGAGATCGAACGAGCCGGCATGGGTCTGGCCATCGGCCCCCACGAGTCCCGCGCGGTCCATGGCGAATCGCACTGGAAGCTTCTGGATGGCGACGTCGTGCACGACCTGATCGTAGGCGCGCTGCAGGAAGGTAGAGTAGATCGCGGCAAAGGGCTTCATCCCCTCGCAAGCGAGTCCGGCGGCAAAGGTCACGCCGTGCTGCTCGGCGATACCGACATCGAAGCAACGCGTCGGGAAGCGCTCGGCAAATTTGTCGAGGCCCGTGCCCGAGGGCATGGCCGCGGTGATGGCGACAATGCGCTCGTCGCGCTCGGCCTCGGCGATGAGCGCCTTGGCGAAGACGCTGGTATAGCTCGGCGCCGCCGCCTTGCTCTTGACCTGTGCGCCGGTCGCGACATCGAACTTGACGACGCCATGATATTTGTCCGCGGCAGCTTCCGCGGGCGCATAGCCATGGCCTTTACGCGTCACCACATGGACGAGCACCGGGCCGCGACCATCGCTGTCGCGCAGATTCTTCAAAACCGGCAAGAGATGGTCGAGATTGTGTCCGTCGATCGGGCCGACATAGTAAAAGCCCAGCTCTTCGAACAGCGTCCCGCCCGTCATCATGCCGCGCGCATACTCCTCGGCACGGCCCAACACGCTGGCGAGCCCGCGCGGGAAGCGCCGCGCCATCGCCGCGCCCAGATGCCGCAGGCTCATATAGGGCTTCGACGACAAAAGCCGCGACAAATAGGCGCTCATCGCGCCGACTGGCGGCGCGATCGACATGTCGTTGTCGTTGAGGATGACGATGAGGCGCGAATCCATCGATCCGGCATTGTTCATCGCCTCATAGGCCATTCCGGCGCTCATGGCGCCATCACCGATCACGGCGATGACGTTGTTGTTCTCGCCCTTGAAGTCGCGTCCGACCGCCATGCCGAGCGCGGACGAGATCGAGGTCGAGCTGTGCGCCGCGCCGAACGGGTCGTATTCGCTTTCCGACCGCTTGGTGAAGCCCGAAAGCCCGCCGCCCTGGCGCAGGGTGCGGATGCGGTCGCGCCGGCCGGTGAGGATCTTGTGCGGATAGGCCTGGTGGCCGACATCCCAAATGAGCCGGTCGCGCGGCGTATCGAAAACGTAGTGCAGGGCAACCGTCAGCTCGACCACCCCGAGCCCGGCACCCAAATGCCCGCCGGTGACCGAGACAGCATCGATCACCTCCTGGCGGAGCTCCTCGGCAAGCTGCTTCAAATCGGACTCGGGCAGCTTGCGGAGATCGGCGGGGGAACTGACCTGGTCGAGCAGCGGCGATACATTGCTGCGGCGCGGCGCGGTCCCGGCTTCTGTTGTCGATTTTGGAGTCATTGCCACAGGCTCATCCTTTTCCGGCCTTCTATCGGTAGCGATACGCCCGGCTTGTGCAACATCTTGACACAGAACGGTTAGCTTAACAATTTAGTCTTGGCACGCAAGGTGTTGGGGACGGATCAACGCCTTGATTTTGAGACAAAACACCCCTGGCCGGGGGCTTCGTTCCGCGTATAATGCGCCGCATCATCGGATCATCCGGGCGGCGGCCCGGCTTGGCTTGAAGCGAGGATCGACGGCATGCGGGTCGTGTTGGCCCAACCGAGGGGTTTCTGCGCGGGCGTCGAGCGCGCGATCGAGATCGTCGAGCGGGCGCTCGAGAAATACGGTCCGCCGATCTATGTCCGGCATGAGATCGTCCATAACCGGCACGTGGTCGAGCGCCTGAGGGCCAAGGGCGCGCAGTTCGTCGATGAGCTCGCCGAGATCCCGGCGGGGGGCGTTACCATCTTCAGCGCGCATGGCGTCGCCAGCGCGGTCGAGGACGAGGCCGAGGACCGCGATCTTCCGGTCATCGACGCCACCTGTCCGCTGGTCTCGAAAGTGCATTCCGAGGGCCAGCGCTACGCCAATCAGGGGCGCGAGATCGTGCTCATCGGCCATGCCGGCCATCCCGAGATCGAAGGCACGATGGGGCGCATCAACGGCAAGGTCCACCTCATTTCCAAGGCGGAGGAAGTCGCCAATCTGACGGTCGGCGACCCCAATAAGCTCGCTTATATCACCCAGACCACGCTCAGCGTCGACGACACCAAGGCGGTGATCGACGCGTTGCGCGTGCGCTTTCCCGCGATCGTCGGCCCCGACACCAAGGACATCTGCTACGCCACCCAGAATCGGCAGCACGCGGCGCGCGAGCTCGCCATGCGTGTTGATGTGGTGCTCGTCGTCGGCGCCGCCAACAGCTCGAACTCGAACCGGCTGCGCGAAATCGCCGCCGAGGAGGGAGTTCCGGCCTATCTGATCGCCGATGCAGCGGCGCTCGATCCGGCTTGGATCAAAGGCGCGGGCGCGGTCGGCATTACCGCCGGCGCCTCGGCGCCCGAGGATCTGGTCCAGGCGGTGATCGATCGCCTGGCGACGATCGAGAAGATCGAGCTCGAGACGCTGCCCGGCATTACCGAGAATGTACGTTTCCGCATGCCCGCGAAGCTCGCTGATCCGGTTGACTGATCCGGCGAGCGCCGCTTACCGCCGCAAAGAAGGGAATTCGCGTTGGCCGTTCCGTTGAACCAAATGATCCGCGTCGGCGCCTATGTGGCGAAGCAGCGTCTCAAAGGCGTCGAGCGCTACCCGCTTGTGTTGATGCTCGAACCTTTGTTCCGCTGCAATCTCGCTTGCGCCGGTTGCGGCAAGATCGACTATCCCGACACGATCCTCAATCAGCGCCTGTCGGTCGCGCAATGCCTCGAGGCGGTCGATGAATGCGGCGCGCCGGTCGTCTCGATCGCGGGCGGCGAGCCGCTGCTCCACCGCGAGATCGAGCAGATCGCCGAAGGCATCGTCGCGCGCAAGAAATTCGTCTATCTCTGCACCAACGCCTTGCTGCTCGAGAAGAAGATCGACCGCTTCAAGCCAAGCCCCTATTTCGTCTGGTCGATCCACCTCGATGGCGACAAGGAGATGCATGACCGCTCGGTGTGCGAGGACGGCGTCTATGAGCGCGCCGTCGCCGCGATCAAGCTTGCCAAGGCGAAGGGCTTTCGCGTCAACATCAATTGCACGCTGTTCGACGGCGCCGATGCGAACCGCGTCGCGCGCTTCTTCGACACCGTGATGGACCTGGGGCTCGACGGCATTACCGTCTCGCCAGGCTATGCCTATGAGCGCGCGCCCGATCAGGCGCACTTCCTCAACCGGCGCAAGACCAAGGAGCTGTTCCGCGGCATCTTCCGCGCGAAGAACGGCGTCAAATGGTCGTTCTCGCAATCAGGCCTGTTCCTCGATTTCCTCGCCGGCAACCAGAATTATCACTGCACGCCGTGGGGCAATCCGACGCGCACCTATTTCGGCTGGCAGCGGCCCTGCTACCTTGTCGGCGAAGGCTACACGAAGACTTTCAAGGAGCTGATGGAAACCACCGACTGGGACAGCTACGGCACCGGGAATTACGAGAAGTGCGCCGATTGCATGGTGCATAGCGGCTATGAGGCGACGGCCGTGATGGATGCGGTGAAGCATCCGCTGAAAGCCCTCGGTGTCGCGATGCGCGGCGTCAAGACCGAAGGCGACATGGCGCCGGAGATCGCGCTCGACAAACAGCGCCCGGCTCAATTCGTGTTCTCGCGCCATGTCGAGACCGCGCTCGAAGAAATCAAGAACCGCAAGCTCGACAGCGAAGCGGCGGAGTAAGCGCGGCGCGGGCCGCGCCGCTCAGGGCCTCAAGAGCAGCTTGCCCATCACCGCGCCGCTCTCGAACAGCTCGTGCGCGTGACGCACCTGCTCGAGGGGCAAGGCGCGATCGATCCGCGGCCTGATCTCGCCGCGCGCCAGGCGCTCGATCAGCCAGCGCATGCCTTTTTGGCGCGGCTCTGGCCAATGATCATAGACATGCATCGAGAATACGCGCAGCGCGAGATTCTTCGCCGCGGCGCCGCGCAGCGCGGAATAGACATCGTCCTTGGGCCTGCCCGCGAGCTGACCATAGCTCACCACCGTGCCGTAGGGCGCGAGCATGGCGAAATTCTTCACGAAATCCGGACCGCCAGCAAAATCCATGATGACATCGATGCCCTTGCCGCCGGTCGCCGTTGCGACCGCGGCGGCGATATCGTCGCGCTTGCGGTCGATCGCGTGTTCGACGCCGAGGCTCTTGATGAACGCGATCTTGTCCGGCCCGCCGCCGATGCCGATGACGCGCAGCCCGGCATGGCGCGCCAAATCGACCAGCGCGCTGCCGGTGCCGCCGGCCGCGCCCTGGATCAAAATCCACTGGCCCGGTGTGAAAGCAACGCAATCGTAAAGCAGGTGATAGGCGACCTGATAATTGGCGAGCGCCGCCGCCTGGTCCATGTCAGCGCCGTCCGGAAGCGCATAGACCGAGGATTCGGGCGTCGCATTGTATTCGGCATAGCAGCCGCCGCGATGCGGCCGGTCGCGCGCCGAGACGACGACGCGCTCGCCGGGATGAAAGCGCGTGACCCCGGGCCCCGTAGCCTCGACGATGCCGCTCATCTCGGTGCCGGGCGTGCCGGGCAACGGCGGCATCCAATTATAGGTGCCGCGGCGAATCATGATGTCCGGCATGCCGACGCCGATCGCCACGGCGCGGACCAGGACCTCGCCCGCCTTGGGCTCGGGCTTTGGCACCTCGACGATCTCCAGCACCGAAGCCGGGCCCGGCGTCTTGAATTGCACGAGCTTCATCGCGCGATCCTCCCCACTGCTGCACCCGCCGTATCCGGACGTTGCGCGAGCGCCGAGCGCAGCGCCAGAAGCGCGCGGCGCGTATCACCGGCCAAGCGGAGCAGCGCCAAGACCTGCCCCGGATGGCGCAGCACCGAATTGAGGACCCGGCCCAGCGCCGGCATGCCTTCGGCATCGAGGCCTTCAAGCGCGGCGGGCGGCAAATCGCGCTCAGCCGGATCGGCCACCGCGCGCAGCACGACGAAAGAGCCGCCCGCGCGTATCGCCGAGCGCGCGATGATGTGGCTTTCGAGATCGATCGCGAGCGCGCCGGTGGCGGCAAAGAGCTCGGCCTTGCGTGCGCGCGACGCCGCGGGCTGGTCAGCGCCGAGAAGATCGCCCGTTTCGGCGCCCAATCCTGCGCTCACCAGCGCATCGGCAAGATGAGAGCGCCAGCCCGCATCCACCAATCGCCGCATGCCGCCTTCTTCGACCACCGCGCGCGGCAGCAACAGCGTGCCCGGCGCGAGATGCGGCGCGAGCGCACCGGCGATGCCGAAGCTCAAGAGCGTCTGCGCGCCTTGCGCGAGATAGGCCTCGGCCGCCTCGAAAGTCTGCACCGCAATCCCGCCCGAAGCCCGCGCCGCGAAACCGGCCCGGCGCGCGATGCGCGCCTCGGCCTCGAGCCCGGTGATCGCGGCGATCTCCATCAGAGGCCGTAAGGGTAAGTCGCGCGGTTGCCGCGGGAGAGATTGCGGTAGCGCGCGAGCGCCCAGAGCGGGAAATAAGCGCGATAGCCGTGATAGCGCAGGTAGAAGACGCGCGGGAAACCCACGGCGGTGAATTCCTCCTCATCCCAAAGCCCGTGCGATTGCTGGGTCGCGAGGAGATAGGCAATGCCGCGCAGCACCGCCTCGTGCCCGACCTCGCCTGCCGCCATCAGCGCCAAGAGAGCCCAGGCGGTTTGCGAGGCCGTGCTGACGGTGCCTTCGCCGTGGGGCTGACCCGGCCAATACGAGCGTCCGCTCTCGCCCCAGCCGCCATCGGCGCGCTGCTTCGAAAGCAGCCACGCGACGGCGCGGCGGATCATCGGATCGGATTTGGGCAGGCTCGTCGCATTGAGCGCCGCGAGCGCCGACCAGGTGCCGTAGATGTAATTCGTGCCCCAGCGCCCAAACCATGAGCCGTCCGCTTCCTGCTCGCGGCGCAGATATTCGATCCCGCCGGCGAGCACGGAGTCATATCCGCCGAGCTGCGCGAAAAGCCCGACGCAGCGCGCCGAGACATCGGCCGTCGGCGGATCGAGCAGCGCGCCGTGATCGGCGAAGGGAATATAGTTGAGATAGGAGCAGGTGTTGTCGGCATCGAAGGAGGCCCAACCGCCACCGCGGCTGCGCATGCCGACGAGCCACTCCGCCGCGCGCCTCACCGGCTCGCGGTAGGCGTCACGGTCCGCGCGATCGAGCGCGAGCGCGACCATGGCGGTGTCATCGAGATCGGGGTAATGCGGATTGGCATATTGGAAGGCCCAGCCGCCGGGCCGCAAACCCGGCCGCACCGCTGCCCAATCGCCGGGCAAATCGGTCACCTGACACGGCACGAGCCATTCGAGTCCGTGCCGCGCCGCCGCCAGCGCGGCCGCGCCGCCCGCTTCCATCAGCGCATGCGCGGCAAGCCCCGTATCCCAAACCGGCGAGAGGCAGGGCTGGCAATAGGTCCGGCTGGGCGCGCGCACCAGGAGCTTGCGCAACGCCGCACGTGCGACTCCGACGCGCGGGTCATTCTTGGGCACGCCGAGGCAATCGAACATCATCACGCTGTTCGCGATCGCCGGATAGATGCCGCCGAGGCCGTCCTCGCCGTTGAGCCTGGCGCTGACGAATTCGACGGCCGCCTCGATCGCGCGCTGGCGCCGGTGCTTGGGAAAGAACGGCTCGGTGGCGCGCAGCACATCATCGATGAGATTGAAGACGATTGCCCAGATCGAGCCCGAGGCGCGCGGCGGCTTTGCCTTGGTCCCCGGCGCGAACAGCTCGTGCACGCTCACCTGACGCGGGTTACGCGCCCTGGGCTTCAGCGCCATCAGCACGAGCAGCGGCGCGATGACAGTGCGCGACCAATAGGACACTTTGGTCAAGTGGAAGGGAAACCAGCGTGGCAGCAGCATGATCTCGACCGGCATCACCGGCACGGCATGCCAGGGCAACTCGCCGAACAGCGCCAATTGAATGCGCGTGAACACATTGGCGCGCGCGGCGCCGCCTTTTGCCAGAATCGCCTCCCGCGCCCGCGCCATATGCGGCGCATCCGCCGGATCGCCTGCCGCCTTCAGCGCAAAATACGCTTTGACGCTGCAGCTCAAGTCGAGATCGCCGCCCTTGAACAGCGGCCAGCCGCCATGCTCTGCTTGATGCGCGCGCAGGAACTCGGCGATCTCAGCCTGGAGCGGGTCGTCGATCTCGCCGAGATAATGCTGCAGCAGGATATATTCCGCCGGAATGGTCGCATCGGCCTCGAGCTCGAACACCCAGTGCCCGTCGGGGCGCTGCAAACTCATCAAGGCGCGGGCGGCGCGATCGATCGAGAGATCCAGCGAAGGATTTTGCGTGTCGGGCATGAGTCCCAATCTAGCCGTTTCGAATATGTCTAAGAAGCGGCGCGGCCGAGCAGCCGATCCGCCGCCGCAAAGCCAGAGCGCAGCGCGCCTTCGATCGTCGCGGGAAGACCCGTCTCGATCCAATCGCCGGCCAGCACGAGATTGTCCCAGCGCGTCGCAGCGCCGGGCCGGCGCGCCAATTGCGCGGGCGTTGCCGCGAAGGTCGCGCGCTTTTCCTTGACGATTTGCCAAGGAGGCATGGGATCGGCCGGCAAATCATAGGCCGCGGCAACGTCCTTCCACAGAAGCGGCGCCAATTCCTCTGCCGCTGTGTCGACGAGCCGGTCGCCCGCGCTAATCGTGACGGAGAGCACATCGGGCTTGCGGAAAACCCATTCGGCGACTCCGCCGATGATACCGACGAACCAGGGGGCATCGCCGCGCAGGGCGACGCGGAAATGCGCGTTGACGATGGCGCGGAATTCGTCCGGTGCGGTGAGGCGCGGAATGAGCCGCGCTGCGATCGGCGCCGGCACGGCGAGCACGGCCGCGTCGCCAGTCGACAACGGCTCGAGCGCACCTTCGAAATCGAGCGACGTCAATTGCGTCTCCGCGAAGGCCATCGCCCGCAGCCGAGAGCCGAGCCGAAGCTCGCCGCCGCGTGCCTTCAACGTCGCGAGCGCCGGATCGACGAGGCTCTCGCTCAAGCCTTCGCGCGGCACAAGCGGCACGCACGCGCTGCCGCCCGCGCCGAGCGTTTCGTTCAGCACCGCGCCGAAAAGCCTGGCCGAGCCCGCCTCGACCTCGGTGTTGAGCGCGGCCACCGCTAAAGGCTGCCACAGCCGCCGAAAAATCAGCGCGCGCGGGTCGAGCGACTGGCTTACCGCCGCATCG
>DATEKH010000231.1:0-11461 GCA_035277525.1 Allostellaceae bacterium
ACGAAGAGCACGATCACGCCGGCGACGAGGCTCGTCACTTGCGGCCAGACCAAGAGCAGGCTCTGCCCCAGCGGGAGCGGATTGCCGAGCATCGCGCCCTGGAGCTGATCCATGAAGACGGGGCCGAGCGCGCGGGTCGAAGGGTGCAGCACGCCCAAAAGCGCTTCGCCGAAGAGGGTGTTGGGCGAGAGGCGCGCCAGGGTCTGCTGGAACACGATCTGCTCGTAGCTCGGCCCGACGAGGAGGCTCAGCGGCGTGGTCGGAAAGATCGCCTGCGTCAGGAAGCGCGTCAGCAGCGGCCACAGCACGCTCATCAACAGCCACAGTCCCAGCGCCACCAGCGCCGAAGTCGCGGCGGCGCGGAAGATCACCGAGCACAGCATCGCCACGGCGAGCCACAGCCCGCCATAGGCGATCGAGATGACGAGAAACGCGGCGCCGCGCAACACCTCTTCCCCGGTCGGCGGCACGCCGAGGGTCAAAAGCCCCAAGCCGATGATCAGCAGCCACAGCGTGACCAGCGCCACGGCGAGCGTCGCAAGCCCGGCGAGGAACTTGCCGAGCAGCAGCGCGTCGCGATAGACCGGCTGCGCCAGGATGCGGCTCATGGTGCGGCGGTTGAACTCGCCATTGACCGAATCGAACCCGAGGCCGATCGCGACCAGCGGGATCAGAAATCCCAGCACCGCCATGAAGGACGGCAGCGGATCGTGTGTGTTGGTGAAGAGGCGCAGGAACAGAAACGGGTCTTGCGAGGTGGTGGTTTTGAGGTCCTGGATCGCGGTGAAGATCGCGCCGATCCCGGTCAGGAGCACGAGCCATTCGAGTACGCGCATCCGGCCGCTGCCGAGATGGTCGGCGAATTCCTTCAGAAAGACGGTGCCGCATCCCGTCCAGATCGAGCCGCTACGCCGCGCCATGAGCGTCCTCGAAATAATGGCGATAGATGGTGTCGAGGCTCGGCTCGACATGGTCGAGACGCATCAACGCGCCGCCCGCGGCGATGATCGCCTGGCCGAGCGCGGCGCGCACGTCCTTCTCTGCGACGATGCGGTATTTGTCGGTGCCCGCCGCGGTTGCGCGCTGCACGCCGGGCACGCGCGCCATGACCGCCGCGAGCTCCGGGCCGGCCGCTTCGACCTCGACCGTATAACCGCCGCCCAGAACCTTTTGCGACAGCTCGGCGACCGTGCCTTGCAGCGCGACCTTGCCATGGCTGAACAGCGCGACGCGGTCGCAGACCGCCTGCACGCGGTCGAGAAGATGCGACGAGATGAGCACGGCGACGCGCTCGGCCTTGAGGCCGCGGATCATGTCGAGGAGCTCGTAGGTCGCCTGCGGGTCAAGGCCCGAGGTCGGCTCGTCGAGAATCGCCACATCGGCGCGCTTCATCATCACCTCGGCGAGGCCCAGCCTTTGGCGCATGCCGCGCGAGTAGGTCGCGACCTTGTGGTCGCCGACCGCGTCGAGCTGGACGCGCTTTAGGGCCGCATCGATACGCTCGCGCGCTTCGTCGCGGCCGAGTCCCGAGAGCTTGGCGGTGTAGGTCAGATTCTGTCGTGCGCTCAGGTTGTCATAGAAGCCGACCGCATCCGGCAGATAGCCGACGCGCCGCTTCACCTCCAAGGGCTCGCGCATCGGGTTGAAGCCGTCCACGTCGATCGTTCCCTCATCCGCGTCGGTCAAGCCCAGCAGCATGAGGATCGTGGTCGTCTTGCCGGCCCCGTTGGGACCTAAGAGGCCGAAGATCTCGCCGCGCTCAATGGCGAGATCGATGCCGTCGACCGCGGCGACGCGGCCGTAGAATTTTTTGAGCCCGCGGGCCGCGATCACCGTGTCGGGCATGTGCGCTCCGCCCGCCTCAGCGCCGGCCGAAGCGCGCGACCGCGCCGACCGCAATAAGCAAGGCGATGGCGACGATGGCGACGCCGACGATGCCCCACAGAGTCGAGGTCGAGACCGTCACGCGAATATCCGCCGAGCTCGATTGGCTGCCGCTGTCATTGGCGCGGAAGGTGGTCATGTAATCGCCGGCCACGGCCTTCGATGACGGCGTCAGCTGCGCCTCGATGTTGATCTTCTGGCCGGGATTGAGCCGCGCGATCTTGTCGGGCTGGAAGGTGACTTTCCAGTCGCTCGGCGGCGATGCGCTCAGCGCGACCTCTTGCGCGGCGGCGCTGCCGTCATTGCTGAGGACGAGCGCGACCGGCGAGGTCGTGCCGGCCGTCGCCGAGGTGGACAAGCGTCCGTCCTCGCCGGTGAGGGTCAGCTGCGGCTGGCCGGTGATGTCCATCATCATCGTGCCGTCGGCCTTCGTGCCGTCCGCCGAGACCTCGATCGCGACCGGATAGGATCCCGCCTTGGTGTCGGCCGGGGGCTGCACATTGACCTTCAGATCCTTGTCCTTGCCGGCTTCGATCGGGATCGAGGCGATCTGCTGCGAGCCATAGGCCTCGGTGAAGTTGGTCGTGAAGCCGTTCGGGGCGTTGGCGGCCAAATTGACGATCAGGTCGCGGTCGCTCTGATTGGCGACGTTGAACTGGAAGCCGAAGCTCGTCTTGGCGGTGCCGATCAGCGAGGGATTGGTGACCTTGAGCGCAAGCTGCGCCGGCAGCACCTGGCCGATCGTCACATCGATCGGCAGATTCGCGCTCGTGTCCTGGGTTTTCGCGTGGAGCGTGATGGTATGCGTGCCGCTCGGCAGCCCGGCCGGAATGTCGAGACGCAGCTGCAGCTGGACGCTGTCGTCGGTGGCGGGCATCGCCGCGGCGATCGGCACGCCGCCGCCCAAGATCGTCGCTTTCCAGCCGGTCGGCACGCCGTCGAGCGACAGCATCGCGCGTTGCGGCGCGAGCCCATAATTCTGCAGCTTCGCCTTGATCGTCGCGGTATGGCCGGCCTGCGCCGTGATCGAGGGGTAGTCGGTGGTGAGCCACAGGCCGCGAATATGCGCCGGCTGGTCGGCGGCGAAGGCGGGGGCGAGGAGTGCGAGGATCAGCAGGGAGCAGGCGAGGAAGGACCGGCTCAATCGTGGCAATCGGTGCATCGTGGCAACCCCCTCTGTCCGTTTCTTCTGCGGGCTTGCGCCGAAGCCTCGACGTTGCGGCACCGCCAAGCTCTCAAGCGGCCGAAAAAATACTGCCCGGTCTCCCGCGTCAACAGTTAAATTTTATTCACCCCTGGGCAGTGTTCGCGCCGCGACGGGATCGCGTCGCGGGCGCCGCAGCTTCCGATTTGGCGCGGGCCGCCGCAACCTCTATCTTCGGGTGTCATGACGCTGTTTGCGCGTGCCGCCGCTGCGCGAAACGGCCGGCCGCGGCGCGCGGGCCGCGCGCGGCGCATCATGGCTTATATCGTCGCGGCCGTTCTGGTCTTGCCCGTCTTCGCGGTCGTCGCCTATCGCTTCGTGCCGCCGCCGATCACGCCGCTGATGGTGATACGCGCGGCCGGCGGCGCGCCGATCCGGCAGCACTGGGTCCCGCTCGCGCGCATCTCGCCGGCGCTCATTCGCGCGGTGGTCGCATCCGAGGACGAGACGTTCTGCTTTCATCACGGATTCGATTGGAACCAGCTCGGCGAGGCGTGGGATGAATGGCGCGCAGGCCGCGCGCCGCGCGGCGCCAGCACGATCTCGATGCAGACCGCGAAAAACCTTTTCCTCTGGCCCGGCCGCAGCGTTGTGCGCAAAGGCATCGAAGCCTACTTCACCGCGCTCATCGAGCTGTTCTGGAGCAAGCAGCGCATCATCGAGGCCTATCTCAACGAAATCGAATGGGGCAACGGCATCTATGGCGCGGAGACGGCGTCGCGGGTTTACTTCGGCAAGCCGGCCTCGGCCTTGACGGCGCGCGAGGCGGCGCTCTTCGCGGCGGTGCTGCCCAATCCGCGGCGCTGGTCGCCCGCGCATCCCGACGCCTATATCGAAGAGCGTGCCGCGACCATTGAGGCGCGCATGCCGGCGATGGCGGTGCCGAGCGTACGCGGCGGCTGCCGCTGAACCCGAGCGCTCAGAGCAGGGGAAAGCCGGGATCGAGTCCCAGCGCGACGCGGCCGTACATCGTGCCGTTGACGTCCCAATTGAGGCCGATATGGCCCTGCGCCGCATGCGCGTCGCGCAGCGCGCGCTGCAGCGGATGGGTCTCGACGATCGCGCTGCCGCCGGCGCCGGCAAAGAGAATATCGACCGCGCGCACGCTCATTCGCACGGCGAAGGCGCCATCGCGGCGCCAGCGCACTTTCTCGGCCTCGGAAGCGAGCCGGCCCGCCTCCGCGATCGCCATCGCTTCGTCGCAATCCTTGAGCATCAGCGTCTCCGCCGCGTCGACCAGGGTCGCGGCCTCGGCGACGCGCAGCTGCATCGTCGCGAAATCCGCGACATGCCGGCCCGATGCGGTGGCGATCCGCGCGCGCGTCGCGTCGGTGAATTCCTCGGCCGCGCCTTGCGCGATGCCCAAAGCCGTCGCGCCATTGACGAAGCCGAAGAGCGCGTACCAGGCGAGCTTGTAGAGCGCGCCGCGATTGGCCGCGCTGCCGGGATGCGGCCCGCCTTTGCCGAGCGCCGCCGGAAGGCTCAAAGGCTCGGGCACGAAGACATGATCGACCGCCACGTCCTTGCTGCCGGTGCCGGCGAGCCCCATCGCGTGCCAATTGTCGATCGCCGTCCAATCGCCGCGCGGCACGAGAAAGAATCGCGGCTCGGGCTCGGCGCCCTTGTCACCCGCGACATGGGCCGCGAGCATGAGCCAGTCGGATGGATCGACGCCGCTCGAGAACGGCCAACGACCGGTGAGACGAAACCCGCCCGCGACTTTCTCGGCTTGGCCCGCGGGAAAAACAAAGGACGAGCCGATGAGCGCGCTCGGCGCCGCTTTCCAGATCCGGTCCTGCGCTTCCTCCGGCCAATAGCCGAGCATCCAATTGTGCACGACGAGGTTGTTGAACACCCAGGAGGTCGAGCCGCAGCCGCGGCCGAGCATCGCGCCGATCTCGACGAAAGTGCGAAATGGCGCTTCGATCCCGCCATAGCGCGCGGGCTGGAACAGGCGAAAGAGCTGCGTTTCCTGCAGCGCCGCGACGGTTTCGTCGGGCAGGCGGCGAAGCTTCTCCGTCTCGATCGCGCGCGCGCGCAGCACCGGCACCATGGCCCGCGCCCGCTCCGCGAGCTCCGCGATCTCGATCTGCGGCATGGTCATTCCTTTCGCGCAACGCAGGCAAGCCGAACGCGCTTCCCCTGTCAATCGCTTGGGCGCGGGATTTGCGCTATCGTCGCCGCGAAGAAACGCCAGCAGGTTTCACTCGTGCCAGAATCGTCCATCGCGGTTGAACGGCCGCCGCCCTCGACAGCGCGCCGCCGCTGGGTGGTGGGCGCATGCTCGGCGGCGATCTTCATGGTGTCGGTCGAATCCTCGATCGTCGCCACCGCCATGCCGTCGATCGTCGCGGCGGTCGGCGGCTTCGATTACATCAGCTGGGTGTTCGCCGCCTATCTGCTGTCGCAAGCGGTCGCGATCCCGATCTACGGCAGGCTCGCCGATCTGTGGGGCCGCAAATGGCTGCTGATCTCCTCGACCGCGTTCTTTCTCGTTGGCACGATCCTGTGCAGCGCGGCCTGGGGCATGATTCCGCTCGTCATCTTCCGCTTCGTCCAGGGCTTGGGCGGCGGCGGGTTGCAGCCGCTTGCCTTGACGATCATCGGCGATCTCTATCCGCCGGTGGAGCGCGTCAAGATCCAGGGCAATCTCAACGCGATCTGGGGCGTCTCGGCGCTGTCGGGCCCGCTGATCGGCGCACTCCTCACCGCAAGCCTCGGCTGGCGCTCGGTGTTCTGGATCAATCTGCTTCCCGGGATCGCGACGATCGTCGTTCTCGGCATCGCCTTCCATGAGCGGCGTCAGAGCCGCAAGCATCGCATCGACTATCTCGGCTCGCTGCTGCTCGTCAGCGGCGTAGGCTCGCTGCTGCTGGCCGTTGTGCAATTCGCGCAGCTCGCGCCCGGCACCATTGCCGCGCTGCTGGTGCTTTCGGCCGCAAGCCTCGCACTGCTCGCCTGGTGGGAGCGGCGCGTCCCCGAGCCGATCGTGCCCTTGGAGCTCTGGAGCAACCGCATCGTCTCGACCACCAATATCGGTTCCCTGGCAGTCGGCATGGTGATGATGGGCGTGATCGTCTTCATCCCGCCCTATGTGCAGGGCGTGATGGGCCGCAGCCCCGTGGTCTCCGGCTTCGCGCTCATCAGTCAATCGCTTGGCTGGACCGTTATCGGCGCCTTCGCCGGCCGGCTGCTGGTGCGCGTCACCTATCGCTCGATGGCGATCTGGGGCGGCGTGCTGCTCGTCATCGGCGCGGCAATGCTGGTCGCGCTGACGCCCGAGCGCGGGCCCGGCTGGGCCTTTGCCAGCGGCAGCTTCATCGGCTTCGGCATCGGTTTCAGCAACACGACCTTCCTCGTCGCCGCGCAGAACGCCGTGGCGTGGAACCTGCGCGGCGCCGCCACCTCCGGCAATCTCTTCATGCGCCAGGTCGGCGCGTCTTTCGGCGCGGCGGTGCTGGGCGGCGTCATCAATTGGAGCCTCGCGCGCCGCATCCCCGAAGGCCGCGAGGCGATCGACCGGCTGATGGACCCGTCGATGCGCGCCGGCATTGAGCCCGGCGAGCTGGCGCGGCTCACCCATGCGATCGCGGCGTCGCTCACCACCGTCTATGTGGTCGTCGTCTTGTTCGCGTTGATTTCGCTGGCGCTCGCCTTCATCGTGCCGGCGGGCGAGCGCACGCCGCAGCAGGAGGCGTGATCGCCATTGGCCCGGACCGATCGCGACTAGTTTCCCGCGATGAGGCCGAAGGGCACGGTCACCATCAGCATGAGGTTTTCCTCGCCCGGATTCTTCTTGCCGATGCCGGCATTCGAGACATGATCGAAGGCCGGGCCGAATTTGATGCCGTTATCCATGACATAATCGAACTCGGCGCCGGTCTTGAACTCGACATGCGAGCCCAGATCCTTGCCGTCGCCCTTCTCATAATCGCCGACCGTTGCAACGGGAATGATCATGAAGTGCTTTCCGATCGCCAGCTCGGCACGGAAGCCGCCATAGGTATAGACCGAGCCCTTGGTCGTGACGAACACGCCGACGAGCGGCTTCAAGAAGAAAAAAGACTGGTTAAAACGCAGCTCGAGTCGGCCTTCGCCGGCGGTGTAATTGTGAAGGAAATCGAACGCGCCGAGACCGGCCGCGACCGAGATCCCGGATTCTGCATTGGCGCCGCCACCGGCGAGTGCAAGGCACAGGACCGTGCCGGCTGCCAGCGCCAGCCGGCCGAATTTCCCCCTCATGCAAAACCCCCGACGCACTCTTACTGAGTGGGCCATCTTAAGGCAGGGTGTGGTCGTGGCAAGCGCTAAACCGCGATTACCGCAGATACTTCAATCTTTCGGTCGCGCCGACGAGCTGCACCCGAATGCCGGGCTCCATCGCCGAATGGCCGGCATCGGGCACGACCACATATTCCGCTCCGGGCCAGGCGCGCGCCAACTCGTCGGCGCTGGCGATCGGGCACACCATATCATAGCGTCCCTGCACAATCGTCGCCGGCAGGTGCTGAATGCGATCGATCCGCGCGACCAGATCCTCGTTGGGGCCGATCACGTTGGAGCGGAAGTAATGCGCCTCGATGCGGGCCAACCCCAAGGCCATGCGGTCCTCGCCGAAAGCGGCGACGGTATCGGGACTCGGCAGCAGCGTCGAGCACGCGCCTTCGTAAGTGCTCCAAGCGCGCGCCGCCGGCATGTGGACCGCCGGGTTCGCATCGGTCAGGCGGCGAAAATAGGCTTCGAGAAGATTGCGGCGCTCCTGCGGCGAGACGAAGCCTGAGAAGGCGCGCCAGGCCTCGGGAAAAACCGTGCGCATGCCATAGAGGAACCAATCGATCTCGCTCTGACGGCAGAGAAAGATCCCGCGCAGAACCAGCGCACGCACGCGCTCGGGATGCGCTTCGGCATAGGCGAGCGCGAGCGTCGAGCCCCAGGAGCCGCCGAAGACGGCCCAGCTCTCGATGCCGAGATGCTCGCGCAGCGCTTCGATGTCGCCGATCAGATGCGTGGTGGTGTTGGATTGAAGCGATCCGAGCGGCGTCGAGCGCCCCGCGCCGCGCTGATCGAAGATCACGATGCGATAATGCGCGGGATCGAAGAAGCGGCGATGGGTCGCGGTCGAGCCCGCGCCGGGCCCGCCATGGAGAAACAGAATCGGCGCGCCGTCAGGCCTTCCCGATTGCTCCCAATACATCGTGTGAACCGCATCGAGCGCGAGCATGCCGGTCGCATAGGGCTCGATGGGAGCGAAAAGATCTTGGCGGGCGAAGGGTGCGTTCCGATCCATGAGGGGCAGTCTAGAGTCCTCGCGTGCGAAGGCAACCCCGACGCGCGCGCCGCGCCGCGCCGCACGCCTTATTATCGACAAATTCCCAGGCGTTCCTACATTCAATGGCGCAGACAATCGGATGAGTGATAGACGCATGGCACGTACTTTGCCGATGGTTGCGTCGGACTGGGCGCTCTTTCTCGATGTCGATGGCACGCTCGTCGATTACGTGGCGGATCCATCGGCCTTGCGAATTCCGCGCGCGCTCGGCGA
This sequence comes from Allostellaceae bacterium, assembly GCA_035277525.1. Lineage (GTDB taxonomy): Bacteria > Pseudomonadota > Alphaproteobacteria > ATCC43930 > CGMCC-115725 > CAIKMD01. The sequence goes on from DATEKH010000231.1 coordinate 8,631, forward strand.
GACCTTGGCCGAGCTCTCGACCGCGCTGACCGGCGCGCTCGCAATCATCAGCGGACGCAGCATCGCCGATCTCGACCGGCTGTTCTCGCCGCTGCAATTCCCGGTCGCGGGACAGCACGGCGCCGAGCTGCGGCGCGACGGCGCGATCAAGGTGCTGGCCCCGCCGCCGGCGGCGCTTGCCTCGATTCTCGCTCCGGTCTTGGCCTTTGCCGAGCGCCATCCGGCGATCCGGATCGAGCACAAGGGGCTGAGCGTCGCCGTTCATTATCGCCGCACCGAAGAGTCGCGCGACGCGCTTCACGCGATCCTGACGGAGTCTCTCGCGCGCGAAGGCAACGATTACGAGCTGCTCCAATCGCATCTCGCCTTCGACATCCGTCCGCGCGGCGCGCATAAGGGCTTTGCGGTCGAGTGGTTCATGAAAGATGCGCCATTCGCCGGGCGCGTGCCGATTTTCATCGGCGATGATCGCACCGACGAGGACGGCTTCGCCGCGGTGCTGGCGCGCGGCGGCCACGCGATCAAGGTTGGCGGCGGCGCCAGCGTCGCGCCGTGGCATCTTCCCGCGCCCGAGGCGCTGTGGCGCTGGCTCGAGCGCTCGAAGGCGGCTCTCACCGGCGAGCCGCGGCCGTGACGCACGCCGAATCCTCGCTCCAGCTCGGCGTCATCGGCAATTCGGTGCTGAGCGCTTTGATCGATCGTCACGCGCGCATCGTGTGGTGCTGCTATCCCCGGCTCGACGGCGATCCGATTTTTTGCAGCCTCGTCGATGGCGGGTATGACGCGGCGGGGGGCTTTCTCGAGACCGAGATCGAGGACCTCGTACGCGCCGAGCAGCATTATCTGCGCAACACGGCGATCCTTGCGACAACGCTGACGGACGAGCAGGGATACAGCGCGCGCGTCATCGATTTCGCGCCGCGCTTTTATCAATACGGCCGCGTGTTCCGTCCGCATATGCTGGTGCGAATGATCGAGCCCGTAGCCGGCATGTGCCGCATCCGGATTCGCATCCGGCCGCGCTTTTCCTACGGCGCGACCACGCCGGCGATCACGACTGGCAGCAATCATTTGCGCTACATCGCCGGCGGCAGCGGCATCCGCGTCACCACCGACGCGCCGGTCTCGTACATCCATGAGGAGCAATGGTTCAGCCTCGACGGGCCTTTGACTCTCATTCTCGGCACCGACGAGCCGCTCGAGGGCGCGACCGCGGCGCTTGCGCGCTCGTTCCTCGAGCGCACCGAAGAATTCTGGCAGGATTGGGTGCGCTATCTGTCGGTCCCGTTCGAGTGGCAGGAAGCTGTCGTGCGCGCCGCGATCACCTTGAAGCTGTGCAGCTTCGAGGAGACCGGCGCGATCGTCGCGGCGATGACGACCTCGATCCCCGAGGCGCCGGGCACGCGGCGGAATTGGGATTATCGCTATTGCTGGCTTCGCGACGCGTACTTCGTGGTGCAGGCGCTCAACCGCCTGGGCGCGACGCGCACCATGGAAGACTTCATCCGCTACATCACCAACGTCGCGGCGCTCGAGCCGAGCGGCCGCCTGAAGCCGGTCTATGCCGTCGTTCCTGGCGCGAAGCTCACCGAGCGCATGATGCCGCAGCTTGCGGGTTATCGCGGCGCCGCTCCCGTGCGCGTCGGAAATCTCGCGGCGGATCAGGTGCAGAATGACGGCTATGGCGCGGTGGTGCTCGCGGCGGCGCAGATGTTCTTCGACTCCCGTCTGCCGCGGCCGGGCAGCGAAAGCCTCTTCCATCGCCTCGAGGCGATCGGCGCGCGCGCGATCGACGCCGCTTTCGAGCCGGATTCGGGCTTGTGGGAATATCGCGGCCGCAGCGCCGTCCATACGCATTCGAGCGCGATGTGTTGGGCGGCCTGCGATCGTTTGGGAAAAATCGCGCAGGTGCTGGGGCTCGCCGAACGCCGCGATTACTGGCGGCTCGAAGCCGATCGCATGCGCGACGAAATTCTTCGCCGCGCCTGGAATCCGAAGCTCGGGCACTTCACCGCCACGCTCGACGGCGACGGGCTTGACGCCAGCCTTCTGCTGCTCCAGGAGGTCGGTCTCGTTGGCGCGTCGGATCAGCGCTTCGTTGCGACGCTCAACGCGGTCGAGCACGCCCTGCGCCGCGGCAAGCTCCTCTTGCGCTACTCGACCGACGACGGCTTCGGCAAGCCCACCACCGCGTTCTTGATCTGCACTTTCTGGTATGCCGATGCGCTCGCCGCAGTCGGCCGGCTTGCCGAGGCGCGTGAAATTTTCGAGCACGTTCTCTCGCACCGCAACGCTCTCGGCTTGCTGTCGGAGGATGTCGATCCCGTTACGGGAGAATTGTGGGGTAACTTTCCGCAGACTTATTCGATGGTCGGGCTTGTCGTGTCGGCCATGCGACTCAGCAAGAGCTGGGAGGAGGCGTTTTGGCGCGGCTGGTAATCGCTTCGAACAGACTCATTCTTCCGAGCGCAACCGATGCGCGGGCGGGCGGGCTTGGGGTCGCGATGCGCGAGGCGTTGCGCGAGCGTGGCGGCATCTGGTTCGGCTGGAGCGGCGAGACCGTCGACCATCCCGCCGATACTCCGCGCATTACGACGCGCGGCCGCGTCACCTACGCCGCAGCCGATCTCTCGCCGGAGGAGCACCGGCTCTACTATCTCGGCCACGCCAACGGCACGCTCTGGCCGCTTTTCCATTTCCGCCTCGGCCTCATGGAATACCGGCGCGACGCGGCGCGGGTCTATCTCGAGGTCAATCGGCGCTTCGCCAAGCTGCTGGCCTCGCTGATCCAGCCCGACGATCTCGTCTGGGTGCACGATTATCATCTCATT
>DATEKH010000232.1:0-3371 GCA_035277525.1 Allostellaceae bacterium
TGCGCTCGGCTTGGCGCCCGCGCCGGCTGCCGCCGTGCCGCAGCGAACCGAGCCGCCGCGCCAATTCGGCGCCGCCGGCGCCAACATCCCCTGGCTGAGCTTTCTCATCCTCGCTGTGCTCGTCGTCGTGTTTGTCGCCGAGCAACTGTTCGCGATCGGGCCGGGCGGACCGCTGTTGGGGCCGAATCTCGCCACTTTGCAAGCCTTGGGCGGCGTCGATCGCAGCCTCGTCTTCACGGATGGCGAGTGGTATCGGCTGTTCACCGCGCCGCTGCTCCATGGCGATGTCATACACATCCTCTTCAACGGCATCGCGCTGGTGATGGCGGGATTCCTGCTCGAGCGCCTGGTCGGCCGCACCTGGTTCCTGGGATTTTTCCTGATCGGCGCGCTCGGCGGCTCGCTGATGTCGATCGCGCTCAATCCCGCCGGGCTGCTGTCGATCGGCGCCTCGGGCGCGATCATGGGTCTGCTCGCCGCCGCTTATATTTCGAGCTTCCGCCTGCCGGCCGGCAGCAAGGCGCGGTGGTGGACGCAGCTGGGCGCGGCGCGTTTGCTGATCCCGGCGCTGCTTCCCTTGGCGACGAGCCATGCCGCGACGCGGATCGATTACGGCGCGCATCTGGGCGGTGCGCTCGCCGGCGCCACGGCGGCGTTCCTGCTGCTGCGCGCCTGGCCCGATACGGCGCGGCTGCCGCTCTTCCGCGGCCTCGCCGCCGGCATCGGCGTCGCGGGCGTGGTGGGGATCGTGGCGGGCACCGCGGCCACGGCCGAGACCTATCCGCATTACCGGCTCTTGAGCGGGCTCATCCCGCAAAACGAGCTGCCCAAGACGCGCGACGAGGGGCAGCGACGCTCGACCGATCTCGTCGCACGCTTCCCCGACGATCCGCGCTCGCATTACTACCGCGCGCTCGCGCTCGAGAGCGGGCGGGATCATGGCGGCGCCGAGCGCGAGCTGCGCATTGCGCTCGCCGAAGCCGAGGAGCGCGCGTTCTTTCTCGGGCCGACGCTGCCCTGGACGATGCGCGCAATCCTCGCCGCCGTCTTGTTCGAAGACGGCCGGACCGAGGATGCGAAGGCGGTCGCGGCGCCGCTCTGCCTAGCGCCGGACGACCGCAGTCCGCCGGAACAGCTGCGTCATGTCTTGACCGAGCGCCGTCTTTGCGGCTGAGAGGCGCCGCGTCCCGATCGACGCTTAAAGCCAGCGCCTCACGCGCGCCTTGTAGCCGATGTAGTCCGCGCCGAAGCGGCGTTCGAGAAACGCTTCCTCGCGCTCGATCGCGCAGCGTTGGATGATGGCCAGGACGAGCGGAAGAAGCAGGAGAGCCCATAAGGATTGAGCGCCGATCGCGATGCCGAGATAGATCGCGGCCAAGCTCACATACATCGGATTCCGGGTGATCCGGTACGGCCCCTCGATCACGAGGCTGCTGGCCGCGCGGTCGGGCCGAACCGTCGTCTCGGCTTCTCGAAATCGAAACAAGGCCGACGCCGCGAGGCCGACCCCGCAAAGCACGAGAATCCCGCCGAGGAGCCACGCAATCGAAGGCGAGACGATTTGGGTCGGCAGCCAAAACGTAACGATCCACCCGATGACGAGGCCCGCGAGATAAACCAGCGGCGGAGCGATTCGAACATCGGGCGCGTCGGAACCGGGATCGCTCACGGGCAGGTTCCCTTTCTCTATGACGACCTTCGTCGGCGGGCTGTCGATTCGGAATCGAGGCCAAAATCGAGGTCGTACCGGTGACTCTTTTGCAACGAGAAGGGCGGCCGAGGCAAGGATTCCTTACTTCGACGGCCGGCGCGAAGACCTCGCCAAGGTCACGGGCATTCACTAAGGTTGCGCCGGGGCTTTTTGGAGGATGGAAATGGACGAGGTCTATTCGTTTTATCCCTCGGTTCCGGTGCTGGTGGTTCTGATTGCCTTGTGGATCGCGCTCGCGGTCGGCAACGGCTTCATCGCCCGCGCGCTCGGCAAGCATGTCGCGCTGTGGGTGATCCTGTCGCTGATCCCGGTCGTGAATTATTTCTTCTACATCTATATCGCTTATTCGGTCGTGCTCGGGATTTTGGCCAAGCTCAATGCGCTCGAGACGCGCGCAGGCGTGATCGACACGTAAGGCGGCCGCTCTTATATAAGAGGGAGCACTCCCAGCGCGCCGAGGAGGGATCCCATGCAGCTCAAAGACCCGAAGCTTTTCCGCGAACAGGCCTATATCGACGGGAAATGGGTTGCGGCAGATCGAGGCGGCGCGGTCGCGATCGACAATCCCGCCAATGGCAAGAGGCTCGGCACCGTGCCGGAGATGGGCGCGGCCGAGACGCGGCGCGCGATCGAGGCGGCCGAGCGCGCGCTGCCCGAGTGGCGCGGCCGCACCGCGAAAGAGCGCGCGGCCATCCTGCGGCGCTGGAACGATTTGATGATGGCGAACCAGGAAGATTTGGCGCAGCTCATGACCGCCGAGCAGGGCAAGCCCTTGACCGAATCGCGCGGCGAGATCGCTTATGCCGCCGCTTTCCTCGAATGGTTCGCCGAGGAAGGCAAGCGCGTCTATGGCGACGTGATCCCGGGCTTCACCCGCGACCGGCGCATCATCGTCCTGAAGCAGCCGATCGGGGTTTGCGCGGCGATCACGCCGTGGAATTTCCCCTCGGCGATGATCACGCGCAAATCGGGGCCCGCGCTCGCCGCGGGCTGCACCATGGTGGTGAAGCCGGCGCCGCAAACGCCGTTCTCGGCGCTCGCCATGTGCGAGCTCGCCGAGCGCGCGGGGCTCCCGAAGGGCGTGTTCTCGGTCGTGACCGGCGCCGAGAAAGAAATCGGCGGCGAGATGACCTCGAATCCGATCGTCCGGAAGCTCTCCTTCACCGGCTCGACCGCGGTCGGGAAAATCCTCATGGCGCAATGCGCCGGGACCTTGAAGAAGCTGTCCCTCGAATTGGGCGGCAACGCGCCCTTCATCGTCTTCGACGACGCCGATCTCGACGCCGCGGTCAAGGGCGCGCTCGCCTCCAAATACCGCAATGCCGGCCAGACCTGCGTCTGCGCCAACCGCATCCTGGTGCAGGATCCGGTCTATGACCGCTTTGCGGGCAAGCTCGCCGATGCGGTCAAGGCGATGAAGGTCGCGCCCGGAAACGAGGAGGGCGCGGTGATCGGGCCGCTGATCGATCACGCCGCGATCGAGAAGGTCGAAGAGCATGTCGCGGACGCGGTGAAGAAAGGCGCGCGGGTGATTTTGGGCGGCAAGCGCCACGCCCTCGGCGGGACTTTCTACGAGCCGACCGTGCTCGCCGATGTGACGACGCAGATGAAGCTCGCGCGCGAAGAGACCTTCGGGCCGGTCGCGCCGCTCTTCCGCTTC
>DATEKH010000233.1:0-2193 GCA_035277525.1 Allostellaceae bacterium
TTCTGGCTCGGCTGGCGCTGCGTGCTCGGCCTCTCGGCCGCCTCGAAGACGCCGCAGAATCTGCGCCGCACCGGCGAATGCGTGTTGAACCTGCCCTCGGTGAACGAGGTCGGCGCGGTCAACCGTCTCGCGCGCACGACCGGCGCCGACCCGGTGCCCGAGGTGAAGCAGCGCCGCGGCTATCGCTTCGAGCGCGACAAGTTCGGCGTCTCAGGGCTGACGCCGGTCGCATCGCAGACCGTCGCGGCGCCGCGCGTGCGCGAATGCCCGGTGCAGCTCGAGGCGAGGCTCGAAGCGGTGCATGGCCTCGCCGAAGACGACCCGGCGCAAAAGGGACGTCTGCTGACGCTCGAAGTGCGCATTCTGCGCGTCCATCTCGAGGACTCGATCATCATGGCCGGCGCGCCCGACCGCATCGATCCCGACACATGGCGGCCGCTCATCATGAGCTTTCAGCAATTCTATGGCCTCGGACCCCGGGTTCATGATTCGACGCTCGCGCAGATTCCCGAGGCGTCCTATCGCACCCCCGATGTCGATCGCGCGCGGCGCGCCGCGTAGCCCGCGCCGCCGATGCCTTGACTCCTGACTGGCGGTCAGTCAGGCTTCTCGGGACCCGCCATGGCAAGGGAGTCCCGGCGCATGAGCCGCACGCTTTGGACGCTCGCAGGTCCGATCAAACGCTATATGGCGATGAGCGTCGCACTCGGCATCCTCGTCACCATCGCCTATCTCGGCCAGGGCATTCTCTCGGCGCTTGTGCTCGCGACCGTGTTCCGCGCGCATAATGTCGAAGGTGCCCTGCCCTATATCGCCGGCCTCGCGGCGCTGATCGCGCTCAGAGGCGTGCTCGTCTGGACCAGCGAGATCGCGGCGCAGACCACCGCCTCGGCCGCCAAGGAAAGCATGCGCGAGCGCTTGCTGGCGAAACTGCTCGAATTGGGCCCGAGCTTCGTCAATGAGCAGCGCAGCGGCGAGATTCAGACCATGATCGTCGGCGGCGTCGAGGCGGTCGAAACCTATTTCAGCCGCTATATGCCCACGGTCTTCGCGGCGATTTTCGGCTGCGTCGGCGTGCTCGCCTGCCTCGCCTGGCTCGACCCGCTCTCGGCGGCGGTGCTGGCGCCGTTCGTTGCGGCAGCGCCGCTCACCAACAATTTCTGGCGCCGCTGGCGGCGCGGCAAATCGCGCGGCCTCTTCGTCGTGCGCGCGGATTTCGGCGCCTATCTCCTCGACAGCTTGCAAGGCCTCGTCACCTTGAAGGCCTTTGCCGCGATCGCGCCGCGCCGCGCGACTTTGGTGAAAAAGGCGCAGGAGCTGCGCGAGGAGGCGATGCGCACGCTCTCGATCTCGCTGATGCGCGGCGGCGTAACCGGCCTCCTTACCCTGGGCGGCGTCGCAATGCTGCTCTCTTGGAATTCCTGGCGCGTCGCCTCGGGCGAGCTGGCGCCGGTCGTGCTCTTCATGTCGCTCTTCCTCGCCCGCGAGGCGTTCCGCCCGCTCGACCGCGTCGAAAAGGAATTTCACGCCGCCTATGCCGGCGCGACCGCGGCGCCGCCGATCGTCAAGCTCCTGGCGGCGCAACCGAGCATCGTCGAGACCACCTCGCCCGCGCCCGCGCCTGCGCGCTCCGATCTTCAATTCGACGGCGTGACTTTCTCTTATGGCGGCGGCGAGGCGGCGCTCAAATCGGTGTCCTTCAACGTCGGCGAGCAGCAGCGCATCGCGCTGGTCGGGCCTTCGGGTGCCGGCAAGTCGACCATCGTTGCGCTGCTGTTGCGCTTCTTTGAGCCGCAAACCGGCGCCATCCTCGTCGGCGGCGTCGACATCAAGGAGTTGGGCCTCGATGCCTTGCGCGCGCAGATCGCGCTGGTGGCGCAGGACACCTATCTCTTCCACGGCACCATCGCCGAGAATCTGCGCATCGCCAAGCCCGAGGCGAGCGATGCGGAGATCGCCGCCGCGGCCGAGGCGGCGCAGATCGGGGACTTCATTCGCGGCTTGCCCGAGGGTTTCGCAACCCAAGTCGGCGAGCGCGGCGCGCAGCTTTCCGGCGGCCAGCGCCAGCGCGTCGCCATCGCCCGCGCGCTGTTGAAGGACGCGCCAATCCTCATCCTCGACGAGGCGACCTCGAACATCGATCCGGCCAGCGAGCAGGCGATCCAGAAAGCGCTGGCTCGTCTCTTCGAGCGC
>DATEKH010000234.1:0-7617 GCA_035277525.1 Allostellaceae bacterium
CCGTTCGAGCTTTACTGCCGCACCCGGCTCTATGCCAAGCCCTGGAGCTATGAGCAGATCCGCGAGAATGGGCTCGCGCTGTTCGGCTCTATCGAGAGCGTCGCCGAAAAGCTGCGCGCGCTTGAGGCAATGGGCGTCGAGAGCGTCGCCGCGATGATGAATTTCGGCGCGATGGCGCCCGAGAAAGTCGAGGCGTCGATGCGGCTCTTGATCGAAGAGGTGCTGCCGGGCCTTCGGCCTTGACGCCGCCGGCGCAAAGCGCTTGGCTTTGCCGCGCGCTCAGCCGAGAATGAGCGAAACCCGACGGAGGAAGCCCGCCATGTTTGCGCGCAATTTCTGGTATGTCGCGGCCTGGGACTGGGAGGTTCGGCGGCAAGAGCTGATGAGCCGCAAAATTTGCGGCGAGCCGATCGTGTTCTGGCGCAAGGAAGATGGCAGCCCCGCGGCGCTCGAGGATCGCTGCTGCCACCGCCACATGCCATTGTCGCACGGCAAGCTCAAAGGCAGCGAGGTCGAATGCCTTTATCACGGCCTCGTCTATGACGGCAGCGGCGCCTGCATCCGCGTGCCGAGCCAGAAGGCGATCCCGCCCCAGGCGCGGGTGCGCGCCTATCCCGTCATCGAGCGCTATCACTGGATTTGGATCTGGATGGGCGATCCGGCGCTCGCCGATCCGGCGCTCATCACCGATTTCCATTGGATGGACGATCCGGCCTGGCGCGCCAAGGGCGAGCGCCTGGACCTCAAGGGGAATTATCTCCTCATCGTCGAGAATCTCCTCGATCTGACGCATCTGCAATTCGTTCATCCGACGACCTTGGGCACCTCGGCCATCGCCGGCGCGCCGATCAAGGCGGAGCGCGGCGAGAATTCCGTACGCGTGACGCGCTGGATGGAGAATCACCCCGCCCCGCCCTTCTTCCAGAGGGCAGGCGGCTTCCGTCCCGACGAGGCGGTCGATCGCTGGCAGATCATCGATTTCACGCCGCCCGCTTTCGTGCGGCTCGATGTCGGCGCGGCGCGCACCGGCACGGGCGCGCGCGAGGGCAACCGCAGCCAGGGCATCTCGATGCGCAACCTCAACGCCATCACGCCCGAGACCGAGACCACGACGCATTATTTCTGGTCGCAGGCGCGCAACTTCGCGCTCGAGGATGCAAGCCTCACCGAACTCATCTTCCGCCAGGTGCACACCGCCTTCCTCGAAGACCTCGCGGTGATCGAGGCGCAGCAGAACACGATCAGCGCCTATGGCGAGGCCCTGCCCGAGCCGGTCGATTTCAACCAGGACGCGGGCGGGATTCAGGCGCGGCGCATCGTCGAGGCGATCATCGCCGAGGAACACGCCGGTCCGGAGCGCAAGCGGGCATAGGGCTGCTCGGCAACGAGGAATGAGACTACTTTCACATCGTCATGCCCGCGCTCGTCGCGGGCATCCACGACTTGAAGCTCTTGCGTGATCGAAGACGTGGATGGCCGTGACAAGCACGGCCATGACGTTCATTTTAACCTTCGCGCTCTCGAGCGTTAGGCCCTGATCTCGACCGGCGTGCCGAGCGCGACGCGTGGCCAGATTGCATCCATGGCAGGATCGCTCACGCTGATGCAGCCATTGGTCCAGTCTTTGTGAAAGGTCACCGGGTCGTAATGCGCGAAGTCCGGCGGCAGACCATGGATCTCGATATCCCCGCCAGGCTGGAATCCGGCGGCGAGAGCGCGCTGCACATCCCATTCATTGGGATAAGAAATATGGAGGGCGCGGTGGTATCGGCTCCGCGGATTGAAGCCATCGACGTGATAAAGCCCCTCCGGCGTGCGCTGATCGCCCTGGCGCTGCTTCGGACCGATGGGATGCGCGCCGAGCGCGATCGGAAACTGCGCGAGGCGCCGTTCGCCGCGCATTAGCAGCAGGACTCGCTGCGATTTGAGCACGAGGATGCGATCGGCAATCGGCTCCCCCGCCCGCGCCTTGGCCGCGAAAGATCCTGCACTAAGCCCGGCCGCAGCGAGCGCCAAGTCGCGGCAAAGCTGGCGTCGCGTGCGCCAGTGATGAGACGACATACCCCGACTCGCGAATTTCGTTTTGAATTCTTGTGAGACGTTATGGCTGATCCCGGCGCGGAGCGCAACCGGCTGGTGGGATCAGAAATAGGGCAGATGCGGATCCTGGGGCAGGCCCAGCTCGATCCGGCCATGGTGCGAGTAGGCATTCTCGGCGCTGAGGCTGATATGCATGGCCGAGAAGCGGATGTCGCGCCAGGCGCGCTGGATCGGATGCGATTCCGCGAACCCGGCCGTGCCGCACATCGCGATGAGCCCGTCGATCGAGGAGACCGCGAGCTCGGCCGCGCGCGCATAATCGCGCATGCATTGCGCGCGCAGGGCAAGGGATGGCGCCGGCGCCGCGCCCGCCACCTCGACCGCGCGGCGCAGCAGCAATTCGGCGGCGTCGAGATCGGCGGCGATGCGCGCCATCTGCACTTGAATACTCGTGCGCTCGGCGACCGCGACGCCGCCCGGTCCCTTGCGCGTCCTGGTCCAGTCGCGGAAATGCGCGTAAGCGCCTTGCGCCGCGCCCAGCATGGGCGTCGCAAAGCTCAGGGGCGCATAGGCGATGAACGGCGCGCGATAGATGCGGTTTTCATGGATCGCGCCGCCCGGCCCCTGGCCCTCGCGCAGCTTCGCGAGGCTGAGCATCCGCTCCTTCGGCACGAACACATTCTCGGTGACGATGGTGTTGCTGCCGGTGCCGCGCATGCCGACCGTGAACCAGGTATCCGCGATCGCGCAGTCGCGCGCCGGGATGAGGAAGAAATTCCATTCCGGCGCACCTTTGGTCTCGACCATGCCGCCGATGAAGACCCAGGAACTATGCCCGACGCCGCTGGCAAAAGGCGATTTCCCCGAGACGCGATAGCCGCCTTCCGCGGCCGCGACCTTGATCACCGGCACGAAGGAGGCGGCGATGGCGACATCGGGGCCCTCGGCCCAGATCGCGTCCTGCGCCTCTTGCGGAAATTGCGCGATGCAATGCGGATGATGGATCAGCAGGCTGGCGCACCAGCCATGCGAGGCGTCAGCCTCGCTGATATCGCGCACCACCTCGAACCAGGTGTCGAAGCCCAGGCCGTAGCCGCCGTAGCGCGGCGGCATCAGAATGCGGGTCAGTCCCGCTGCGAGCATCTCCTCGACAGATTGCGCGGGAAGCCGGCGCGCCGCTTCCGCCGCCGCGGCGCGCTCGCGAAAAGCTGGAATGAGCGCTCGGACGCGGTCGAGAATCTGCTCCTTGGTCGCGTTTTCAGGGGCTCTCGCGGCCTTCGCCATCTCGCCTGGCCTTTTTTAAGTCTTCCGCCGTCATTGGATGGAGGCCGCCGCGCAGTGTCAAGTTGGATCGGCGCACGATCAGCCCTCACCCTCACCCTGTCCCTCTCCCGCTCCGCGGGCGAGGGGAGGCGCGTCAAGACTCCTCTGATAATAGTCGACGGAGGAGCGCGGCGCAGAAGCTGCGTCCCCTCTCCCATGAAATGGGAGAGGGGACGGGGTGAGGGTACTCGGCGAGCGTCCCTCGCCTATTTGGTGAATTCGTTGTCGATGATCGCCGCGTAGTCCTTGAGCTTGTCCGACTCTTTCATGAAGCCCGCCTCGATATTCATGAGATCGGCGTTCTCGAGCGCTTTGGGCGTCGTCACGGGCGGCACGCCGGTCATCGCTGCGAGAGCCTCGTAGGAGGCTTCGAGCACCTTGTCGCCATATTGGCCGAAATGCTTCTTCATGATCGCGATGGTTTCCTCGGGATGCGAGTGGATGAAGCGCGCCGCTTCGACGACGCCGTGCACCATCTTCTCGCAGACCGCGCGATGATCGCCGCAGAACGAGGCGCGGGTCAGCAGCAGCGCCGAGGAAACCGGCGAATACTGCGTCGGCTCGCCCTTCGCCGAGTTCGACACCAGCACGCCGCTGCCCTCGATCAGCGCTTGCTGGGTGAAGGGCGGGCCCGACACGAAGCCGTCGATCGCCTTGCGCTCGAACGCCGCCATGAATTCGGTCGGAACCATCGGCGTCGTCGTGATGCTCTCGCGCGGCACGCCCGACAGCTTCGCCACCACCTTCAACACGATGTCGGGAATGGCCGCGGCGCCGCCTACGGCCATGGTCTTGCCTTCGAGAATCTTGCCGCGGGTCGCAAGCGGCGCCGAGGGGTCGAAATGCGCCTTCTCCGCGATCTCCTTGCGGATGACGATGTATTCATCCGATTGGTCGATCGCGGTCGCAAGCGCGACGAGCTTCTGGCCGCGCGCATTGGCGCGCGTGATCGACGGGCCCGACGACATCGAGAAATCCGCCGAGCCCGAGATCACCGCGTTCATCGAGCCGATGCCCTGGATGTGCAGAATCTTCACATCGAGCCCGGCGGTCTTCCAGAAGCCTTCATCCTCGGCGACGTAGCGCGCGATGAAGCCGAGATTGATCGCCGGTATGGCGAGCGTGGCGTGAAGCTCCTCCGCCGGCGCTGACTGCGGCGCGCCGAAAGCAATCACCGCCGCCGTCGCCAGCGCCGCGCGGCCGAATGACGCCGCCATCATCTCTTGCGTCTCCTCTTCTTGGCGGGGCTTCGGCCCCGCGGCTGCCACGCGCGTTGCTTGCCCGGCTAGTTTGCGCCCGACGCGGTCGTGAGCTTCACCGGGACAAAGCGCCGCGTCAGGATCTGATCGTCGCTCGGCTCCTTGTCGAGGATTTTCAGCTCGACCCAGGATTGCTTGATGAGCTTGAGCGCGACAGGATCGAAGGTTCCGTCCTTCGACATGATCGGCATCTCGCGGTCATAGGCGCCAGTCATCACCGCCTTGCCGTCATGCAAGATATCGTCGGCGATCTCGATCGTCTTGTCCCGATGTGTGCGCATATAGTCGATCACCGCGAAGAACGCCTTGACGAAGGTGCCGACTTCTTGCGGATTTTGATCGATAAGCGGCTTCCTGGCGAAGATCACATGGGTGATGAAGCGTGGCACGAATTTGTCCATGGTGACGAGCGGCCGCCCCCGCCCCTTTTCCTGCAAGGTCAGCGCCGTCTCGTACGAGCCCATCCCGGCATCGACCCCGCCCGTCAAAATCGCCGAGACCATCGCCGGGCCGCCGCCTGTGGCGACGATCTTGATGCCGTCGGGGCCCCAGCCCTCGTGAAGCGAGATGCGCTGCGTCAGCCAGTAGGTGAGCGAGCCGACCGTGCTCACCGCCATGACCTTGCCTTTGAGATCGGCGACTTTCTTGATCGGCGAATCTTCCTTGACTGTGACGCAGATATTGGCGGGTGCGCCGAAATAATCGGCGACGGCGCGTACCGGCACGCCTTTGGCGGCAAAGGCCATGCCCGGTCCGCTGCCCAAACCGAAATCGATCGCATCGGAGGCGAGCCCCTGCTGCAGCTTGGCATCGCCGGTGAAATTGATGATCTGCACATCGAGCCCGTATTTGGCGAAAATGCCCTCGCGGATGCCGATATCGAGCGGCGTGAAGGTGAAGGCGGTCGCCACCGCCTTGCCGACGCGCACCTTCTCCGCCGCGGCGGAGGGACGGGTCAAAAACAAGGCGAGCGTGATGAGGCCCGTGACGGCCAAAGCGGAATGGACGATACGACGCGACAACATAAGCGCTCTCCCTTGTTCGATGTCCGGCCGCCTGTGACGCTTCCGCGCAGGATCACTTCCCCTCGGCGCCGCCCGCGACCTTCACCGGCACGAAGCGGCGCGTCAGGATCTGATCATCGCGCGGCTCCTTGTCCAAAATCTTCAGGTCGATCCAGGATTGCTTGATGAGCTTGAGCGCCGCCGGGTCGAAAGTTCCGTCCTTCGACATGATCGGCATCTCGCTATCGTAAGCTTGGGCCAACACCCCTTTGCCGTCATGGAGCACGTCATCAGCGATCTCGATCGTCTTGTCCCGATGTGTACGCATATAGTCGAGCACCGCGAAGAACGCCTTGACGAAGGTTTCGACTTCCTGCGGATTCTGATCGATCACCGCCTTGCGCGCGAAGATCACATGGGTGATGAAGCGCGGCACGAATTTGTCCATGGTGACGAGCAGCCGTGCGCGGTGCTTCTCCTGAAGCGTCAGCGCCGTCTCCAAGGCGCCCATTACCGCGTCGACCGATCCGGTCAGAAGCGCCGAGGTCGCCGCCTGGCCGCCGCCCGTCGCGGCGATCTTGATGCCGTCGGGGCCCCAGCCCTCGTGAAGCGAGATGCGCTGCGTCAGCCAGTAGGTGAGCGAGCCCACGGTGGTCACCGACATGATCTTGCCCTTTAGGTCGGCGACTTTCTTGATCGGCGAATCTTCCTTGACCATGACGCAGATATTGGCGGGCGCGCCGAAATAGGCGGCGACGGCGCGCACCGGCGCGCCTTTGGCCGCAAAGGCCATGCCCGGCCCGCTGCCGAGCCCGAAATCGACCGCGTCGGAAGTGAGACCCTGCTGCAGCTTGGCATCGCCGGTGAAATTGATGATCTGCACATCGAGCCCGTATTTGGCGAAAATGCCCTCGCGGATGCCAATATCGAGCGGCGTGAAGGTGAAGGCGGTCGCCACCGCCTTGCCGACGCGCACCTTCTCCGCCGCGGCGGAGGGATGGGTCAGCGAGAGGGCAAGCGCGGCACAGGTCGCGATCGCCAACGCGGAACGGATGGTGGTAAGTCTCTGCATGGTCGCTCCCTGTTGTCGCTAGACGTGGCGGACCACGCGCGTCGCCCGTTTTTTGTTGCGCCGCGCATCTCCCGCGAGGGATGCGGCGTTTGTTGCATGATGCAACAAAGTGGCGGCGCCCACAAGCCTCCGCGGCCGCGCCCGGTTCAGCGCTCGATCACCGGCAACAGGAGCTGCGAAGGATGGCGCGCGCTGTGATGGATCGTGTCGCACCCGACCTTCTCGGGCGTGTAGGGATGCGCGAACACGCCTTCAGTGACGCTCGAATCGCCATTCGCCAGCTCGAGCCGGATGCGGCTTCCGGCCTTGAAGCGATAGGCCGTCGGCATCACCGCGATCGTGAAGGCATAGACGCGGCCCGGCACGATCGGCTCTTTCTTGGCAAAGGTGTAATGCGGTGCGTGCGGGCGCGACAGCTTTTTGTCGATCGCGCGCATCGAAGCGCGGAGCCAGCCCTTGGTGACGATGCGCGAGCGCGGCTGGATGTCGCGCCGGCGCTCGTCCTCGTGTTGCGCGAATTGCTCGGAGAGCTTCACGAAGAAGTCCGTATCGTTGCGGCTCGAGGCCACGTGAAGCACCAGCTCGATCGGCCCCGCGATCTCGACCTCGCGCTCGAGCGGCGGCGTCGCAAAGGTGAGGACGCGCCGCACCGGATCGGGCCGGCCGTCCTTGCCGAAGCCGACGACGCCCATCCGCCAGCCCGGGTTGGGATAGTCGAACTCCGTCGCGCCGCCATCGCCGTCTGGCGCTGAAGTCGCGAGCGTGCCGTCATTGAGCGAGGCGACGCTCCCGGTCGGCCCTTTGCCCAGATAATAAGGAACGTAGCGCGGGCTTGGCGGCGGCCAGGTCGCCGCGCTCTCGAAGCGGTCGGCGCCGGTGACGAAATAACGCACATTCGGCTCGTCGAGATATGAGGTGC